>NZ_JBQHTK010000007.1:0-126779 GCF_052065755.1 Bariatricus sp. HCP28S3_D3 | reverse complement strand
ATGGTTTTCGCCTATATTGCCCAGGCTCAACTTCCCTTTGTTCTCTTTCGAGACCTTTTTAACGATACGGCAGAATTCACTTAATGTTACGGTCTGCACGATTGCTCGCACTTCTTATCAAGGTTACTTTATCCACTCGCTTAGCACCCTGTATTACTACAGCGCACCGAGTTTAGCTACACGGCTCACTGGCGATTTCCGTGACCGGACTTGCACCGGCAAGTGTGGTCCAGCTTCGCTGGACACACGCAACAGAAAAGAGTTCCCTTTGCGGAACTCTTTTCAAAAATATTTTCTTTTACCATGTACGTGAGCTGAGCTGTTTGAACTGAGCAACGGTAGAAACATGTGCATTCAGACCACCGTCTACAGTAACAACCTGTCCTGTGAAATAGCTGCTTTCATCAGAAGCAAGATACAGACACATATTTCCGATATCTTCCGGGCATCCATAACGGTTAACCATGATGTTGCTCAGGAAAATGTCTTTCAGAGCCTGTGGTACATTTGCTTCATTCTGTGGTGTAACAATAAGTCCCGGACGAACACAGTTGCAACGAATGTTCTTCTTGCCGTACTGAAGTGCTGTAGACTTGGTCAGCATATCAACACCTGCTTTTGCACAAGCGTAAGCTGTTGATCCAAGGTCGCCTCCGCAGGAAGCCATAGAACCGATATTGATGATAGAACCACCGTTCTCATTCTTCTCTAAATATGGAAGTACGCATTTTGTAGAGTAGAATGTACCGCGCATATCACTCTGGAAAATAGCATCCCACATCTCAACTGTAAGCTCATCAACACGTCCGTCCTTCAGAGCTACGTTAGCAGCGTTATTTACCAAAACATCAATCTTTCCATACTTTTCTGCTGTATCAGCAAATAACTTTTCGATACTTTCCAGATCTGTAATATCCATAAAGTGATAAGAAGCTTCTCCGCCTTCTGCCACGATGCTGTCAACAACAGCCTGTCCTTTTTCAGCTCTACGTCCACAAATCACTACTTTAGCGCCTTCAGCTGCAAATAATCTGGCAATTCCGATTCCGATTCCGCTGGTGGAACCTGTAACAATTGCAACTTTGTCCTGTAATCTTCCCATGATAATCATCCTCCTTAATTATGCATTCTGCACGTATATTCATATAATAACGTGCCGAATTTCAGCTAATATTACTATAGCGCATTGCACCCAATAAATCAATAGATTTAAAACATATAAATAAAAGTTATTATTTTCACAAACCCGTGACCAACCGGTAATAATCATTTTCAATGATGATCGATGTCATTTGAAGCCGGCAGGCAGCTATGGCTTTGATACGCTCCGTGTAAGCTTGTATTTCTTCATCCGTCATAGAAACTCCCAAAGCAGGCGTGAACGTGCCGGTAAAGCGATTATAACTCCCCTTGTCCGTCAGCCATGAACTGGAGAAAAACACGACCAAAGGCTCGGAATCCGAAAGAATATCCCTTCCTGCCAGAAGCCTGGAATCATAATCGAGCCCCAGTAAATTCAAAACCGTCGGCAGAATATCCACCTGACAGCAGGGTTTGTTAACCGTCACACTCTCTTCCATCCCAGCAGTCCACATAATAAGTGAATTCTTATATACGTCAAAATCCACGGACTTCTCATTCAGCGATTCAAGAGAATCCTTTCCAAAGGAGCGTCCCGCCAGTTCTTCTATAACATCAATATCCGAATAAGGAATATGATCCGGAGCCATAACAATCAAAGTCCGGTCTGCAATTCCCGCTTCCTCCAGCGCATTTACCAGACGGGTCAGTCCCTTTTCCAGTTCCAGGTTCGCCGCAATATAGGACTTTGTCTTCTCCGAGTACGGAAGAGACGCCACAGCCTCCTGATTCCTTTTGGACATCTGGTTGCTTTCAAACCCATACGGCAAATGACCGCTCAGCGTCAGATAATAGATATGAAACGGTTCCTTTGTCAAATACTCTTGAAGACTCTGTTCCACCATATAGTCGTCCGACTGGGGCCAGTAAGCATCGCCCTCCTGATTTATTTCTTTCGTCAGCAGATTCAGACACTCCGAACACTGCCGCCAGTCATATCCCAAATTAGGATGTGACAGAGCCCTGCCATACATATTTTCATTAAAATGAAAACCAATACACGTATAATCCAAAGGCTGCAGTATATTTGCCAGCGTAAAAGGCAGGCTTATTCCTTGTTCCCCAGTCTCCTTCATGCTGACCGGAAATCCATTTTTTGGGTACAGTCCCGTAAGATTCTGGAATTCACCCCCGGAAGTACTTGTAAAATGAAGCGCCGAATAAAACCGGTTGAATACGAATCCTTCATGTGTCAGCCGGTACAGCGTCGGAGTCAATGTCTCATCGATCAAATACCCGCTGAACCCTTCGGCCGTAATAAATATTACATTATAGTTTTCAAACATTCCCGTATACTCATTTTTTCTCGTCGGCGTTACTGTCTGAATATACTCCGAAAGCCATTTTACATCCTCATTCGGGGCTTCATCGATCCATTTTTGCAGATCCAGCTCCAACACATTCGGAGAAGTATCAATTTCCGGTTCCGCCACCTCCTCTGCTATTTCTTCATCCTGAACCGCCTTCTCATTTTCCGCATCGGCAAGCTGTTCCAGACTGATATCCATATTACTGTTACTTCCGAAAATCATATGTTTACAATCCAGACGAAGCATCGTAAGAAGTCCCAGCTGCTCCACCTGATCATCCGTATTCGTATCCATAGCATAGAGCTTTTCCGGAGTAAAATCGCCTTCCCAGGGATAAAGATAAACCATAGCCAGCGTCAAAAGATAAAACACCACACAACCTATCATCGGAACAGCGGTAAATCTGTACAGAAACAGGAGTCTTTTCTGTAGAGGCCACCGTTTTTTTGTATCGGTTTTTATCTTTATTCCAAATGTATCAATTCGAAAAACCTGTATAGCGCACATCATTCCCGGAACGACCAGCATAAGAAGCAACCCGATCCAATTCTGTTCAAGAGCCTTCACAACGGCATTTCGATAATCTCCGAGCCGATTGCCTGCAGCCGTATCGAGCGCACTGAATAACTGAAAATACTGCTGCAGAATCCTGCGGCAGATCATTTCCACACAAAACAGCACGGCCAAAAACAAACTGAACACACTTGTCAGAATATGCCTCGTTCTTTTGCTAAAACAGTTCACCAGAGCGCTGACC
This sequence comes from Bariatricus sp. HCP28S3_D3, assembly GCF_052065755.1. NCBI lineage: Bacteria > Bacillati > Bacillota > Clostridia > Lachnospirales > Lachnospiraceae > Bariatricus > Bariatricus sp. HCP28S3_D3. The sequence continues at coordinate 123,572 of NZ_JBQHTK010000007.1, read as the reverse complement.
AGCATTCCAAGTGAAACCGCAAAACAGACAATAATCGGAAAATATGCCATCCTAAGCCGCATATAGAGATGAAAAACCAATTCCAGGTATAATAACAGAATCGGAAAATATAGAATACAGGCATATTTCATAACCCTTCTCAAGCTATCTTTTGTTTGCATTTTTATTCCCCTTTATCTGACTGACATCAATCAATCAGGTCATTCTGAAATCTAGACAAATGTTCATACGGCAGGATCTGTCGCCCCCGGTAAAGCCCACATCCATCGTTGATCAGACTGTTATTTACAGCCGAAAACATATTTACATCAAGTTCGGCAAGATTCAGCTGAAGCAGACGCATCCCCCGCTCATACGCTTCATCAAAATAAACACACTCCCCTTCCGGAACTGCATCTCTTCTCACCCGTTCGTTCTCCTGGCGTTTCTCGTACCCTAGGTGATTGGCCGGTCCGATTTCCGCAATATCGTCCATCGTTTTTGTACAAAGCAGATCTTCCATATAATTCTGAAGTATTTTAATAACCGTATCTCCGGAATACAGGTAATCGTTCAATATTATCATTCGTGTCACTCCTGATATTGATTCTTTTAATTGACATTAATTATAACACACATATCCTGCATTTTCAGTTTTTTTCTTTATCTTTACTGTTTATTTATATCTCTTCATTTCTCACAATTTCCTTTAATATTTCCACCACCTTTTCCATTTCAAAAAGATTCGTGTATTCCTCAACACTATGCACGTTATACATAGAATTGGCGACAACGATTCCTTCGATTCCTTTCTGCGCAAATACATTCTGGTCGCTTCCTCCGAATGTCTTCTCCAGTTTTGGCGAAGGTCCAACCGCTTTTACTGCATTTTCAAACTCTTTCACAGCTTTGCTTTCTAATAAAGTCTCATAGGCCTGAATATGAATTTCCTCCTCCCATGACACAGTTGCTCCAGAAGCGGCTGATTCCTCTTCAAAAATGCATCTGTATTCATCCGCAAGTCTAATTGCATCCTCATGTTGCATACTTCTTATTTCTCCCTGAATCCTTACTTCATCAGGGACAATATTGGTCCCTTTTCCACCTTGTATGATGCCCACATTTCCCGTCACACCTTCCTTCACTTTTCCAAGCTGCAGTTTTCCGATCGCCCTCGACGCAGCCTGAATTGCATGAATTCCTTCTTCCGGATTAAATCCTGCATGTGCCGCTTTTCCGCGAACTACAGCTTCAAACGATAAAATTGTAGGTGCTGCATACGCTGCCCTTCCGACCGGACCACTCAAATCCAGCACATATGCTGTTTTTGCTTTTACCTTACGAAAATCAAATTTCTTAGCACCAACACAGTACCGTTCTTCACCCGTAGTAAATAGAAGTTCTATTGCTTTATGTGGGATATGATTGTCCATAACATATTTTGCCACTTCATAAATTTCCACCAGTCCGGAAAAGTCATCAGCGCCCAGAATCGTTGTTCCATCACTGGAAATTATACCGTCTGCGTTTACAACAGCCTTTTTCCCCTTCCCTGGATTCACAGTGTCCATGTGAGCAGACAGCAAAAGGTAATCCCCTTTGCCTTCAATTTCAGCATAGAGATTACCCGAATTGTCTTCTTGAAGATGAATACCTATTTCCTCATATTTTTTCTTTAAAAACTTTATAATCCCATTTTCTTCTCCTGAAGGAGAATCAATTTCAACCAGTTGTAATAATAACTTCTTTATTTCTTCAATCATCGACACATACTCTCTCTTTCCTCATCAAATTACATAATCCGGTTCATTCATCAGATTCATTTTGCGGAAGAATTCTATTGTACGTTCATTCTTTGGATTATCAAACACTTCTTTCGGAGTTCCATCCTCCACAATATGCCCTTTATCCAGGAAAATCACTCGATTAGACACATGTCGCACAAAATTCATTTCATGCGAAACCAGAATCATCGTGTAACCTTTCTCTGCCACCCTCTTGATTACATCCAGGACTTCACCAACAAGCTCGGGATCCAGCGCTGATGTAGGCTCATCAAGAAGAAGAACCTGCGGTTTCATAGCCAGAGCACGTGCAAGAGCCACCCTTTGCTGCTGTCCTCCTGACAAATGTTTTGGATAATGATTTGCCCATTGCGCCATTCCCACATTTACCAATTCCTGCATCGCAATTTTTCTTGCCTCATCTTTTTTAATCTTCTTTACCGTAACAAGACCTTCCATTACATTTTCCAGAGCAGTTTTCTTCTCAAACAGGTTAAACTTCTGAAAAACCATTCCGGTATTTTTTCGCAGATCCAGAAGATTTTTCGGCTTCTTCTGAGCAAGTTCCACTCTCTCTTCGCCTATATATACCACACCTTGCTCTGGAATTTCAAGATGGTTGATACAACGCAGTAATGTCGATTTTCCAGTTCCCGATGGGCCGATCACTCCCACAACATCACCCTTGTGGATTTCCAGATTCATATCGTCCAACACCACATTATCATGATACTTCTTTGATAAATGTTCAATCTTTATCATATATGCACTCCTTTATACGCGCCGGTGACACCATCGCAACTTGCTCCGGTATACGTATTCGTTTCTCAATAAACTTAATCAATTGTTCAATTATAATCGTAATGACCCAATATATGATAGCAAGTGAGACATATACTTCAAAATAACGATATGTCCTTCCTCCGATGATTTTACCCTGGGCAGTAATCTCTACAACTGCGCAGGTAAATGCCAACGATGTCCCCTTGATAATACTGATCAACGAGTTACCCAATGTAGGAAGCGCCACCTCGAACGCTTCCGGGATAATAATTCTTCTCAAAGCCTGTCCATAGGTCATACCAAGCGCACTGGCGGCCTCTATCTGTCCCGAATTTACTGACTGCAGGGCAGAACGTATTATTTCAGCCATAAACGCCGCCTGATTCAAGCCCAATGCAATCATCGCATACACAAACCCGGGAATATCAGCCACAGCAAGATCAGTTCCCCAGCTGTTGTTGATTGCCGTAAATATCATCGGTATCCCGAAAAATGCGACATAGAGTTGAACAATGACAGGCGTTCCTCGAAGCATTGATATGATAATATTCACAATCTGTGTCAGCACTTTTATATTTTTCATCTTAATAATAGCCATTATGAGCCCTATAACAAGTGCAAGCACCATCGCCAGCAATGCCAGTTCCAGAGTTATAGGAAGCTTTTCCAACAATTCAGGTATTGATGAAAATACCAGTGAAACATCAAATAATTTACCCATTCCCTTTTCCCTTCTATTACACGTATTTTTCTACCAGAACAGTCGAAAATCCCAGATTTATCTTTGGCAGGGAGGCTTCATCTGCCGCCTTTTTCCTCTTTCTTTTCTTATCATACGCATGAGGATCAACTGTAGGATTTGTGATGTATCCCAACTTATGATAGAAACCGGCCGCTCTGTCCTGACTGTTAATAACAATATGTCTGACACCATTCTCAATCAACCATTTTTCCGCTTCCCTGATGAGTATACTGCCATATCCTCCCTTTTGCTTTTCACGAACCACACAGACACGTTCAATTTTCCCGATTCCATCTGCCGGATATGAAATCCGGCATCCGGCAACCGGCTTATGATCTTCCAGTATCACAACACCTTCTAAATCATCTTGAGCTTCTTCCCCCGCAAATTCTAATTCCACAGGGATATTCTGACCAAAGCAGAAGGCATCCGTTCTTACATAATCATATGCTTTCTTTAACCATTCATCCGTTTCTTTATTAATACGATATATTTGCATACCCGTTTCCTCTTAATTAATTGTTTCTTCCAGGTATTTCGGATCTACTGAAGTATCAACTCCCAGATATTTCTTTGTAATTTCCGCAATAGTTCCATCTTCTTTCATTTCCTTCAGAACCTTATCTAAATCCTCACGAATCTGAGCTCCTTTTTCATTTTTTGCGAGAAGGAAATATGTATTATTCTGCGGGAACAGGAAATCTTCTGTCTCTGCATCAATGTCATTGGCCACAAGCTGACCTTCCATTCCAAATTTTGGAAGCAGATTCTCTATGATTGGTCCGTCATCAATCGCAAAATCTGTCGTTCCGTCTACGATATGCTGATAACGAACTTGAAAATCTGTCTCAGAATAAATGATATTGATTTGTTTCTCAGGATGATCTTTATTCCATTTTTCTAATGCATTTCCTGTAAGACTTCCCGCAGTCAGTTCAATCTTGTAGCCTCTTTCAGCCGCATCTTCAAGAGACTCTAACGGCTGATCATCCGCTCTTTGAATATATTCATTAAAGCTTGTCTTGTATGGATATGAAAAATAATAAGATTCGGCTCTCTCATCGGTATATCCATAATTATTAATTGCAATATCATATTGCCCGGAAAGTACACCCTGAAGTGCATCAGCCACCTCGGTCTCGAGTTCATACTGTGGGAGTCTGCTAAATGCCTCTTCGGCAATTTCAATATCTACACCGGTAAGTTTGTTATTTTCATCCATATAGAAATAGGGAGCCAGCGAACCACCCGTTACACCTTTCACCACCGTTACTTCATTTTCCGTCGGTTCTGAACTGTTCTTGTCAGTGTTCTTGCCAGACGATCCACAGCCTGCCAGACTGACCGCCACTACTGTAATACCTAATACTGCTGATAAAAACTTATATCTTAATTTATTCATTTTTGTTTTTTCTCCTTCCTATTATAAAAGTCCCTGAATCGGATTAATTGATGCGTCCACCGAAAGGGTTCCATTCTTCGGATTTCTATCTTCCCAACTTGGGCTGTTCCAGATTGTAGTAGAAATCTCCGATGCATATTCTTCATAGGTTTCTCCCTTTGGATGACGAAGATATACTTCATCCGGGTTCTTGCTAAGTGCTGCTCGTTCTCCGTCATATTTCCAGAATGCATCGAAATCTAATTTTGAAAGAATTCTTTCGTTAAATCCTCTGAAAAGTTTTTCTTTTTTATCTCTCTTTGGTCCTGATAATGCCAGTTCTTTCGCATTGCAATTGTTATGGAATGCAGGAATAGTATTTAATTCTCTAATATATCCCCATAGATTCTTATATTCATATATCGGTTTATGAACTGGACCAATATTATGGTAGTAATTAACATCCCAGCGAACCAGTGTCACATACAGACGAACATCTGCATCCGTGATATAATCACCGAATATAAAACGGTTGGTTTCAAGACGTTTCTCCAGTTTGTCAAGTGATTCATAAAAATCTTCATACGCCTCAAAATATGCTTCCGGCGACTGACAGAAAGCCATTCTGTAATGGGAATTATTGATATGCGGAAATAACCAGTCGTTAAACTCATCGATCTCTTTTCTGAATTTCTTTGGATAAAGATCCGGTGCATCCTCGGGCTGGAATGGTCTGAACTGTACCTCGATGTAATTTGTGAGACGGTGGTAATCATTATTCACTGCCGTTTTATTCACAACATCTACCAGCGTTGGAGTTGTCGCTCTGCCTTTAAAATCCGGATTTGCTCTCTTGTAAAACTCACTTAAGAAATACGCCCCCGTCACCGGATCCCGGTGATCAGGCTGATTTCCAAACCCATGCCCATATACATTCGTTTCCCCAGAGTGAGATACTTTAATATCAGAAATAACATCCTGCAGACCCAGAATATCTCTCACAATTACCGGTCTGTTTGACCAATGGCATCCTGTTGCCCAGTAAATACGATATCTTCCCGCCTCCGCTTTATTGTCACCAGGCTTATCTCCGAATGGTTTTATAAATGCATTAGGCTGTCTGATAAACGCTCCCCTCTCATCAATTTCAACCAATGTTTCATTTGGCCTGGGATCAACACCCACTTCTTTTGCATGAAGCTCTGCCTCAGCGTCTGTGTAAGTGATCCCCTTCTCCTCTTCCTTAGATATATTATTAAATTCACAGCTCATAATACCCTTCCTTTCTTATCTTATAATTCCTATATGTTTGATATGCATTATATACATAGGCTATTATATAACAAAATCCCGAAAATGCAACCCTTTCATCTATAACAGTTTTTTAGAGCCAATTATAAATACAAACTATGATATTCTGTCAAAAAAAGTCGGGACGCTTTTAGCTTCCCGACGTTTACAATCAATACTAATTCTATTTTTGTTCAATAAACAGCCTTGCCTGTTCTACTTTGCTTTCTTCTTTGAGCCAATTCTCGATCACAGAGATCTCTGAATCAGTCAAATCCTTTTCCGCATCTGCAACAAGAATAATATATTCTCCCGTTTCATCTGCAATAATACCACATTTGCAGTCCGATAAACTTGAAAAAATGCTTTCTGCTTTATTTGACATCTGTTCCAGATCCAGTTTTGCAGTCGCTTTGCTCTCCATTTCCGCCAGCTGCTCCCGCTTCGCTTCCAGTTCTTCCTGAAGCTTGGCAATTGCTTTTTCCTGAACCGCAATAGTCACTTTGTCTGTATTCTCGCTTTCGCTTGCAGAACTAACCGTATTCTGCGTAACATGCAGCGTATATTCCTCCAGATCATATTTCTCCATTTCTCTTTCCAGAAATGAAATCGTCTCCTGATCGATCGGTGTGCCGACCAGCGATACAGAAATCATTTTCGCTGATTGATCGTAACTACTCTGCACCAACTGCGTATCACTGAAAACAAACTCTTCTTTCAAATAATCGGATATTTGGTTTTCTATGTAAGAACTGTACACTGTATATGCTCCGATCAACAAACTCGGAATCACGGTAACCACTGTAATAACTGCCACGATCCGGTTTATTCTCTTCTGTCTGCGTTCATCCATGCTCTGATGTGCAGGGACTCCAAGGAGAACCGTCACGAGTGCTGCCGAAAGTGCAATAAACAATGTATTAATAAAGAACAGATAAAATGCCCCGAGGAGAAATTTCGCCTGCATTGTGGCAATTCCGTAACCAGCGGTACAAAGCGGTGGCATCAGTGCAGTCGCAATCGCTACTCCCGGAATTACATTGCTTTTCTTCTGCCTTGTATTTCCGATAATCCCGGCTATACCACCGAACAAAGCAATCAGTACATCCCAGATCGTGGGGCTTGTACGCGCAATCATCTCTGCCGTAGGCTCTCCAAGCGGAGAAATAGAAAAATAAATTGAAGACGTAATCAAACTGATCACCATCTGTACTCCAAAACTGAGAAGCGCACGCCGCATCAGTTTGAGATCCCTTACAGCAAGAGAATATCCCATCGTCAGTATTCCACTCATAAGTGGGGAAATCAGCATGGCTCCGATAATCACCGCAGTGGAATTGACATTCAGACCGATTGACGCAATCATGATAGCCATCATCAGTATCCACATATTAGAACCGTGAATGTCCGTGTTCTCCTCCATCATCGCATCGATATCCTCATAGCTCATCATATCACCGCGGATATCAAATAAATTTATTAAAAATCTTTTTAGTGAATTCATTTTTCCCTGCTTCTGTTCGTTTATATTATCCTGTATCATATTATTTACTCCAACTTTCTTTTCCCGAATCAATCAAATCACCTCTCTGGCAGCACAAACATTATCAAGAATAATTATAGCATATATCATCGAATCATGACATTTTTCTGAGAAAAAATATGCATAAAATATGCATATCTCAATTCTGTGATTATTCAGTACACCAAAAATAGTCAATTATTATTCTCAAAATTGCAAATATCTGTTTACCAATCCTTCTATCGTTTTTGAATTCAAAATACTCTGTTCTGTTTCAAAAGTGAGAATCAGACGATCCCCCGGATAAATATCATTCTTTTGATAGGACTCTATTTTTCGGACCGCACTTCTTGCATATTCCTGCTTATCCACCATGCCTTCATGTTCCCAGTATATCTCCTTCCCTATTTTCTTCGACAAAAATGTAAAATCAGGATATACAGTACCATATCCTTTCAGATATAAAGGTTTTTCATATTTGTAAAGTATGTTTCTTCGATAAAAGTAATCTGCAAGAATTTTCTCTGACTTCGATCTCACGCGTTCCCCTTTTTCACTCAGAATCACCACAGTTCCTTCCTGAAATCCTTTCCCCTGATATTCTTCCGTATACCATTCATTAAGAAGTTGCTTCCATGTTGCTTCCACAGGCGTAACTAAAGCTTGTCTGTCTGCATGCAAAGATGTAAAAAGTTCCTCGATCTCATCATCTGAATAATCTCTCGTAATTTTCTTAATCTGTTTTAGTCTCGATTCTGCCTTTTTTATCACCGACAAGTTGTAAGTCTTTTGCGCAAGCTTTTGGGGTAAAGATTTGTCTGATTTCGGAATATAGATTCCACTATTATCCTCTGTACAATGGTAATATCTGATTTTATTTTTATCTTTTGAGATTCTTAGATGTCCATCCGGTGCTGTAGACAATCCTTCTTTTGCTTTATTTACAATGTTTTCCAGATATTTCTGCTCCTGTAAAAGCATTTGTTTTAGACCTTGCATATCTTTTCTCCTACTATTGACTTATATCTGATTTCTTGGAATTACAGTCATCCTTCATCGACGTCGAAGGTGACTTGTTTTTGATTTCTTAGAATTGCGGTCATCCTTCTTCGACGTCGAGGGTGACTTGTTTTTGATTTCTTGGAATTACAGTCATCCTTCTTCGACGTCGAGGGTGACTTGTTTTTGATTTCTTAGAATTGCGGTCATCCTTCATCGACGTCGGGGGGTGACTTGTTTTTGATTTTTTGAAGTTAAGGTCATTCTGCGAAACGGACCGAAGTGACCTGTTTGAAGAATAATTGAATCTACGGTCAATGATCTGACCAAATATGAAGAAATCCCGGAAGCACAATTGCTTCCGGGACAAAATTCTTTTGATATCTTTGAAACAAACTCGAGAAAACTTTGTTTTCTCTCGTTGTCGCTTGAAACAAACTCGAGAAAACTTTGTTTTCTCTCGTTGTCGCTTCGTTCCAAATTATCGCTTGCTGAACTGCGGAGCGCGACGAGCTGCTTTGAGACCGTATTCACCTGACCTTGATCCAAAAAGACCAGTATTCATGCGGTTTTTCGGGCTTTCCTCTCTCAGTAAACCCATAGGTAAACCCACGAAATCGCGAAATTTTTGGTGCCGTTTAACGCAGCCCGAATGCTGCATTCACAACGCTGCTCAATTCTTCAGGTTTATTATACTTGACTTTCGCATAGATGTCCATAGTCGTTTTGCTGTTCTCATGGCCTGCCAGATACTGCACCGTCTTAGGATCAACACCTTTGTAAATCAGATTGGTGATGTAGGTGTGCCGCAGCATGTGCGGAGTCACCTTGAAGTCCATCGTATACACCAGCTTGGGATTGTTCGGCTGATGCTCACCAAGCCTTGGCTTTATTCTATGCTTGATGGACTGTCCATTTACATAGGTGTAATAACAGCGTTCTGCGGTAGAACGAACTGTTATGTACTTCCAGACCCTCACAAACTGTGTTTCCGTCAAAACAGTTCCCTTCGAATTCGAGATCACATATTCCGATTCTGATTTTTCCCTTGCTTCCTTGAGACAGGCTACCAGGCATTTGGGAATCGGAACATCTCGCTTCGCTGCCGGAGTCTTCAAAAGTGTGTTGACTACCGGCGCACCGCCTTCCACATGCCATGCACGCCTTACGGAAATGTACGGCGTTTTTTCATCCAGGAATACACAGTCCCATTTCAATCCGAGAATCTCTTCTCTACGCAGTCCCGCGTACAAGCCGATCATCACGAAAACATACGGTGGAAGCTCACGAATGCTATCCAGCAAAATGGCAGTCTGTTCATCCGTCAAAGCTTCGCGCCGTTTCGCAGGCTTTCCGCCTCTTGCACAAATCGTTTTGGATGGATTTTCTTTGATCACCTTGCTCTCTTCTGCCGAATTAAAAATGTTCTTAATCAGCATATTGAGCTGGCCATACATTCCGGAAGAACCTTTTGATAGCGGAACCATCAGCAGCCGCAGGTCATCTGTGGTCACCTCATCCATATACATCTGTCCAATCGGCCCCACGATGTACCGATTCACCATCCGCTCGTATCCCTCCAACGTATTGGTTCTTACCGTTCCAGACCGCATCAGCAGCCATTTTTCGCAGTACTCCTCCACGGTCGGATTCTCTCTGTGGAAAACCACTTCTGCAATTTTCTTCTGGGCATCTTCCACCCGGTCATATAATTCTTCGCGTGTCAGCCCATAAATCGCCACTCTCTTTCCGTCTGCATCTGTAATCCGGGTGCGGTAATACTGTACCCCCTTCATCATCACTGTTCCGTATTCCGGAAGTTCAGCAGGGCGCTTTTTTCCTTTAGCCATGTGTTCTCCTCCTCGTCTATCTTCATACATTGGGTGTTGCTACTCTTATTATCATGACGTACACCACTTCCTTCAAGGATGTCGAATGTATGTAAAAAGGGCAGGGATTTTTGACCATCCCTGCCCCAAGTTTTTTCTGATTTACTCTTAATCCCACGATGCAAAAGCATCTTCCAGCACTCCTGCGAGCTGCTCTGGGCGATTATATTTCACCTTGGCGTAAATATCCATGGTGATCTTGCTGCTTTCATGACCGGCAAGATACTGAACCGTCTTCGGATCAACCGAAGCATGAATCAGATTCGTAATGTAGGTGTGCCGCAGCTGATGCGGAGTCACCTCAAAGTCCAGACTGTAAACCACATTTCCATTGTGTGCTGCCTTTTGCCCCAGAACCGGCTTCACCGTATGCTTCACCCTCTTGCCATCTTCATAGCGATAATAGCAGCGTTCCTTGGTGGTACGGGTTACGATATACTGCCATAATCTCTTGAACTGCGTATAGGACAACGGGTCTCCATCCCGGTTTGCAACCACAAAATCCGATGTCGATGTCTTCTTCGCCTCTTTCAGACATTCCAGAAGATTGTCCGGCAGAGGGACATTCCGATGCGCTGCCTTTGTTTTCAACTCTGTCAGAATCACCGGACGATTATGCTCCGTATGCCAGGCTCTCCGAACGGTAAGGTACGGAGCCTCGCAATCAAGATACACCGAATCCCATTGAAGTCCGAGGATTTCTTCTCTCCGCAATCCTGCGTACAGCCCCAGCATCACGAACACATACGGCGGTAAGCCGTAAATGGCATCCAGCAGCTTATCCACCTGCTCATCCGTAAGCGGGAGACGGTCCTTCTGGGGAATCCCGCCCACATTCTTCTTCAGATAGATGGTCGGATTCTCATCAATGATCTTACTCTCCATGGCTGCCGTGAAAATACACTTATATAGAACATTCACTGATTTGTACACGGATGCCGACTTTTTCGATGCCGCCAACAGTGCCAGGCGAATGTCATCTGCTGTTACATCTCCCATATGCATATCGCCCAATGGCTTGATGATGTAGTTCTTCACTTTCGATGTATAGTCAATCAGCGTTGTCATCCTGATCTGTGCCGACTGCATCAGCAGCCATTTCTCGCAATACTCCTCTACTGTAGGTGTACTGCGGCGATACGTCTTGTTCTCAATCTGCTGGATCGCTTCCTGTTCCTTCTGGTACAGTTCCTCTCTCGTTCTTGCATATAAGGAAACCCGCCGTCCCTGCTGATCTGTTACACGGGTTCGATAATATTGCGTTCCCTTCATACTCACCGTACCATAATCGGGAAGCATCATTCTTCTTGCCGCCATATCATTACCTCCAATCCTGTTGATGCTTTCATTATTGCGGATTCATCGTCCATACTCAACGATGTCGATTTTCACCGCCGAAAGCTTCGAGGTTTGCGATATGTCGCAGCACGTTCCATCGGTTTTGCACGGTGCGTACATTTTGCAATGTACTCCTGAATCCCCACTTCCGTGAAATAAACGCAGCCGTTTTCCACATACTGAACATATGAGATCAAACCGTCTGTTCTTGCAGCATCCAGTGTTTTTACGCTGATTCCCAGTATACTGGCTGCTTCTTTCCTTGTAATCAGTTTATCCATCGCCTTCTTCGCCATCCTTTCGGCATTTGCCCTGTCTTTTTTTCTCTGCTTGTTCCGGAATGTAATATCCAAGTTGAATCCTTACTGCTTCATCAATCCCACGCATCTGCCCCTTACTTACCCGCCCAAGATAGCGAATCACGCATATCTTGTCGCAGGTGTCGAGCTGTTCTGCCAATACCATAGACGGTTTTGCCAGTCCCTTTGCTTTACGGAGAAAGAAATGCGTTGGCTGTTTTCGCTTCTTCTCAATTTTCGATGTCAGCGGAGCAATCGTGATCGTCGGCGCATAATAATTACCGACATCATTCTGAAGAACCACAACAGGACGAACACCGCCCTGCTTTGATCCGACCGGAACACCGAGATTGGCGAGATATAAATCACCTCGCCGATAAACCCAGTTTTCTTTCATATGCTGTTGTCTCCAATCTCCATACACTGATATGGATAAAGCCTGCCAGGTATCATGCTGATACAGCATCCGGCAGCGCTTTCTGAAAATATGGTTTCTCTGTACTTTTTCTTATCACCCCAGAGATGTAGGATTTCTCACAGGCGGCAGTGTGCTTCACTGCTCCATTGGAATTTAACCATCCCGCCTTCCTTATGGCCGGACCGCGAATTACGGAAGTATCATTGTCCCTGTCCGGCTTTAACACCGCCGCCGGTTGCAATCCGGCATTTGCTTCTGCGAAACCGCTATCGCCCCGATGGGCTTCATGGCGTGCAGTCTAAGGCTCGACCAAACAGGAATGTACCTGAAGAATGAGTATTCAGTTTTCAAGGGACATCCGGACTTTCGTCCTTACAAAGTAAGTTTAACAAGAATCCTCCGGTTTCGCGTTGGCCTCGTAGGCGCACTTTGGTTGTCCTTGCAGGACTACATACGGTTCGTTTTGACTTTTCCAGTGTTCTATACAGCCGGATTGAGGCAAAAAAATACCCCGTTGGTTTCCCAACGAGGCATCAAAGACGATTCTATTCTGTTTTCTATAAACTGGTACCCGTTTATCTCCTGGTGACCATTTGAGTCACGGCCAATGCATCAAAAAAGCAACGCTCATCTCAGCAAATCAGACAAGCTGTATTCTCCTTTGGGGATATTTGCTGTTCTGCGATACTCTTTTATGGCTTTCACCAAGAGCTGAGGATTACTGAAATACTGCTTCACAAAATCATACGACTTCACATCATGCATCCGAAGATTTATTTTACAAAATTCGCTTGGTTTTTTTCCAGAACGCTTAAACTGATCATATGCTCCTTCCGCATGAATAATCAGCATTTCAATTTCTGGAGCAGTAATGACATTTACCACGTCAATTTTCTGCTCATATGCTTTACTCAATCGAAATTCCTCTCTGCGAGAATCCAAAATCCGTATCACAGAAATCTGCTCATCGAATCCTTTCCGTAAGTATCGCTCCTCGAATCGTTTAGCACTTCTGCAACGGATGACACGTTCTTCCAACATTTCTTCTCTGTTGAAAATCAGAAGATCATTATCAACCAGTATGTCGATAATAGCTTCTTCGGCAGAGCCTTCACATATACACGCCTTGTATTTTGCTAATTCCATTCTGCCGCCTCCTTAATTGATTGAAGCAGCCAGGCTTTTCTTCAAGCGCATATACGCTTCATATGCTGGCGTTGTTCCCTCAAGGAAGCCGCTCTGGTAAGCATCACTCTTTTTAATATCATTACGTTTCAATATATAGCTCAGATTTTCTGCTGTAATGCCATTACGGTTTCTAACGATACAAATTCCGTCATTTCGGTCATATTCGTCCAGCAGTTCCGGATAATGCGTAGTGAAAATAAGCGTTCCGCCATTTTTGTTCAGTCGGCTGTCCATAAAGAAGCGCACTAAGGTCGTTACAATTTCCTTGTTGAAATGATTCTCTATTTCATCTACCAGAAGATAACCACCTGAATGAAGAACTTCCTTTACCATCGAGAATGTAATAATACCCTTAATCGTACCAGAGGACAGATACTGCTCAAGGTCTGCCGCATTATTCAGGATAATCTCTTCTTCATCCTTAAACTTCAAGTGGATAAATGTTTTTCCCTCTGTCTGTTCAAAACACAATTTCTCAATGGTCGGATCGAGAAATGCAATTACCTCCAATGGAATATCTTCGGTAAATGGAAGCACATTCACATTCGTATAGGAAAGCAGGCTGAATATTTCCACTGTATCATTCGCTTTTTTATTATGTGCAATGACAAAGCTGACATCATCAGAAAGGTATGCTTCATCGCTATTGCGCTGCTCTACAGGCTTCATTCCTGTAAAATCTGTCAGATACTTTTTCGACTTAACGGTTGCAATTGGTTTTTCCCAAAGGCTTTCAGACAGAATCGAATACATATATTCCCCTGTTTTCGACTTCTTTGCTGCAATTACAGTTTCCAAGCAGCAGACGTAGCTGCGCTTATCATAAAAATATGTGCGGATTGTAGCATTCTTCGCTCCGCCAAGAATGCTTTTTGCCTCCACATGATTGATGGGCTCATTTTTCACAATATTTAAGGCCAAGCTAATGACCTTTAATACCGAGGTCTTGCCAGATGCGTTAATTCCAATGAAAGCACAGGCAGAGTGGAGATAGTAGTTATCCGTCAAACGGTAAAGACTATCTTTGTCCTCTTCGCAAACACGTTGCTGCGTATAAAAGCAAATATCCAAGTCTTTTTTGAATAATGGGAGTCCTTGTGCGGTGATGCGGAGTATTTTCATAGGTAGTCCTCCTCTAAAAACAGTTTTTTCGTTTTTATTTTCTTATAATCTTATTATACGCCGCAAATCAGGAAATATCAACGGATTTTCCGTTTTTATTTTCCGATTTGCTTTTGACACTAAAAAGTATCCGTTCAATATGGCAAGCCCTGTGATTGCTGACCCGTTCCACCGCATGAAATACATGGAGCGTCATGGAAGCGGCCTACGCAAAATCGTCAGGGAAACCGAAAAGCCGCCTGGATATACAGCGGCATATAATCCGAAAATTTTCTCAACGGCAACAGATTTCAGAGTCATCTTGAAAAATGTAAATTACCAACTTAGTTAGAAAAACTTAGTCAATGACCAAGTTAGTGAGCAAGATAAATCGCCGGACATCCCACACACAGTTTTGAATCTTTGTATCCACCTTATTGCCCACGGCAGTGAGGGTGCTCAAATCACTCATGCTCACTCTATCATGGGTACAGCCAATGATAAGTCCTATGACGCAACCCATGATAACTTAGAGGATGACACCCATCAAGGTATCCACCAAGATAGCCACCATGATTCTACGCCGTCAGCAGTTATATTGCGCCTAATGCTTTTTAGATTTTTTTCGCAATCGTAGACAGCTCCGAAATAATACTAAGAAGATCATTTTTGACTTCCTCTTTGCTTGGCTCGCTGCCCATCAGAAGATAATCCGTGCTGACATGGAGGATGCAGGACAGTTCAATCAGCAAGTCAATAGAGCAGCTGCGTTCACCGTTCTCCATGCGGCTGACATGCTGCTTGCTTGCCAGGCCCAGGCGAACCGCCAGTTCCTCCTGCGTAATGCCACGGGAAGTGCGAACATCGTGAAGTCTCTTACCAAACTCTTTTGCGTCAAAATACATACGTTTCTCCTTCCGCACAGCCGGTACAGAACCGGATCGACGGAAGGTCAAAAAAAGAGCCGCATGACGGTGAAGAAAAATCCTGTGCCGATAAAACAGAACATGGGTATCCCATAATTCTGTCTCATGCGGCATTCGGAAGACTTCGCCTGTCAGCGGCTCCACAGCACAGCTATGACTTATAAAATTGTGTTAATAGGGTTATTTATTGTCATCTCAACCATTCAAAGACGAATAGTAGAGCTGCAATCTCCGTAATCTTCTCATCTCCAAAACATTGAAGACGGTCTCGCGTCCGCAGGCCTTACATTTGGTCTGCACATGTCCTCTGGTATCCTCAAAGACGATGATTGAATTGTGTCGGCAATAAGGGCACCTGACAATCCTGGGCTTTTGCGAAGCAATCGCATCCTTTGCCCGGATGATTTTAATCTGCATTTCCGCAGATGGTTCCGATACTCTGATATTCCTGCTCATGGCCACACCTCCAATGGATCACGATATTCATAATCCTTTTTCCGGTTCAGATAGCCCAGTTGTTCCAATCGGATAGCTGCTGCTGATCTCGAAACACCAAAGACACCACAGAAGGTATCTATCTTCACTTGGTCACTGTCGTAAAAACGCCATCCATAACAGGTCAGAGGCTTTCTGCTGTTGATGAACCACATCGCCCGATCCACTTCTGACTGAGGCATCAGAATGGCAGCTCCCAGCGTATTTGCCTGCCATTCGTTCCAATCTTCCTGCGTTCTCAAGACGCGCGAGCCATTTCCTCGCACTTCCGGTCTCTTATGGCAGGCTATCTTTCGGTCATCGGAATCCAGCTGAAACAGTATCTGGTGAGCGCACTCATGTGCCAGCGTAAATCTGCGTTTTCCGCAGAGTTTCCGAATATTCGCTGGTTCAATGAAACTCTTGTCCAGAACCACATCATTGGTTTTCAGGAAGAT
The DNA here is from genome assembly GCF_052065755.1 of Bariatricus sp. HCP28S3_D3. Classification (NCBI taxonomy): domain Bacteria; kingdom Bacillati; phylum Bacillota; class Clostridia; order Lachnospirales; family Lachnospiraceae; genus Bariatricus; species Bariatricus sp. HCP28S3_D3. The sequence goes on along the minus strand of NZ_JBQHTK010000007.1, from coordinate 107,001 downwards.
GCTCCTCTGACTTCCATCAACCTCTATCTGATATTCTGTATCCACATACGCGGTCAGACCATAGATGCTTCCGTCCGAGGACAACTTTTGAAATGACACCTTCAGGTTCAGATAATCGGATGCAAACTGGTCAATGGGTGTCGGAAGTGCGAATCTTGCCGGATCATCTGCTTCGCTGCCGAAAAAGGACTTTTGAAAATCTCTTATCACTGCAACAGCGATTTCTTCTATGTTTTTCTGCGAAAGGATCATAGGCACGGCTCCTTTGCTTCAACGAACCATTTTTCATCTTCGTTGTACAGGAAACTCTCATGCCCACCGATCATGACCGTATAGCGGATTCCGCAGCCACCTACCTTCGTGGAAGCAGCCCGGCACTTATGCTTCAATCGGTCGATCTCATACACCCGTCCGTCAATCCACCGAATCAGACGCGGGCGGATATTTCCCTCCGCATCCACATCCAAATTCACAGGTACATATACTTTTCTACATTTCTGTTCCGACATATTCTACGCTCCTCCTCTGTAAACCGGCGAATGTGTTGACTTCTTTTAGCAAAGAACTCACCAGATTCTGCCGGTGCTGTATTAACCGATCATTCCTGTCGGCATGACCAAATCCACTTTTCGCTCTGTCGGCATCTTGCTTTTCTGAAAAAGTACCCCATTTTTAATCGCATCTTTCCCGAATCGGAATCGAATCTGCTCAATCGCTGCGTCCAGCCGTTCCTGGCGATCCAGTGATTTCACATCTGTGAATAGGTCGTATTGTATCGGACAATCCTCTTCAAACAGATTGATTGCCCGAACCGTCACCGAACGAATCGGGTGTTCCCACTGATAATTCTTTGCAAACAAAGAAAATGCGGTTTTCGCCAGATAGGTAGGGCTTTGTGTCGGAATGCTAATCCGGCACTGCCACTCCTTCGTGAAAAGCTCATTGTTGCGGATGGAAATCGCAATTCCGCCTGCTTTCTTTTTATGCGTTCGCAGCTTAGTTCCGATTTCCTGCACCAGCTCCAGCATGACACACCAGACTTCGGCGTTATTTTCCAAATCCTGCATGGTCGTTATCCCGTGCCCAATGCTCTTTACTGGGGAGACATAATCGGAATGCATAACCAGCGAATCATCCAGTCCATTGGCATATTTCTTAATCGCCAGTCCATTCTTTCCAAGGCGGCACTTCAAGAAATCATCCGATGTTGCAGCAAGCTCTCCAATGGTATGAATCCCATAACCGGACAGAACCTTCTCGGTCGCTCTGCCGACTCCAAGCAAGTCAGAGGCGGGAAGACACCAAATCTTCTCCCGGAACGAATCTGCTTCGATGCAGGTAATCGCATCCGGCTTTTTCATATCCGACCCAAGCTTAGCAAAAATCTTGTTGAAACTCACTCCTGCGGAAATCGTAAGTCCCAATTCAAACTTAACCGTTCTGCGAATTTCATCTGCAATTTCAAATCCGGTTCCCATGCAGCCGCTTCCGGTCACATCCAGCCAGCATTCGTCCATCCCATACGGCTCGATCTGATCGGTATAGCGACCGTATATTTCACGAGCCAGCTTTGAAAACTTCATATATTGCTCATAGTGCGGCTCCACGATCACAAGATCCTGGCACTTCTGCTTTGCTTGCCAGATTGCCTCTCCCGTGGAAACGCCAAACGCCTTTGCTGCATAGTTCTTCGCAAGTACGATGCCATGCCGTTCCTCCACAGAACCGCACACTGCCACCGGCTTGTTCTTCAGTTCCGGGTTCAGCATACACTCGACAGAGGCATAGAAATTATTCATATCACAGTGAAGAATCACTCTTTGCATCCCGTATTCCTCCTCTCCGTTCGTGAAAGCACGAACAACTTTTCACGAACGCATTGACACACAGCATTTCTTGTGATACTATAATTACACGAATTATATTTCGTGTTTTCATCGTCATTATAGCAAGCACAGTTTTTCGTGTCAATAGGTTTTTATGAAAAAATGTTCGTGTTCGTAATCAAAAAAGAAAGAGGTATTCCTATGGTCTTCAAAGAAAGGTTGAAAGAAAAAAGAACAGAAGCCAATTTAACTCAGGTAGAACTTGCAGAGAAGGCCGGTGTAACCGCCCGCACAATTCAGAATTATGAGCTTGGCAGCCGCAAACCATCCAATATGGTTACGATCCAGAAGATTGCGGATGCGCTGAATACTACTACTGAGTACCTGCTGGGAAGCAGCGGCACCTATGTCGTAGAAGCTCATGAAAAAGGCGGCGCAAAAGCAGCGAAAGATATTGAAGAACTGGTCAGCGAAGTGACCGGTATGTTCGCTGGCGGCGAATTAAGCGAAGATGCCATCGAAGGAGCTTATAAAGCTCTGACCGATGCCTACTGGATTGCCAAAGAGAACAATAAAAAATACGCCCCGAAAACGAGGCGTAAAAAATCCGATCAGTGATATTTATCGTACACACTTTTCGCTATACTGTAAACTGGAGGTGGTATGATGAATGCGGAACAGCTTTCACGGGTCGGTGAGAAACTGGTAAAACGCTGCGGTTCCAGAGACCCTTTTGAAATTGCAAGGCAGCTTGGTATCAATGTCATGCTTTGCGAAAATTTTGGTTCCCTGAAGGGAATGTACCGGGTGATTAAGCGAAATCGCTTTATTTTCCTGAATAACAGTCTGGATGAAAATATGCTGCGCATCGTGTGCGCACATGAATTAGGGCATGATCAGCTTCACCGGAATATGGCGAAAACCACCCCGATTCATGAGTTCATGCTCTACGACATGAAATCCAAACCGGAATATGAAGCGAACATCGTAGCAGCGGAGATCTTGATGGACAGCAACGAAGTCCTTCGTTACATCTATGAGTATGGATACACAGCCGAGCAGATCGCCAGCGCGATGTCCACTGACATCAATCTGGTTGCGCTGAAGGTAGCACACCTGGCCACACTTGGCTATAATCTGCACGCACTGGAACATAAAAGCAACTTTTTGAAATAACGTATCTTCGAGGAGCCTTGACCGGCTCCTCTTTTTTGTTGCAAATTGTGCAGATGCCGTCTGCACAATTATCAGCCTAACATCTGCATGTGATAGAGCTTCACTTTTTCCTCGAACGGCAGTCCCGGATCAATGCCGACTTCTTCCCACATCACACCATACGGTGCGCCGCCATCTGTATATCCGGCGATAAAGGCAAAGCGACCATCGCAGTCCTCATACAGTTCTCCCAGCCGTTCCCGTTCTTTCGCTTCCCGCTCCATTCTCCGCTGCCGAAGCCGCTGTTCTTCAGCCTGTTTAATCTGGTCAAGCTGCTCCTGTGTATAATTGACTCCAAGCTCCTGCAAATCTTTAGCGGCAGTCACAGCATCCACATGAAAGCGTTCCCGGTAATGCTTGTTCATCTTTTTCGGTGAGCCGGTATAGGTGAGCAGCCACTGCTTGCCTTTTCGGAGGCGGGCTTCCTTTCGCTCAGCCTTCGTCAGTTTCTTTTTCTTTGCCATTTGCGAAATCTCCCGGATTTTTTGCTGATGACTTTGGTTTGCGCTTCTTCGGTGCCGTCAGCTCATAGCTCAAAGAAAGCAGGTCTTTGATGGCATCATCCAGTTCTGGTTTGCCAAGCTGAATACTAAGCCATTTTTCCTTATTCATGTGATAGGCTGGAAAATAGCCGTCTTGCCCACGAAGAGAGCCGATCAGCAGCGGATCACTTTTCACATTGAGAACATCAATGATGCCTGCCTCCGACAATCCCAACTTATCAGCAGATACTTCCAGAACTACACCATACCATTTATTATTGTCATTGTGCCGCAGCACAGCATTCCAGTCATGCCAAGGGTATTCCGGCTCTGTGCCGTACTGCTGGCGTATCCATGCAAATAATTCTTGTCGTGTCATCTTTTAAGTTAATTTTTCACGATAAAATCTTGTACGCTTGATATATCGTGGAATTCTTATCCTGTACACTCGCATAAATTCAAGAATTTCCGCCAAATCAAACGATTTTTCTTTCGACCAGTCAGAATATTTCCTATGTTGAACCAGCCATACTCCAATCATGTAGTAATCTAATGCATCCTCGTCATCTTCGCTCTGAATATCGTGACCACAGAAAAACCGGTACTCAATCGGCGATTGCGCATAAAGCCTACGGAAACGCGCTTTGGATGCTTCTATATCATTCTTTGTCCATTTTCTATACACTCAACAACCATCCTCATCCTTTGATTTAAGATAGAATCATTCAATCCTCATACCATTCCTTATAGGCCAGTATCTCAGATGCAATCATTTCCGGATAAAGACTATAATATCGTCTGCAAACCTTCTTGAACAGATTCAGCATTCTATCATCATGGCATACATCAAGCATGTAATCCAACAGATGTTCCACTTCTTTTTCAGATGCCTTCTCTGCAATAATTCTATCTACAAGCGATTTATAGTAACTATATGACAGCTCACTTGCATCTTGAATTCTCTCTGCAATCCCGTTTATATCCATATCCATTTTTGCAACATCCTTCCGAATCTCAGTCCATGTTGCACTTACCACTGCATCCTCCATTTCCACAGAATTCGCAGCCATGTGTATGCCCATGTCCATAGTACCATCGTCCATAGCGATAACCATAGTGGGGAGGACAATGAGCACAATCTCCCGTGCATCTGCCTGTACTTTTAGGCTTAGGACTACCAGCCAGAGCCATTCCCATTAGTATACTGCTGAACAGTCCCGGCTTCTTCGGTTGTGTCTCTTTAAGCGGAAATTCCTCATCTGGCTCATCCGGATCAGCATACGGAATGCCACTGCGCTTTGAAATCTTCCTAATCAGAGACTCGTCCACACCATAATCACATAACTCATTCAGCCCATTTTCTGTGAAAATCGCATCTGTCGAGTTGACCAGCTGATCGATGGATTCCTCATCTGGCAGATTAGGAAGCAGTGTCAGAACATCCTCCTCTGTAAAGTGCGTTGGTTTGGAAGTAATCTTATCAATCAACTCAAACACCGGTTCCGGATCAGGAAGACAGCTCAGCAGCGTATCCAGCTGTTCCCCCGTATAAGCATCCACAGCTGTCTGAATCAACTTTTCCAGTGCTTCTTCATCTTCGATTTGCCCGCTATCTGCAATCTCCGCAACTTCCGCGGCTCGAAACCGGACTCCCGCTGCTAATGCTCTGCGAAGAATGCTGGTCGCTGTGCGCGTATCCACATACTGAATGCAGTCACATATTTCCTCAGATGGACTTCCATCCGGTCCGAAGTCCTTGATAGAGGCCAGACGGCTATACTGAGTACTTTCCTGCCATCCGTCATATCGCTCATAATATTCAGCCCAGGTCACTTAGCCGCACCTCCTCCACACTGCATCGCCATCAAAAATCATCTAATGCAGCATTTATTTCTTCCAGCTGATCAATCCAGCCTAGGTCGGATTTCTTCTTGGTTGCTGGTCTTTTCTTATCACCGCCAACCACTTCAAACCGTTTCTCTTCTGTCCCGAACAAACCTTTTACCTGAATTCTGAAATCCGGCTTGTTGTTGGTCAGTCCCTGCATAAGCTGTACATTCTTGTATCTGGGCAGGAGAATTTGACAAATAGCCTGAATGTCTTGCTCCTTAACACAGAGAGCCGCCATAAACTTTTTCGTTATGTAAGGCTTTATATCTGTCAGAACCTGTGACATAGAAGCCTTTTTTCTTCTATCACTCATCTATATTTTCCTATCACTGGTCAGTCATTGACTCGCTCCCACTGGACCCAAAAGCATTTTGCTGGAGCTGTCATATTCTTTTCCTGTGAGTTCAGACCGAACAATATCATCATTCAACATTTTAATAAATGCCGCCGCTTCTTTTTGTGAAGAAATCACAATATGATCTTCTTCAAAATTGAACATAGTTTTGTAGCGAGAATGCTTTTTCAGATTCTCTAACAAATCGTTTTTTTTCATCTGTAAAACAGGCGAACTCTTTGCCTTTAGTAACTTCTTTGCATTTGTCAGCTTACTTTTATTTTCAAACGCAACAAACTTTTCAAGGCTATCTACAATATCCAGATCGCGAATAATCTCAATCGTCTTCTGTGCTCCCGCTCGTATGTATTGCTCAAATCCAAAAAATCTTTGCATAAGATCCATTTTCGCCGTAACAACACTTGAAGAAAAAATAATTATATCTGCTCGTGAATCTATCTGCACAATATCGCTATCAATTTCATCGTACGTATCTCCAGTAAGTCTGGCTATTATGTTCTTACTTCGATCAATTCTTGATACAGAGTATATATGTTGATAAACCCAAAAGTACTGGTCATTCAAATTAATTCTAAAAAGAAATCCAGACAGTTTATTTTTATCACTTTCCGAATAGTACTCTGTACACTTTTCAGCACCATTAAGGAACGCAAAGGGCCTATAGCTCTCTGTCAGACTAATCTCATAAAATTCTTTCTTATTGTCTGCAATATTTTCTGATGTGTCAAATTCTGCATCATCTGCAAGATAGGTACAATTGATAAAACCTGCCACCTTATCTTTTGTGCTAGAAAGCAACTTGTCTGTTGCCCTCATTTTTTTAGTATGATACCCATTTTCATTGCGTAGACTGGCATAAATTTCAATCCCGCAGACTGCACCAGAAAACATTATCGACTTAATCGATGTCTGAATTTCTTCCTTGGTCATTTGTTCATCTCCTTCATGTAGAGGACTGTATCATTAATCACTTTATATTCTACTGTGCCCGGATTTTTTAGAAACCTACCTTTTACTACAGCCAAGCAAACTTCATTATTAAAGTCAGGGTTACTTTTAAAGGTAACCTCATAGACTCGGTATCCTAAGATTGCTAACACAGGATTCGCATAGTACAAATGTGTTTTGCTTAACAGCGCACACATCATAACCACAATGATAAGAAATGTTATCGCTCCCTGAATCGTTCCTACATCATCAATCAAAAGCGGTATAATCATTGTCATAAAAAAATTCAAACTTGCGTCCTCTTTTTCTACGAAGAAAGAAAGCTGATACCCTTGTTTCTTATCAGTCCATCTAAAGGCTGTAAAAGAAACAAAAGATATGATTGCTGCTAAAATCCATGTAGCACATAACAAAAACACAACAATCAGCACATTATTAAGGCGAACAAACTCTCCCCAATATGACTGATTTTCAGCAAGTTCGCTGACAGGGGTAAATTTGAAATTGCGTACAATAGTCAAAAAAGCCAATGGACTCAATGATTGCAGCATTAGCTTATGTTTCAAGCTTAAATTCATTGACGCACCTCCATAAAGCTTACAGTTCAACAAATATCCTTTTGAATACCAGTGAAGTAAATATATCCTCTGCTTGTTTAGCCAATTCTTTCGAATGGATTCGTGCCCCCAGCTCGATATTTCCTTCCTGTCCATGATATGAAAGGTTTGCGGATGTAATCAGCGTATCCGTTTGATCAACAGAAATTACCTTTGCATGAAGAGCAGACATTTTATCTTCTTGTTTTGGATAGTTATAAATTCGCAGGAATTTTCCCTTATAGCAGCATAAACGGTCAAAGGCCTTCTGACTCTCAATGTCATTCACAAAAAATTTCACGAGAACGCCTTCTTGGCTCTTTTGAATTACACAATCAACTAACTCTGCAAAATAATCCGAGAGGGAGTACCCGGTAATTAGAATGCTCTTCCTAGCTCCCATAAGCATTTCTCTTACGGTAACCTTTGTCGGTTTTGTTTTCAACGCAAAAGAAGGTGGCGCTGTAACAACTAATTCAGCGATCTCATCGTTACTTTGGGCAGTCGCTGAAACCATAGCAAGAATTTCATGAGCTTCTTTTTCAGAAAGAGATGGGTATCTCTTCTGAATGGCTCTGATAGACTCATTTCCACCAGATATAGCATCTGTGAGAATTTTGTTTAACAAAATATCTAAGCTTATACTTCCAGTTGACATAGTTCTTCCACCAAAGTTTTAAAATAAGACTGATTTTCTCTTCCGCCAATAGGTACAATTAGTCCGCGATCCAACATGCGATTTCCATTCTCGCAAGCTGTTTCTGAGATCATACAGCAGGAATGGCACGCCGCGCCATTTGAATTATTGCCAGCAGGCACATTGTTAAGGCATTCCGGATCATTTGTGCAAACCAGTGCTTCCTGGAAAGCGTCTTTCATTAAAACAATAAGCTGATCAATATTTCCCAATTCTACAAGTCCACCAAGTGAGCCTTCTTTATCGGCACTTCCGGTATAGAGCAACACACCAGACATATCATCCCCAAAATAAATACGCTCACGAATAGCGGATGAAGAGTACCCCGATGACATTGACATCTGCTTAATCAACAAATGTGCGAATGTATGCATCAGGACATACCTTGCATCTCGTAATGAGGTAACAGTCCATTCTTTAGATTCACAGAATTCCTTATAACACTGCGCATATTTCTGAGAAAGTGCTCCCAGTTCTGGATCTCTCAACCACGCATCAATACTATCCCTATTAAACTCAATAAAGACACCTTCACCGTGCACTTCTGCAGCAGGAAGCCATTTTTCAGTCTTACCCTTATTTAGATAAACGATATTTGTCTGCTCATCGGCATCTGGATCCGGAGCATCTACACGGGTGAAGCCAAGCAGCACTCTCACTTCTCTTAATCGTGTAATGCGAATGACTCTCTTAAAATACGGGAGCAGATAATCCGGAAGCGGATCCTCCTCAGCCTTAAAATGTTTTTTGTTGGAGGCGTACACAGGATCTGCGTGATGCGTAATGGCGTTGTATTCCATCTGCTTAATCTCTGTGAACTCTTTGATGTTCTGTCTTCTGCGCAATAAAGCTGCATCAAATTCTTCTCTTGTAAATGCAGAGAAATATTTTTGATACACTTTGTCTAATCCCATCTCTCCAAAATCTTCTTCATAGCTGTCAATTAAGCGCAAATGCTCATCAATCAAGTTATAAAGCGGATTGATCCAAGGTGGAATGGATATGGCACTTCTCATTACTGGAAAATACACATTCGACGCGCCACGCTGAGAAGGAATCATTTCCTTATCGCATTTTTCATTTTTATGATTTGGCCGGAACGGATGATGTCCGGAACATTTCATACCTTCAAAATTCTCATGCTGCGTTGCGCCGCTCATACTCCGTCGTGCCCCACAGGAACATTCAACCCACATATCTGCAAGCGTTGATGTATTGCCAGTTGAATACATCCTCATCGTACCTTTGCAGGTTGTATTGCCACCGTGAACCCACCAGCTCCAAGGGAAATCATCCATATGGCCGTTCTCACAAATAGTAATAAAACGAGAAGGATAGGCCTGTCTATGACATTCCGGACAAGTTACACCAAACTTCAGATATCGATCCAGGTCAAAATTCTCTCTTAAATCAAATATTCTCCCACATTTCACATTGGAACAAACATGCATATAAGGGAATGAGACCACAGGAATATCTCCGCTATAAGAAGTCCGTGGCATATAAAAGCAGTCAACACCCAGATATGAGGCCAATCTGCCATCTATAATTTTCTTTCCTTTTTCCTTCCAATAGTTCAAGTCCAGAACCGTGACGGAATCTTTCACGGCATCCACAATAGAACCTGGACCAAATGTAGTTATCAACTGATTAGGACGAATCTCACCTAATTTATTATTATCAAACATAGGCTTTTAGTCCTCCGTGTAATAGAACATATTTGCTGCACTCTCAACATCACGCATAGAACGAAGAGTCGGCTTTTCAAGATCAGTACAAACTTCGCCATAAGTGTTCATTAGGCGATTATACGTTTTAGTTGTATAGACATAGTATCTAAGTTCCTTGGATTGAGTTGCCAGCAGTTTCCAATTGCTTATAAAATCATCAATCTCATGTTCGGCATCTGCCTTAGCAGAAGGCTTAATGATGTTCAATCGATTCATGATAAGAGCCTTCACTTCATCAAGCTGCTCATCGGTTAGCTTATCAATAGCTGCTGCTCCATCATTGCTTGCAAATTCCGGATAATGCAAACGAATTGCAGAAATAACCAGCGCATGCAGCACGCGATCTCTTGCACGTGCAGAAAACGGTGTCGCTGTTGTGCCTTCAACAAAACGATATAGCTGAGCATGATAACCGGTAAAATTCTCATAATGCGACAAGTCGCGGGGGCGATAAGGGTTATATAGAGTAACTACTAAGCCTGGATAAGAACGCCCGATACGGCTAGTTGCCTGAATGTATTCGGAGTTCTGTTTCGGCTGACCAGTTACCACCATGAGACCAAGCCGATCCACATCCATACCAACAGCAATCATATTAGTTGCAATTGCCGTATCTAGGCAATTTCTATCTGTATATGAAGTTTCCAACTGACTTAGTTTCTTCGGAATGTCATAAGAAGACATGCGAGAAGTAATTTCAACCTTATGATTAAGGAAACGCTGCCTACTCATTCCATATTTTTTCTTAATACGCTGAATTCTGTCAGGAATATCATCCTGTAGCAATCGAACGGCACCGCCGAGTTCTCGAATACTGTTATAATACCCAACAAGGGTATAGTAAGGGTCAATAACATCCTTGTACTCATCATCCAGCGAAAGATTATAAGCACTTTGAAGGATAATCGAATATACACGCAGCAAAGCTGTCTTTACAGACTGGCCTGGTGCGCAGACACCAACGTATCTTCTAAACGGATCTTGTTCAACCGGTACCTCACGAATATAGAAACTGTCACCGATTTCAAACCCATTTGGTGGAAATTGCGCAGTTACTTTTCTGCCATATAAGCATTTTGTCTGCTCAGCAGCATTTTTGATAGTTGCCGTAGAAACAACATACTTTGGCTTGATTTTCTTACCTCCAATCGTGTAGGAACACAGATCTTCAATAACTGTTTCATATGCACCGTATACGGTTCCCAGAGGTCCTGTGATAAGATGCAGCTCATCTTGGATAATCAGCTCCGGCGGAAGGAATGGTTTAATTGATCTAAGCGTAGCTGTGGGTAACTCTTCTGTACAAGTATGCCGAGCATGGTCTGCTCCAATAGCAACATAGCCATCGCGACTGCAAATTCTATCAACGCGACCAAACAGAGCATTTGTATTCACATCCCACGGAAGGCGGGCAAACTTATCAACTGTTGACAGAATAATGGTCGGGCACTTAGCATAAATTTCTTCATCTACCAAATAAACCGGGATTTTCATCTTATTGCTGGGTTTATACCTATAGAACATGCATTTATCATCCGAACAATAGATGCTAACCGATTTTGTAGGAATATCTATATAAAAATTTTCCTCTGTAAGTGGCTTCCCGCAGAATGGACATGTAAGCAGCTGTTTGTAGATAGAGTTTTTCTTGCTTCTTGCTGTTCTTGTTTTAGCTGGATCCTCCGGATCTTCTTCCAATTCTTTAAAGGTGTTCGGAGTCACAGTACCACCAACCCAGAAACCAATACTGATGGGTTCTTTTCCGTATTTCGGATATTCTTTTTGTCGGATGAGTTCCGCAGCCAGAATCATCTTGGTGATACGATCTCTCTGTTGCGTAGTAAGTAGGCGCAAAGTATAACGCAAGATTGCAGTTACACCGCCGTCACGATTGTATTCATCGTTCTCGTCAGCACGCAGCCTTCTATTTGCAATAACAAATGCCATAAGACCCAGATATGCCTCAGTTTTACCTCCACCAGTCGGAAAGTATAGAAGATCCACGACTTCGCGGTTATCATGTTCCGGATCTACAATACCTTTCAGATTCATGAGAATAAAAGCAATCTGGAAAGGTCTCCATCCAAAATTATTGGAAGGATTACGAGGATCCACAAAATCCCTAAAGGCACATTCGATACCGGCTCCATGCCTCTTAGAGAAATTCATAATATTTCTCTGAAGAATCATAGAACGATTCATAAAGCAAAAGGCATCAAACGAAATATCATCCTCTACAAGTAGCTGAATGCCCGCGCGGATTCTCCCAAGAGCTTCTATACATTTTTTTATTACTGCATCGCCAATCTCTTTCTTGAACTTAGCATCATCCATTTTTGAATCATGAACCAGTTTTTCCTGGATCCAATCCTCATAAGAATCTGCCAAGACATTCAGCCGGGCAATGATGTCATCTTTTTTCTTTGCAACAGAGAGTGTTCTCATAGAAAAGTAGAACGGATCAAAACCTTCTAAGGCAGCGCTAACACCCGGAAATTCGTACTCTGGAATAAATGTCGATACAATTTCAGAAGCATGTCCATTTTTATTGGCTTTCCAAGTTGCTGCGCAACCACGTCCCCTTCCTAAAATAGGACGCTGGGCAAAGTAAAATTCATCGACGGCAAGGATTTTTCTGCATATGTGTTCTGCCACGAAGATATCCATTTTGTCCTGGGAATAGGCACGCACGTTGACTTGGAACATCATTCCAGCAATATCACTCTCAGGATTTTTGCGCTTGTTGATAACATATGCTGTTACCAAGGTATACCCCTGCTTGAGGCCGATTTTAGAAATATATAAAATAACATTTGAATCACAAACCAAAGGGTATTCTTTGTTCTTACTAAACTCTTGCAGATCAATAACAACTGTCTCTTTCTGCGGATGACGTGTATACGTGCTTACATCAACTTTTTTTCCCTCTTTGTTAGTGGTTTTATCAGAAGCTTTGGTATAATCGCCCCAAGTCACATCCACATTGAAAGATTTTGTACTACTTTCTAAGTAAAAGCTGATGCCAATGGAAGACGGTGTTTTAAATCGATTTGTAAAGACCGGCTCATTATCATCGTCTTCGCCCGCAGTATAATCTGCATCCCCTTCGAAAGAAGCATCTCCATCGACTTCCTGCTCATTCGTATCATTTTCACTGGTTTGTGGCGCAAGCATACCCACGATATATTCAAAGCGCGGGTTTTGATTCAATATTTCATTTTCACTACTCGGTCCCAACAAGTCTTTCTTTAACATTTCTATGACTTCTTGGCGAACCTCAGCAAACTTAAATCTATCTGCCATGTGGTGCCTCCTGTTAAAATTTTAGGACAATGTTAATCAGAAGCAATGGATTGATTTCCTGAGACTGATTAAATCGATCAATTTCAGCCTGCGCCTCGTCTTGAATCTCTTTTCTGCGCTTAGGCAGGTCGTGTTGCAGCTTATCCATTTTTTTCTTCGCTTCAGCCGCTTTTTTTCGGATATCCTTTTTTTCCAGCGTGTCAGTAGCCGCCATTTCAGCAAGTATGTACTCCTCAACTTCTTTTTGAGCATCAGTAAGCTGAACATGAAGCTGTTCTTGTTGGACATTGACCCAGTTTTCAATCTTCTTCTTGTTATAGGCGATAGTAGGAGCTACAGTTTTATCATGCTGATCCTGAACCTCTGAAATTAAGCGGGCATAAATCCGGTGAAAATAAGATTGTTCTTCATCTGTCGGTTTAAAATAGCGAACATCCGAATCATTGGCCTCCTCCAATGCGGAGACAATCTCATCTTCAGTAAAATTGATATACTCACCATTTTCATCACAAAGTAGTAAAACTGGGAAGAGAAGTTTTGTATTATCCATGAATGCTCCAAGAAACAAAACGCCATGTGAACCAAATATCTTTTCACCCCAGTTATCGATTTTCCAGTAATGTAGCTTGTGATCCACTTCTGGTTCTTCAAACTGGTTCCAATATTCAACATCACGTAGATATTTATCGATATCAGCCTTGGTCTTTTCTAACGCTTGCCCCTTCGCCTCTCTACTTTCTGTAAGCAGAATTGAGCGAAGTTCTGCTGCATGAGCATTCTTCCTTGCATCTAGCTGCCTGTTCAAAGCTGCAAATGCTTTCCTTACCGCAGTGATATTCTTACAATTCTGGTAAATATCCAGAATACGCTTTTCAAAACTTACGCCCGATTCAAGTGCGCCTAGCGCAACATCCGATGCACCAAACACGCCCTCAAACAGTTCAAATTTCTTAGAAAGTATATCATATACTCTGCGATCTGCTTCATTATCCGTATTCAACAGATTGATTGCCACGACATCGTGAGTTTGTCCATAGCGATGACAACGGCCAATTCTCTGCTCAATTTTCTGCGGATTCCAAGGCAGGTCATAGTTGATGATTGTGTTGCAAAACTGTAGATTTAGACCTTCTGAACCAGCATCTGTAACAATCAAAATCTTGGCATGACTCTTGAAATAATCGACAATTGCGTGCTTATATTCCACACTTCTGCCATAGTTTGTTTTACCAAAATTCTTGACCTGCCATGTTCGAAAGATTTCCTTCGTCATGGCATCATCAAAGTCACCATTAAAGAGAAGGATATCTTCCTCGCTATAACCAGATTTTCTTAGTTCCGCGGCTATATATTTTTGTGTTCGCTTAGACTCTGTAAAGACGACAGCCTTCTGATTCAATCCCTCAGAAATCTGGTGGTCAAATGCGGATTTCAGTGCTTCCCTCAACGCAATAATCTTTGCATTCGTCTTTATAGCCCTTGCCATTTCAAGAATATGCCTTACAATCTTAAGTTCAGCTTGAATAGCCTGTTTCTTCTCTGCTGTTTCTTCATCATCGTATTCGTTGAAACCATCCTCATCGATTTCATCTTCTACAAACCCCCAGAATAAATCGAAGCCCTCCTGGGCATAAGCAGATTTAGTGCCTTCATAGAGTTTTTCAAGACGTTTTTCTAATACTTCAAAGGTCTCTATCAAAGCAAAGCTGGAAGATGCAAGCAACTTTCGAATAACAAGAATAATCAGCCCACGATTCGCATTCGGAATAGAATACAGCGGATCACGACGCAGAAAATCATTGGTCACATCATAGAGTTCTTTTTCTTCTGCGCTCAAATGGAAATCGACCGTAATACAGGTTCTCTTGCTGAAGGCCATGTATTTTCCGACATCGCGTCGAAGGGTGCGATATAACACCGGAAGAAGTTCTTGCTTCAATTCCTCATAATCACAGCCATCCACAAATCGACGGTTGAAAACCTTTTCTGACCCGAAAATACGAGGATCGATAAAAGAAACCAGTCCATGAAGATCTGTAAGGGAATTCTGTAGCGGCGTAGCAGTTAAAAGAATTTTAGGAATCCCATGTGTCAAATCATAAAGATTTTTTGCCCGCTTTGTGCCATGAAAAACATTCCGCAGATTATGAGCCTCATCAATAATCAGGAAGTCCCATTTGACATGGGGAAAACGCTTAATTAGTTTCGATGAATAATCATAAGAAGCAATGACAATACTAACCTCATCTGCGTTTCCGAGGTGAGTTCGTACATTGGCAAGGTCATGCTCAACCGTGTACCGATCCAGAATAACAGCTTGGCGACCAAACTTCTCCAAAAGCTCTACTTCCCATTGTTTTCTCAAAGTAGCAGGAAGGGAAATCAGTACTTTTTTTGCTCCGTTGTCCAGAACATAATTAAGCACCAATCCAGCTTCGATTGTTTTGCCCAGACCAACCTCATCTGCCAGAATGATACCACCTGTCTTTAATGCTTGAATGGCCGCACAAAAGGCATTGACCTGATGGGGATTTGGCTCAATATCTGCATTCAACAGACATTTAAATGGTGCCTTGGCCAATTGTTGCTTCTTATACCAGCTATATTGTTCAAGTAGGAGATTGCTTTCCATCGATGCCCTCCTTACTTAATTCATTGGCGATTCCTTCTGCGATGCCTTTAGCCATTAACGTAGGAACGGCATTGCCTATCTGTACAAATTGAGCCGTTCTCGGGCCTTCAAAGAAATAATCATCCGGAAACGATTGGATGCGAGCGGCCTCCCGGACAGTAATCGAACGGTGTTGCTCAATATCCGGATGAATAAAGTAATGTCCATCTTTTGAGATATGAGCCAACATGGTGTGGCAGTACGCCTCGTCGCCCTCTACAACTTTAAATCGATCCAGAAACGACTTCCGGTTTTTATGTGTCTTCAGCTCATCTGGCAGATCATTATAGTTCAGCCGTTTGTGCCCATCATTCCAGAGTTCAATTGTACGCCGATAAATCTCAATATCCCTGTCTTTATTGGGTCTTGCGCAATGATGCGTCAGAATGTCAGAATCCTTGCGGATTCCAGTGCTTCTTAAATAATCGCTGAAATCATTTGATCTGTATTCACCCGATTTTCCTCCTGGCTGCAACGCTGGCAGATCACTGAGAATATCGTTAACCGTAGCATCCGCTATTGTCTGCTCAAACTGCGGATAAGAAAGCCCACTATTCTTCAGCCACCCGACAATGATCATTCTTCTTCGGTTTTGCAGCACACCAAAATTCTTTGCATTTTGCTCATGGCATTCAATCTCATAGCCAACGGAACGCAGCGCTTCCTGGACTTTCTGCCAGGTTGCACCACCGTTTGCTGACTTGATTCCCATAACATTCTCAAAAACGAACATCTTTGGCTGATATTTCTGAAGGAATCTCGCATACAGCTTATAGAGATCATTTCTAGGATCCGCCGACATCGGCGTTTCCATATGCTTGCTTTGCGCCCTTCCCACCAAAGAATATGCCTGGCAAGGCGGTCCACCAATAATGACATCTACTTGCTTGATGCCTCTTTGCGTAAGGATCCTATCTATATTTTCAAATAACCTTGGAAGAGTTTCATTTGACATCGTTTCGCAAAATACAGATTGTAGCTGCTCCTCTGGAATATGTTGCAGAAATTCGTCGCGGGTGATTTTTCCGCTAATATAATCCTTGTAGATATCAAGCTTCCCTTGTGCTTTGAGATAATAGTATCCCGTTCGCGTTTCCAATGTTTGAGCAGCATATGGGTTCATCTCCACATGCGCTACAGGTAAAAAGCCCGCTTGGATGAAGCCTTCGGACAATCCACCAGCTCCTGCAAATAAATCTATAAAATTGTAAGAGCCTGTTGTGGCGTTGATACGTTCCATGATGAACCCCTATCTGTGTAATTAATTTAGTCTTCAAACACACCGTCTGTGTCAAAAATATGGTCTAACTCATCCGTATTGATTGCGGCAAGCACCTTATTGCGGATACTGCCTTTTGCAAGATCTAACCGCTTAAAGCGATTTTCTCCTGCTGCGTCTTTTCCAATACGTATCAGCTGCACTCTGCCAATTCTTGGTTCATTTGCAGCATAGTTTGCAAGTCCCTTAGCTTTGCCCAAGTTATCCTTGAAATCCGGATTGTGCGGCTCCAAAATATCAACGATATACTTGAGAATTGGATCATGGCGAACAATGATGAAATCCGGATAAAGCTCCTTGCATTTCCCGTCCATTTCATAAGGCATCCGCAGTGACCAAGACTGTCGGGACGGATTCCGCAGCCAGCAAACGTAATCCTCTCGTTTTTGCTCTTCTGCCAAAACAGCCTGTTCCCAGCCATTCAACTTAATTTTTGCTATTCCATCTGCATTGGCAAAAAGATGATCCGTGTACTTTATTCCATCTGCTTCGACCTTGGCACTGATTGTCTCCGGAAGAGTAAAGTTGTGCTTACTGATTTCATCGCCGTTAGCAACAATATCGCTATACTGCTTTTGACACTTCTCCGGTTTGGCCACAATATATTTACGATACTGATCGTTCAATTCATGGAACTTCTTCTCAGCGTATTTATTTAATTCCACAATACACTCGCTGTCGAATGCGAACAGAATACAATCCACCTTAAAGGCGTTCGGATTGTCGAAGTCGATATATTTACGCCCATATGCCAAGTGGAAACCGCATCCACCCATTTTTGCGTCTGCTACTCTTAGCTGACGATCAAGGTCAGACTCGGATGCAGTAAACATATCTATCTGGTTATCGCTTTGTATTTTCTCACCGAAAACATCGAATATCTGAACAGACAGTTTCATCTCCATGACTTGCTTTGTAAGCTCGTCATATTTTCCAGCATCATGCAGACCGTTCACATAGTTGCGGATAAGTTCTGCAACATCGTTTTTCACATCCTCAGCCGCCGTAATACAGATATTGAACTGCGATAACAGCCCTGCCAAGCTCATCAACGACTTCAAATAGCTGTTGATTTTTACCGCACGGACGATATAAGTCAGATATCCCTGTTCATTGATGAACTTTGTGATTCCTTCACGATCTATTGTTGGAAGCATCGACATCTGCGATACAGCCGGTGTCAGCACTGGCTGCTCTTTATTCACAGATTGGTTGCCTCCACTGGTTCTCTCAGTTTCTTGACCTGCATGTACATCGTTTCCAGACACTGTTTCCAGCGGAATCGTCTGGTGTTGTCCTTCTGCGAGAATTTCTGAATCTGCTCCACCTTGATTCGCTGCCGCAGCTCCAGAATTTGACATATCTCCAACTGCTGTGGAAGGTCCCGCAGCAGGCTCTTCTTGGAAGCCATTCGGGTAATCAAAGATACTCAGCTGACCAACCGTCTGTTTTTGCGTTTTCTTTCGCTGGTTGTGAACCGACCATGTATCATAGGTCTGATCTTCCAGAGATTCACCATCGACAACTGTCGGGATTTCTCCGCCTTCGGTTGCCTGCAATTCATCAATGACCTTGTGAACGGTATCCTGGTTGAAATACGGAAGGAATAGCCGCACATCATTTAAGGAATCGTCTACGAGAACATGACACTGAAGCGGTGTGCGAACCATACGTCCGAGCAACTGCGCAATATAGGTTGCGTCTTCCGCACGCCGGAAGGACATCATAGTTTCTGCACGAGGGCAGTCCCAGCCGGTGGACAGATTCTCTTTGAAGAGAACCACACGAATCCGGCGATCTTCTGCAATTTCCGAAGGTTCAACATGCGGCACGGTCAATCCATGAATTGACAATGTGCCTGTTGAACCGAAAGTATGCACAACTTCATTTTCCTTGAAGCTATCGCCCATACGCTCTTCGATTTTCGCAATTACATCGTCCAGATCGGTGTCAGATACTTTCGTACCGGAACCAGCGCAGACTTGGATAACAAACACCGGATTTACATTGGTGTAGTGCTGCTCATAGGTATACTGATACCAGTGCTTGCACTTATCCTGCCACTCGTCTGTTGCCGCCTGGAGTACGGCCATGTCACCGTGTTTGATTGGATCTTCCGGATAAGTGATTACAATACGATCTTTGAGCAATCCAGATTGGCGAACCTGGGCCGGAGAAATAACAACCTTATGCAATGTAGAGTTTGTTGCCTGCCCGACAAGGGAATTAAAACGTTCGGCAGTTGCACTCATTCCGATAACGACCGGAATGGGCGACAGCTTCTGCTCGCTGCTGCCCTTGATAAAACGCTGCATGATGGTGGTAGCTGTTCCCGCTTGGCGTCCTTGCATACCGCGGTGTGCCTCATCAATAATGAAATACAGACGGTCAGCTTTTTCTCTTGCTGTATTTTCAATGGTCTCCCAAATCGTATACTGTCGCGTATCCGAATGGCGGCTCAGATTACCAGCCTTGCCAAGCTTTTGCGTATTCAGAAAATAGATATGACCGTCCTCCAGAATCTCTCGGTCGAAAGATTCATCCGAAATCACTACGCACTGATCCATACGGACCTTATCTGCCTTCAGCTCGATCTTCTGCTTGGACTGTTCATTCAGCTGCGGAGAATCCGAAAGCCATACAAAAATGGCCTCCGGCTGTTCAGTAAACTGCTCTGAGCCGTAAAAGATATCTTCAATCAGGGCAGACATGATAATTGTTTTGCCGGAGCCCGTAGGAGCCTGAAGCGAAACCACCTGAGGGATTTTCAGCATGCGATAGTTATTCAGCGCCATCGCCACTCGGAGGCGCATTTCATTAACCGCCTGTTTTTGAAATGGGAATAATTCACAAATCATTCTTAGTTTCTCCCTCTGTTCACACGGAAGTGATCCAAGTAATCCCGGTAAAGCTGATACGCATTTTCAACATTCAGATTTTTTACCATCGACTGATAATTCACTTCATAATCGGTTGCTAAGAATACGGTTTGGATTTCAGGATGTTCTGCAAGCTTTTCTGCGAAATCGGCAAATGTATTCTCGTTGATTAAGACTGCAAATTGATTCTCCGGCAAGATCAGCATATCCGGGACTTGCTCCCCGGTCAATTCCGGGCATTTTCCTTTTGCACCAGTTTTCAACCACAACGTAGGCAGCATTTCCGAAAAGCGCATACCGAGAGAAACCGCTGTTGGATCCAAGAATCCAAGTTTGAAGAATGCCGCATTTGCCTTGAAACCGTCCGCCATATGTATCGGAGGCTCGCTGCCAAGATAATCGCCCTTGAGAGGTTTGCCATTTACATCGTGCCCCTCGATGGAGCAGACCGTGCGCGGCCATGTGACATAGCGGGCGATGCCGAGCTTTTCCCATTCCTCATCACCGGGTTTGAGTCCGCACTTGGACATTTCCTTCGCCTCTGCATCGGACACCTCGTTGTTTGTCACCATAATGCAACGTCTGTGCCCACCATCCTCAGCATTGAGCAGGTTTACGGCGTGCATAGTCGTGCCACTGCCGGCGAAGAAGTCAACAATGAGGGCATTAGGGTTATTTGTCACAAAGAACCGGATAACATCGTGAACCGCATAGAGCGATTTCGGAAATGAAAATCTTTTTCCGATAAAGTTTGTTAAGAGCTTACTTCCAAATTCTGTTGCATCATGTGCTGGTATCCACCACTGATTTCCGGGAATAAACTCTTTTTCATAATCACTATCATCTATGATCACCGATCCATCTTCCGCTCTGCCCAATACCGTTATTTGACCAGATTCCACCTTTTTTTGCCATCCTTCAGAAATGTATCGAAGAGTAGCTTCTTTCCCATTTGCAGTTTGAGTGCTGATTCGCACGTATCCTTTTCTTTGTATTTCTAAAAATTTATCTCTTGAATACTGCCATCTTCCTTCAACGCCATCATCATGTACAGGGAAAAGTGCTATAGTTCCTTCCGGCACTTCAACAGTACTTCGGTCAGCTTCTGCTGGGACGACTTCACCTGCACCGCAAAAGTGCTTTTTATCTTTCGATATAAATATCGGATAGAAACACCCTGGAGAATCGCTCCTCAATGCGCCTGAACCACTTCTCATCAAGCTTCCCCATCGTACCTGTTTTGTTGTTGAGGTTTTTACATTTCCTATCCACTCATCTGGCAACGGAAGCGGGTTTACCCCACATTCTCCAAATCGAACAATATAGATATATTCATTCACCCTTGCAAATTCGCTGTTTCTCGCTACGCCTTTTCCATTTATAGCGCTGCTAATCATTTGCATATTTGCTTCGGAGAACATTTCCTCCAACAGACAGCCAAGGTGCAGGTATTCCTTCTCATCAATTGTGACAATCAAAACAGAATCCGCCGGATTCAACAGCTTCTTTGCCAACTTCAGGCGACGCTGCATGAAGGAGAGCCACTTGCTGTGACGGTAAGCATCATTGCCATCCACATAGTCGTTGTTATACTTCCAGTCCTTTGCGCCGGTATTGTAGGGCGGGTCGATATAAATGCAATCCACCTTACCCGCATACAAATATTCCAAAAGCTGCAAGGCGTGATAGTTGTCCGCTTCAATCAGCGTGTGCCAAAGATCGCTATCCGGTGCATTGCAAACTGAATCCAACGGTTTCAGATAGGGATAGATGGATTCTCCAAATTCCGCAACACGAACGATGTCCTTCAGCTCAAAGGTGACCGCTTCATCTTCCTGTTCCGGTTTAACGCAAACAGCAGTATCGCCTTCAACCTTCAGCACAACATAGATAGCTTTGTCATCCTTGCTGTCCCGGAGCATAACATTACAGCCTCTTTTGATAGGCATATCATAGAGAGGCGTGCTTTCCGGCATATGTTCTTCAAAGACCAAGCCGAATTTCTTCTGCTTGGCCATTTTACTCACTTCTTCCTGAATTCTATTTCGAAGAGTCTCATCTTGGATCTGGCTAATTAAATCATTGATTGCAGCCATTGGTACGACCCCTTTCTTAGTTTTCTTTTGTCTTCACGTAGCGACCACTCTTGATTCTTGCGTCAGCTGGCTTTTCCGCATCCGCTGGAATCGCCCAGTATGAACCGATTTTCGTTGCTCCTGGAATTCGTCCGGCTTTACAAAGATCACTGATCCACCTTGCCGAAAGGTTCCATTTTTCCGCTGTCTGTCTGATTGATAAATAGCCCATACAATTCTCCGATCTAATCCGAGCAAATTCTACATGTAATCACAATAATTGTACTCCAAACCTCGCGGAAAATCAAGATATTCTGTCCTCATTGCGCTTGGGATTTCGTGCACTCCTCTAATTCGCAAGCAGGGCTTTCGTGACACGAAAGCGATTTTCTGCTTGTTGGGGAAACTCCCCAATCCCCTTAGAACGCTGCCTGAGGCATCGGGCTTCGCATCCGTTCCGGATGCTTTAACGGCAGTTCCTGCCATAGAAAAAACCGGAGTGAATCATCACCCCGGCTTCAAAAAACATTTACTTGTGCTTGCGGCCTCCACGCTTTTTATAGTCCTCGTCTATACGCTTTTTCCAGTCTGCACTCAGCGGGGCACTGCACCGGACAGCGCTGATTGCTTCGCTGACCACCTCATAATTCAACGCGGTTCCTTCACCGTCGCACTGATAGTTGACTGCACGATCTGCACCGATTCCGAACTGGCTTGCGGTCTCTACTGCGTCAATATTGGCACCAAGGAACAAAAACTCCCAACCGTATTTCGCTTTCTGCCGCTCGATCATCTGCTTTACTTTTTCGCTGTTGTACCGGCGGCTAGCATTTTCCATTCCGTCCGTAGTGATTACAAACATGGTGTGTTCCGGCACATCCTCCGGTCTTGCGTACTTATGAACATTTCCAATGTGATGAATCGCACCGCCGATGGCATCTAAGAGTGCTGTGCATCCGCGAACCGTGTAATCACGGTCAGTCATCGGTCGGATGTCCCTTACATTTACACGATCGTGCAGAACTTCGCTCACATTGTCAAACAGCACCGTTGAGATCAGTGCTTCGCCCTCTGATTTTTTCTGCTGCTCAATCATGGAATTGAATCCGCCGATGGTATCCCGTTCCAATCCGCTCATGGAACCGCTGCGGTCTAAGATAAAAACGATCTCTGTTAAATTTTTTCTCATATGCTTGTCCTCCCAAAAGATTATGGCTGCTCGGTTTCGTACCTTACAGCCATAGTATAGCGGTTTTCTTTTGTGGAGTGGTCGCATGGAAAGCGACATTTCTTTGTCCTTATGCTCCGATCAGACTCTGGTCAAAAGCAAACAGTGCTTCGTTGATTTCATACACATTGTAGTTTCCCTGTTCGACAAAATATTCTACAATGATATCGAATTTGCTCGAATGGGAAAGGGCAAACCCTGCCTTACCGAGCATCTCCTGCATCTGGGCAAGCGGCAGTTCCAAAGCGATAGCAAATGCCAGCACCGTAGATTTAGATGGCTTATAGAATTTATCCGAACGGATCTTCGAGAAGAGTTTCCGGTCAATGTTTGCCTTCTTGTAACACTGGGCATCCGTCATGCCGCTTTCGTCAATCTTCCGCAGCAGCATTTCCGAAAAGCTCTCATCAATCTGCCCCAGTGCCTCCTCCAAAGATTGGCTGCTGCAAGATTTACAGATTTCTTCGGGCGGCAGCGGAGCAGGTGCAGCTTCAAAGCAGGATTCCTCTGACAATGCTTCGAGCCGCCGTCTCTGTTCTGCCCGCCTGTCGGTATGTTCTTCCACATACCGGTCATCTATGTACGCTGCGATATCAGCAAATAGTTTTCCGCTAATCTGATATGCCTTCTTATCAAAGATAACGATGTAGACCATCATCTCATTTTCCAACAGGAACGTACTGATTGTATCGACTGCAACCTTCAGAGCCTGGTCTTTTGGATAGCCGTAAATGCCGGAGGAAATCAGCGGAAAGGCCACCGACTGACAGCCATTTTCTTTCGCCAGATTCAAAGATGTCCGATAGCAGGATTCCAGAAGCTCCTGTTCCTGATGCTTGCCATCCCGCCAGCGCGGGCCGACTGCATGGATCACATATTTGCAGGGTAAACGGTACCCCTTTGTGATTTTTGCGCTGCCGGTCTCGCAGCCATGCAGCGTACTGCACTCTGCAAGCAGCTCTGGTCCGGCGGCACGATGAATGCAGCCGTCCACACCACCACCGCCCAAAAGAGAAGTGTTGGCAGCATTGACGATCGCGTCAACGCTCATTTTTGTAATATCGTTTCTAATAATCTGTAAGGGCATTGCTTATTCTTCCCCTTTCTGCTGCCTCGTTAAACATGCTTCTTTTTCAATTCACGAATCAACATTTCAACCTGGGCTCCTGTAAGGAACGGTGTTTTGATTGTCGATGCCCAATAAAAATTCCGCTTCAAAATTGTTTTAATCTCATTCGGAGAAAGCGCAGGTAGGGCTTTGACATCTCCATTGAATTTTTCCGGTACAATCATTCTTACACTGTGATATTTTTCATCAGCCACTTCCGTTGGCGTGTCTGTGACAATCTGTCCAACCGCAATAATTCCTCTTCCTTTAGAATAAAAAAGAGCATAGTCATCTTTGCGGAAGCTGTCGATATACCGTTTTGCATCTCCATATGCCGCTATTTTGTTTCCAAGTAGCATCTCAGACTCGTTTGTATCTGAATACGAGATATTCGTATCAAACATAATTCCCTTACACGCAGAAAACTTCAAACGATTATTCTCTATTTCTGTCAGAAACTTCACCCAGTATAAAACATTCTCCGGAATGATATGGGACTTATCCGGATTGATCGCAAACTCATAAATAACTGTTGGATCTGCTACTTTCACATTTGTATATTTCTGTGCATTCTGAACGTTTCCTTCTGTTGTCAGCAAATATACTTCACCATTCAGGCTGGAATAGTCATCTGTATTGAGATCAACATCGCCCTTCTTTACCTGAATGTAAATATGCTTTCGATTCAGGTCATTTGGATCAACCAAAACGCACTCATACTTTGGTGTAGCAATTTTATTTGTCGATGGGATGCAAATGTAGCCTTTCGTATCATACAGCCACAGCGCAAGTAAATCTTCAACATCTTCCGGCTGAAGCAAGCTGTAAAAATGCTTCTCACATAATGAGAGAGCTGGATCGGGATAATTGAATAGATCCAGTGCTGAATCGTGGACGCGGTTATACAGCATCTGACTGTATGCTTCCACGCCATTTTTCTTAATTCTCTGGATGGTTGATCCCATAATAAAAGATGTTGCCACAGCACCAGGAACGGATTCTTCATCTGCCTTATCTGTAGCTGGATACCAGTCTATGTTTGTCAACTGATTCGCCGCATCAATCTGTACCGCATCCTCACGAAACACCCAAATACTGTTCGCCTTAACTCTCGCAATATAGTATTTTCCTTCATTTCTTGAGCGCATCCATAGGAGGTCTCCCTCTTTCACATCCTCTACCATGCGGCATACACTGTCGAATGATTTGTACTGAGTTCTTGCCAGATTACAGTAATCCAAAAATGTATGTATCCCAGAACGTTCTGCCTGGGTTAATTCACGAAGACTCCATCCCATTGCTGCGACATGATTTTTCAAGCAATAGTCGGCAACATTTGTGCCTCCTGTATTCACCTGTAATCTCCATACTGCCATTTTATCTTCCTCTTTCTTTTTGTATTTAGACTGTATTTAGACATTTCCCATCATTCGCTTTGATATTATTATATATCGTCCACCCATAGAATGACAGATGCAATGTACATTATTTTGCACACAGGCGCTTGTGGTTTGATATGTGCAAAAAAAAGAAGCAGTGCAGGAAGATTCTTCTGTCCTGCACTGCATTCCATCATCTACTATTCTCTCTATTTTCTTCTCCCTGCTCATGCATCTGCTCTTTTTTCTGCTCGTCCTCTTTTAGGATTTCCTGCACAATCTTCTGTGCCACAAGCCAATCTTGCATTTCCGATTTTGTCTTGCGGTACTCTGCATAGGAGCTTTTCTTTCGTTCCAGAAGCATCGCATACTCTGCGTTCAGCTCGCTGATGCGCGGGAGCTTTTTGTCAGAACCGTTCTCTTTCTTATAGGCATCAAACGCCTTTTTCGCTGCGCTGCGTAAGGCCAGCGAATCCCGATGAGTTTCATAGAACTCCCGATTGTAGCCGGATGCCTTATATGCAGCAAAGACATCTTTTGTCTTGGCATAATTGATTAGATGCTTCCGCAGCACCGACGCTTCTGACATCCGTGCCTCATCCGCCTTTACAGATTCCAGCAGCGCATCGCATTTTTCAGAAATTCCATCTGCCTGTTCTTTCAGCTCTGCATAGCTCTTGATTCCATGCTCCTCCATGAACATCATGGCTTTTGCCATCTGCTTCAGATTAAAGACTTTCGCCCAACGCGCATATCCTGCGCCTTTGCCTGCCTGCATTTTGGCACGGACATCAATAAGAAACGACAGCTCTGCCTTTTGATGCACCTGTGCTGACCGTGCGTTTGTACGATTTTTCTCTGCAAATTTGCTTTTGTGAACCGCATTTCCGGCAATCACTTCGCAGAGTTCTTCAACCGAATATCCTTTACCAAGAGAGCGGAAACGAGCAAATCTGACATGGCCTTTTCCCCGCAGTGCAGGCTGTTTTCCATCTTTATACTCGTACCCTGCTTCCTGCAAAATGCCAATCAGTTCCCGAAAGTCTTTTGGTTTTCTTTCTAATGCCGCATCAATAGCCTCGCAGATTTCATCCCGCTGCGATTTTTTCTCCGGGTATTCCGTTCTTTTCTGCCGCTCCCCATAGGGCTTCCGGATAATGACCGACAGCCGGTGCTCCAGACAGACGATATCACTGAGCCTTGCCAACGCAAGACCGGACAGGCGAAAATCGCGGAATTTCCTGGTGCAGTCTAATGTAGTCGAATTAAAAATAATGTGGTTATGAATGTGCGCACGATCAACATGGGTAGCCACGATAAAGGCGTGTTTTCCCTTGGTGAATCGCATGGCTGTCTCATACCCAACTTTGTTCGCCTCCTCCGGCGTAATTTCTCCGGGCTTAAAAGATTGCCGAATCTGATATGCAATCACATCATGCGCCTGGGTTCTTCCCGTGATATGCTCATACTGCCGTTTGGAAAGCAGAAATTCTTCATCACAGGTCTTTGCATCACAGGCATACGCACTAATGTATTTTCCATCTTCCGTCTTTGCTGCATTCTCAGAATAATCAGTACGGTCAGCCAGACACTGCGCTACCGTCTTTCCTTTATTGATATGCAGCGCAATTAGTCTTGTAGCCGCCATTCCTTATTCCTCCATCTAAAAAGAGCTACCCGAAGGCAGCTCTTACCAATTCACTATTCTCATTTTAACATCTGTTCCCGGTCATAAGCTCCCTGCAAATAAATGGCCTGCTTGATGATCTCTTCCATATCGAAATAGACACACATGATGCTTTCGTACAGCTTCCACACATTAGATTCGCTGCCTCCCACCATCTCCATCAGCTGGTCTTCCATCTTCGATTGCTCAGACTGTTTTTCCTGATAAGCTGCCTCATCCACAAAATGATTCTCTCCATCTGTTTCCTCATACCGCAAATCATAATAATCTTTCATAAACTGAATATCCATCTAATCCCTCCTGAACTCAAATTGTCAAAACATCCTCTACACACTCGCACAGCCGTTCCATCAGTTCCATGATGCCGCCCGCACCAACCGCAGCCGCAAAAAGTCCCATCTCAATCAGGGTCAGCAGGAACACATCCGTCCAGCTCGCCCGTACCACCGAATAGATGCCGCAGCCAAGAACAAACAACATGATTGGCGAAAGAACCCACAGGGATAGCTGCATCAGCAGATTCCCGATAAAGCATAGAAATCGCAACAGAAACGCAACCGGCAGCAAGAGGATTTTCAGCACCAGCTTCAACAATAAACATACGATCTTCATGGATTTCACCCCTTCGTTTTTCTTTTCATCTTCATTTTACCGTACCCGCTTGCCAAACACCACGATGTCAACAGGTAGACCAAAAAAATATGTAACGGCACAGACAGTTTCATCTGTGCCATGTGCTGTAGAAATCCCGCACATTTGCGCCGTCAGCGAATACCAGAAAGTCTCTTCAGGATCAGCTTCTGCATCTCCCAGAGTTCATCCAGTCGCTTCTGCAAATCCCGGATATCCTCCGCATAGATGCTTCCGGATTCATTGGCTCGTTTTGCGTACTGGTTCAGGTTGTTGCTGCATCGGCGAAGGAGGGTAGACACCTGCGCCACATCTGACAAATCAAGATTTACGCAGTACCCGTCCATCGCCATTTTTCTCATATAGGCACCGGTATTCCGAATCCCCAATTCCTTCTGCTTTTCACGAATCCTCGCCAGCTCTTCCGCGTTTACCCGGACATTGATCCAGTGTTCCCGAACACTCATAGTGCCACCTCCTCATCATTTCGATGTGTCATCGGCGGAATGCACCCTGCACGGTCACGCAGCTCTGCCAGGACAGACGGCTTTTCCGTTGTTCTCTCACGGTCTGGATCATCATTTTCACGGTCATCCATATTCAGCAGTGCGTCCAGTTCTGCCAGTCTTGCACTCTTTTCCGCCAGTTCTGCCTCCTGGGGGAACGGCTTTCCAAGCTCGGCCTGCGCAGCTTCCTGCTGGCTCCTAAGATTGTCCAGTTGCTGTTCCGCCTTCTCCAGCCTTGCAGGAATCCCGGCAAGAGCATTATCCAAACGCTGGATATTGCCCGCAGCACTGGTGCCGATGGGCACCCGGTGGGTCATCTCGCCTTTCAGCAGCACCTGATACTCTTTCTGGAAGCTGTCATATGACAACTCCATCTTGAAACCGCGATAGCTGCCAAGCGGCACCGGCTCCAAACTCTGATTGGCTTTACAGACCACAAGAATTGCTTCACCGGCCTCGGCTTTTTCAGTAAATTGTGTGCCATTCACCTCCATACCGCAGAACTCCTCTTCCGGCAGCGGATGTGCCGCCACCGTCCGAATATCCGACTGAAAGCCCTTGATGAACCCTTGCGTTTTCTCAATCTCCGCAGGGAAATATTTCATCAATTTATCTTCCAATCGGTACTGCTGGCTCTGATGATCCGCCTTCAATACTTTCAGCCTTGCAACATCTACATCCAAGTCCATTTTCTCCTTGATTTGCGGGTCTCCGGCACAAAGTGCCTTGATCTCTGCATAGGAAAGAGCCTGCTCATCTACATCATCACAGGAACGTACCGGAGATTTGCTGGTCATGATCTGGCTGATAAATTTCTGCTTATTCTCCAGTGTCTGATAGAGGTAGGCATCAAAAGTTCCTTCCGTCACATACTGATAAACCTGCACTTCTTTGTTTCGGTTTCCCTGACGGATGATACGACCATTTCGCTGGGTCATATCCGCAGGCCGCCAGCCCACATCCAGATGATGCACGGCCACCAGCCTGTCCTGCACGTTCGTGCCTGCACCCATCTTCTGTGTCGAACCTAACAATACCCGTACCTGTCCGGTACGCACTTTGGCAAACAAATCTTTCTTTTTTGCCTCAGTATCGGCATCATGAATAAATGCGATTTCTTCTTCCGGCACACCGGACTGAATTAGTTTGGCGCGGATATCCTCATAGACATTGAAGGTTCCATCGTTCTTCGGCGTGCTGAGGTCGCAGAACAGCAACTGGGTCAGCTTATCCGACTGTCCTTCCTCATAAATCCGAAGCACATTCCGCACACAGGCGTTGAGCTTGCTATTTGGGTCATCCGGCAGGAGCGGATTCATCAATCGCTGATCCAGTCCCAGCTTTCTGCCATCCGATGTGATTTTCAGCATGTTATCGACCGACGGGTCTACCACACCGGAATGCACAACCGCCGCCCGTTCCGAAAGCTCCGCCACCATCGCCTGCTGATGCTCCGAAGGCTGCACCACCACGGTTTCAAATTTTGCCTCCGGCACCGGCAGATGCAGCTGATCGGAAGTCTTGATATCTGCCACTTCCTTGAACATATTCATCAGCTCCGGCAGGTTGAAGAATTTTGCAAATCTTGTTCTTGCCCGGTATCCGGTTCCTTCCGGTGCCAGCTCAATGGCTGTGGTGGTCTCACCAAAGGTAGAAGCCCAGCTGTCGAAATGGGTCAGCCCTTTCTGCTGCAACGTGCCGTACTGGAGATACCGCATCATGGTGTAAAGCTCCGTCATGCTGTTGCTAACCGGGGTGCCGGTCGCAAAAATGATGCCGCGCCCGCCTGTCAACTCGTCCATATATTGGCACTTCATAAACATATCCGAAGATTTCTGCGCTTCCGATGTGGACAAGCCTGCAACATTGCGCATTTTTGTGTAGAGGAACAGATTCTTAAAGGCATGTGCTTCGTCTACAAACAGTCGGTCTACGCCCAGCTGCTCAAAGGTAATCACATCGTCTTTTCGGTCGGTTGCCCGAAGTTTCTCCAATCTCGCCTCCAATCCTTTCCGGGTCTTTTCCATCTGTTTGATGGAGAAACGTTCGCCATTCTGGGATTTCATCTCAGCAATGGCGTTTTCGATTTCATCAATCTGGGCAGTCAAAATCCGCTCCTGCCGTTCTGCGGACACCGGAATTTTCTCAAACTGGGAATGCCCGATGATGACTGCATCGTAATCACCAGTAGCAATTCGTGCGCAGAACTTCTTTCTGCGGGCAGTTTCAAAGTCCTTTTTGCTTGCCACCAGCAATTTTGCACTCGGATACAGACGCAGAAACTCGTTTGCCCACTGAAGGGTCAAATGATTCGGAACGACAAACATGGATTTCTGGCACAGTCCCAGCCGTTTTGCCTCCATAGCAGAAGCGGCCATCTCGAAAGTCTTACCGGCACCCACTTCGTGGGCCAGCAGCGTATTGCCGCCGTACAGCACATGAGCAATGGCATTCTGCTGGTGTTCCCGCAGCCGGATTTCCGGATTCATGCCGCCAAAGCGGATATGAGAACCATCATACTCACGGGGACGAGTGCTGTTGAACAGCTCGTTATACTTTTCCACAAGTTCCGCGCGGCGATAAGGGTCTTTCCACACCCAGTTCTGGAACGCATCCTTAATGGCCTGCTGTTTCTGCTGGGCGAGGGTGGTCTCCTTTTTATTCAGAACCCGCTTCTGCTTGCCGTCTGCATCCTCCACGGTATCGTAAATACGAATATCCCGCAGATTCAGCGTATCCTCCAGAATTCGGTAGGCATTGGCACGGCTGGTGCCGTAGGTCATATAGGCATGAACATCATTCCGGCTCGGTGTACTCTTGCCGGTAATTTGCCATTCTGCCGTCATGGGAGAGAATTTCACTTCAATATTTCTGCGCAAATAGCACGGCGGTTCAAAGGTTTCTTCCATAAACTGCTGGATATAATCCCGATTGACCCATGTGGCACCAAGGCGCACATCAATCTCCGACGCATCCAGGTCTTTCGGCTGTGCTTTCTTCAAATATTCCGTGTTTACCGCAAAGGCAGGGTCAGAAGCCGCAGCCAGTTCTGCCACGCGGAGTTTTTCCCGGACATTGCCGGACAGATATTCATCAGCCGTCACCCAGCCGGTTTCCTCGCCGCCCTGCGTCATCGGGTCTTTGAAAATGACACCATGCAGTTCCTGCTGGATTTTTTCAAATTCTCCCGGTGTACCTAAAAGCTCCGACATATAGGGCAAATCCACTTTGCCGCGCTCTCCGATGGAGATTGCCAGAGCCTCTGCCGGAGTATCTACGCTGGTAACAGCCCGTTCCGGTCGAATCGTCCGTTTGGTGAACATATCCGCCTTGGATTCCAGCCTGCCGTTTTCATCTACATTTTCCAGAGAGCAGAGCAGATAATAAGACGAATCTTCTGAAAAAGCCTGCGCATTTGCACGGGAGTTGATAAGCCCATACTGATCGGCGAATCGGTCATAGGCTACATTCAGTTCCCGCTGTTTCTGGGCAATCGCGTCCTCCGGATAATCGTTCAGCTGATAGTCGATCAGTTCCTGCACAATGGTACGAAGCTCCACCATGCCCTTGATCCTGCCGGTGGCTGTCGCAGAAAGGTCAGCCTTTCGCATGATGCTGTTCTCACGGAAGTAGACATCCCCATCCACCACCGCATAGGAGAAGTTCTTTACATTGGGGTCTGCCGGAATGGTTTCGCCCTGCAAGGACAGTTCTTCCTCCGGTGCCAGCTCCTGCGCTTCATAGTGACCGCCGATATGCTGCACAGCCTCATGCAGCTGGTCTCCCAGATCCTCATCCGGAATCGGAATGACCGTACATTCTTCCTTGCCGTACTGGGTACTTTCCGTTGTAATCTCACCCAGCACCATTTCCGGGTGGTCAACAAAATAGCTGTTGAGGGTAATACCCTCCGATATCAGCCCCAGATGCACCCAATCCGGTTCGATATCAATTGGATGGTCTCTCTTTTGCAGAAAAATGATATCCGACACTACATCTGTACCGGCATTGGCACGGAATGCGTTGTTAGGAAGTCGAATGGCTCCCAGCAGTTCTGCCCGTTGCGCCAGATACTTTCGCGCGTCCGGATTCTTGGAATCCATCGTGTAGCGGCTGGTAACAAAGGCCACGATGCCACCAGGACGAACCTGATCCAATGCCTTGGCAAAGAAATAGTTGTGGATAGAAAATCCGAGTTTATCATAGGGTTTATCGCTGACACGGTAGTTGCCAAAGGGCACATTGCCCACGGCCAGATCATAGAAGTCGCGCCGGTCGGTGGTTTCAAAGCCTGCCACCTTGATTTCTGCCTGCGGATACAATTTCTGCGCAATGCGCCCGGTGATGGAATCCAGTTCCACACCATACAGTCTGCTTCCCAGCATGGAATCCGGCAGCATACCGAAGAAGTTGCCGACACCCATCGACGGTTCCAGAATATTGCCTTTCTCAAATCCCATACCGTCCAATGCCTCATAGATTGCACGGATCACGGTAGGGCTGGTGTAATGCGCATTCAGAGTCGAAGCCCTGGCTGCGGCATATTCTTCTTCCGTAAGAGCTGCTTTCAGCTCCTTATATTCGCCTGTCCAGGCAGTTTTCTCTGCGTCAAAGGCATCTGCCAGCCCACCCCAGCCGACATAATTGGCCAGCGTTTCCTGTTCCTCCGGTGTCGCATCCCTATGCTGATTTTCTAAGGCTTTCAGCGTGTAGATGGCATCCATGTTGGCACGGAATTTCTGCTTAGGACTGCCTTCGCCGAGGTGAAAGCTGTTGATGCGGTAGTTCTCCGCATGTTTTGCTTCATGCCCTGCCCGGAACGCTTCTTCTTTTCCAGAATTCAGATCAACCACCAGATTGTGCAGGTGAACATTTTCCTCATGCCCCAAAATTCTTGCCAGATTTTCCTTGCTTTCCGAGCGGAAGATCGGATACACGGAATCCGGGTCCCGAAGTTCCACATCGAAAAGCCCGACTTTTTCAATCGTAAATGCCTTTCCGTCCAGATACAGCGTATCGCCAACGCGATAATCCGGCTGCACCGGAGCTGCGGGTTCTGGCTGCACAGTTGCAGGCTCTTTTTCAGCCTCCATGTTCCTGCCGCGAATCTCCTGCAACGCCTCTGATGCACTCACATAATCGGCAAATGTCTGCACTTTTCCGTCCGAATATCCGTAATACTCTTCTTTGACATAATCCCAGATGGCAAACGCATCTTTAGAATCCGGAAAGTTCTCGCCGGTCATTGTGACCACAAACCGTTCATCCGGTGCATAGCCAGACTCTCTGGAAAGTTCGCTGGCGTGTTCCTGCATTTCCAGTACCAGAGGATCTGTCTCTGCGTGAGCCGATTCCTGTACTTCTTCGGATTCCACATCTGGGAATGGAATGTCCTGCTGCAAATTCTGCTTGCTCTGTTCAACATAGAGCCAGTCTTTTGCTTCCCGTTCCTGAACTTTTTCAATCAACTGCTGGCGGTAGGTCTCTGCCTCCCATTCGCTGGTAAACTCTTCGCTGACACCATCCGGCTCCACATGAATGCCGTCCTGAATATCATCCCAGACCGCATAACCATCGTCTGTCTCCATCACGGTAAACCGCTGTGGTGCCGCCAGTTCACTCCGGGCATATACATCCGCAGCCGTATTCAGCATGTTGTCCACATGCTCATTTCCGGTATCGTAGCGTTCCGGTGGCGTTGGCGGAAACACATGGGCGGCAGTCGGCATAGGAAGCGGCGCGCCGTATTCCTGCTCCAGCTTCCGATACTCTTCCATTTCCAGCGCGGTCAGGTACTGATCATTTTCCACAAGCCGGTCTAACCGCTTATCCACCGCCGACCATGTGAGTCGCACTTCCCGGTCATGGTCATAATTGCGAAGCAGAATACCTCTTCCGTTATAATCGGCAAAACCGCGACTGCCATCCATAAAGGTATAGCTGTGGCCACCGAGACCGTATTCCGCTTTCAAGAATGCAGCTCGTTCTTTTGCGTCCCCTTGCTGCTGATACAGCGAATAAATACGGATCTTTCCGCCTTCAAAATTGGAGCCTGTCCGCAGCATCCGGTCGATTTCATCCTCAGAAATGACAAAAGCGGAGGGCTTTTCGCTCTCCGCTTCTTTGGCTGCATTTTCTGCCGCCGCATCAATTTTCTGAATCTGCTCTGCTTCGGACTGAAACAGACTCATGAAGTTTAACTGTTGATAAGTTCCGTCAGAATGACTTCCTCTGCCTGCGCTTTCAGCATGTTCATGTGCTGCACCCAGGCCATCTGGTTCAATTTCTTGTCCGGTGCCGGATTCGCTTTCAGAAGATCCGCCATCATCTGCTCCATCCGTGCGGTCACGGTCTTCTGAATCTCCCACAGGTGCGGATACAGCTTCTCGGTCAGGATCAGGTGATTGTACAGCAGCGTGTTGTTCTCCTGCAGGAACGCTCTGCGCATCCTCCCGTACTTGCCCAGGGGCTTCTGTTCCTGCACCGACAACTGGATGTCCGGAATCAGGTAATCGCCGTTCT
This sequence comes from Bariatricus sp. HCP28S3_D3, assembly GCF_052065755.1. Taxonomy (NCBI): domain Bacteria; kingdom Bacillati; phylum Bacillota; class Clostridia; order Lachnospirales; family Lachnospiraceae; genus Bariatricus; species Bariatricus sp. HCP28S3_D3. Next base: position 71,995 of record NZ_JBQHTK010000007.1, on the reverse strand, counting down.
TCGTGTAATTCAGCTCCATCATAGTTTTGGCTCCTTTCTGCCTGCTTATCTCTTTCATAGGTTCGGATCGTGCGTTCAATTTCCCGGAAGATCTGGCTGGACATTTCGCTGACCGCAGTTCCCAGCACATTGGCGGCAGCCTGCGTATTAAAATCAAAGATGTCCAGAAAATCCTCGTGTTCAAAATAGTCATCTGCATTGCCTACCGTCCGGGTAAAGACGGAAAATGCGATGCTGACAGCGGCAGCTCTCTTAAAGGAAGCTCCGATGTTGAGTTCATCATACCCTTCCAGATAGGAATCAGCAACGATGTCACTAATCTGCCTGCGGTTTTCCTCCCAGTAATCCCTTGCAAGGCGTTCCGCCGCTTCCATGATATGATTTTCCAGAGACCCGGCACCTGCAGGAACATCAAACGCTGCATCCAGTGCCCGAATGATTGGCTGCTCATGCTCCGCATTCATTTTCCAGAGCTGTACCGGGCGGGAATTCTTCCGTTCGCCGGTATCTGCCACATCAAATACATACCGCAATTTCGGTTGCTCCCCGCGCATATCCAAAAGAGCAATGCCCTTGGAGCCACGCTTCACATAGCGGTTCATCCGATCATTCCAGAGATCGTACTCTGCACAGGCCGTCGCTTCTGGCCTCTGCTTATAGATCATCAGCTGCTCCGCAAAGGGATACTTATAAAGCCGCGCGGATGTGGTCAGAAACGCTGTCCACTGTTCTTTGCTGCCAGTGATCTGTGCCGCAGCTTCCTGCGCCATCTGCATATAATAAGCCGTTTTCGTCATCATCTGTCTTTTTCCTCCTCTCCTTTATTCGTCCGGATACAAATCCAGTGCCTCATATTCTGCATCCGTCATCTCTGCCAGTTTTGCAAGCAGCGAGGCCGTCCACCTGCGCAGGTTTCTGTCTCTGCCCGTCAGACTTTTTTGCATCTTTTGAAGCTCTTCGATCAGCCCTGTCCGTGTGCCAGGGCTGTAAAGCATCATGAGCATCCATTCGTCATCCGTAAAACGCATTTATAACTCCTTTTCTTCGCAGCACCTGCGAGGCGGCGCAGGCGGCACAGCCTCCTGCTTTTCCTTCAGCTGATCCAGAACCGATGCTTTCTCCACCGGTTCTTCCTTCTTTCCGTTATTGATTACGCCGTCAATCATGCCGTAATCGTCCTCCATCGCCATTTCTTCGGCTTTCAGGTAGTTCTCCGGTTTCAAAAATCCGGGCAGTTCCTGGAAGCCGATGGAATCCACATAGTGACAGCTTACAACACCATTCTGCCGTAAAGCCACGATGTCAGACACAGAAAGACTATGACCAGTAAAATCATCAGGGCGGGAAACATTGAATTTCGCATACAGTTCCTCCAACATCGTATTCTGATCCTTGTAGGGAAGAAGCGGAGCCGTATAAACCACCTCATAATGGTCAATATCCGGTTCCAGCCCTATCCGTTCCAGTTCGCGCATAGACGAAAAGCGTTCATATACCGTATCCTCGCTGCGGCGAAGCTGCAAAATCGCATACTGGTCGGTAGTACTGTCGAGAAATGCCATCATTCTTTCGTCCGGTGCCTGCGTTCCATGCACTTCATCCCATTTTTCAATTCTTGCCATCGTTCATTTCTCCCTTCTCCATAAACGGCAGGCCGTTTTCCTTTGCTTCCTGCCGCTGCTGTTCCCGCCGCTTTTCACTATAAGGCGGTCGGATACCGACGCAGCGTTTCGGAATCGTATAAGTGACCGACCCATGCTCCCGGTGCTCCAAAATAAACTGCTCCGGATACTGTTTTCGCAGTTCCCGAAGCTTCTTAATCAGGCGGCTGTCATGGGTATAAATGCTGGCGGTATCCAGTTCATTATCAAAATTGATGACGGTTTCCTGCTCTGCCTTCGTAAGCTTGTATTTCATCGCTCTGCCTCCTTCGCCTTGGCAGCTTTCACCGGCGTATCCGTTCTGGAAGACAAATCCGAGAGTTTACCCAGCACAGATTCCCGTCTGCTGATTTCCGCTTCCTCTGCACGATCACAAAGTTCATCATAGTCAATCCGCGTCATGGTACGGCCACCGAACCCATAATCCGAAAGAATCTGGTCTCTGGCTGCATTCATGCTGATTTCCGGGTTGTCGATCTGCCCGCCGTCAATTTCCGTGAAGTCCTTATGATATAAGGTATAGTCGTAACCGTCCTCACAGGTCTGAATGGTAAGAAAGCCCTTGCTTCCCAAATCCCATGCGCTGCGTTCTTCCGTAATCAGTGGCTCCGGGCGGCATGTACCACCGCCGCGTTCCAGCATTTCTGCCAGCTGACAGATGTGCAAAACATCATACCCCAGGCGCAAATGATATTCGTCCATATACTCGCAGCGAGCCGAAAACTTCCGATTCGGATACTCGATCTCCACCGCACTGCCATCCGGAATTTTGAATCGATCTTCGTAGCTGCTGGTGATAAACCGGATATTTTTAGCATTCTCCAGCTCAGGATCAGCCTTTTTCATCTGCCAAAGAACCTTTCTGCCGCCGCGTACCTGCTCCAGCATCTCCGGAGCTACCGGTGCAACGGTAAGACCTGCAATCTGGGGAATCTTCTGGAGTGCTGCCATCCTCGCGCTTTCTTCCAAAGTAGAAAACGGCTGTTTATCCAACACATCCCAGCCAATATGTCCCTCGGCAATCTGTACCTTGCTGTCCATATCAAAGCAATGGAACTCCACGCCGTCCTGCTTTTCCTGCAAGGAAAGCAGCGCCGCATTATCCACCAGATAAGTTGCATTCATCATTTTCATGCTCATTCTTTACCTCCAAACTCCAACTTAAATGCTGCTGCACCGTCCTCGCCGGTCTCTACACGAACGGTTGTGTCATAGTAACGTCCTGACTTCTTGGAATAGCAATGGGTAAGCCGTGCTTTTCCCTGATTTACCAGTTGCTTTGCCAGCTCCTCCGTCATCTGCTTTCCCAGTGTCTGAAAAAATCTGTTTTCCTTCCAGAGCGCAAATTTGCAGCTCTTATCCCTGCAAAACCATCCCTTTCCCGTTTCGCAGACATCACTGCCGCAGGCCGGGCAGGAACCAATAACTTTGCGCTCCGACTGCATCAGAACATCGGCACCTTTCACAGCCTCGTAGGTTTTTACAAGTCCGCTGACCATGCTGCTGATTTCGCCCATAAAGGCATCGCTGTCATACTCGCCGTGTTCTATTTTCAGCAATTTTTCCTCCCAGTCTGCCGTCATGGAGGGGGACTGGATCTGTTCCGGCACCACCGTCACCAGCGCATTTCCCTTATCCGTAGAGCAAAGGTATTTCGTTCTCTTATCGCCTCTGCGCTCGATAAAGCCCTTCTGCACCAGTTTTTCGATGATGGCAGCGCGTGTGGCCGGTGTTCCGATGCCTTTTCGCTCTACGCCAGCCGGGAATTCATCTGAGCTGGCACTCTCCATCGCTGAAAGCAGAAGGTCTTCGGTAAATCTCTTGGGTGGGCTGGTCTTACCTTCTTTCAGATCGACACCAGCAAGTTCCAGTGTCATGCCTTCCGAAAGTTTCGGCAGATCACCTGCCTCCGCATTCTTCTCAGCGTCTTCACTCGACTTTCCGGCATATCGCCTCCAGCCCATATCCGTGACAGTTTTTCCTTTCGTGCCGAACTTCTGACCGGCGCACTCCGCTTCTACTATGGTTTCTGCATAGTGGCAGGGTGTTCCGACTGCACAAATCAGCCGCACCGCCAGCATGGTAAGAATCGCCTGTTCTCCACTGGGAAGAGAGGAAATGTCATAACCTGCCGCTGTTTTTGTAGGAATAATGGCATGGTGATCAGTGACTTTCTTGGAATTGATGACCTGCGCTGCATTCACCAGTGCTGGCACATCCGGCTGAATCCGAAAGCTCTGCTGGATCGCAGAAACAAGTTCCGGCACCAGCGGTGCCATATCATCCGTCAGATACCGGCTGTCGGTACGGGGATAAGTCACGAGTTTCTTCTCGTACAGAGCCTGCGTGTAATCCAGGGTCTGCTGGGCAGTGAATCCCAGCTGCCGGTTTGCTTCTCTCTGAAGCGAGGTCAGATCAAACAAGGCCGGGGGCTTCTCTGATTTTTCTTTCTGCTCCACCTTGGTAATGATGGCACTCCCCGCCTGACAGCACTCTGCCACCAGTTTTTCTGCTTCTGCTTTTTCTTTCATCCGATCACCGCCCGCTTGAAAATCCCGAAATTTCAATTCTGCCGAGTAGAACGGCTCCGGCTTGAACGCCCGAATTGCTGCATCCCGCATGACCACCATCGCAAGCGTTGGTGTCATCACGCGCCCTACATTCAGGGTCTGCCCATACAGACATGAAAAAAGCCGGGTGGCGTTGATTCCGACAATCCAGTCGGCACGCTCCCGGCATAAAGCCGCCTCATATAAGGCATCATATTCTGTTCCCGGTCTGAGCTTCTGAAAGCCTTCCCGGATCGCACTGTCCTCCATCGAAGAAATCCACAGACGTTCCACCGGCTTTTTGCAGCCGCACTGATGGTAAACCAGTCGGAAAATCAGTTCTCCCTCACGGCCTGCGTCGGTTGCACAGATCAGGCTCTCCACATCTTTCCGCTGCATGAGCTTTCTCAGGATTCCAAACTGCTTTTTCGTGCTGGCGGACACCTGATACTGCCAATGTTCCGGCAAAATCGGAAGATCATCATACCTCCACTTGGCATACTTTTCATCATAGGCTTCCGGCTGAGAAAGTTCCACCAGATGCCCTACACACCAGCTGACAAGGTAGCTATTGCCCTCCATATAACCATCCCCGCGCTGATTTGCCCCAATCACCTTCGAGAGGCTCATGGCAACCGAGGGCTTTTCCGCTAATACAAGCTTCATTTGATACTGCTCCTTTCGCAAAAAAATTAGCAGCCAGGCACCGAAGCACATGACTGCTATGTAAGGAACTGTATTCCGTTTTAGGTCTACAAACTGGAAGTTGTCTAAAATAGTAAAGCCGTACCGCTTACTATTTTTTCTTTTACTGCTGAAACAGTATCTTAGATGTCTAAAAAGCTTGTAGTTAAAGCTTTTTAGACATCTAAATCTAGGTACTAAAACAATTCATCCAGTAAAATATAATATTTTATTTTCTCCCAATCAGGCTTGATCCCCAGTAAGTCAAAAAATAGCTCGACATACTGTTCTTCCCCGATATCCTCCCTGATCGACCGGACGCAGAAGGCAATGTCATACCACTTGTCCGCCCTGCCGCTTCTCCCAAGATCAATAAAGCCACTTACTTTGCCATCTTTCACAAAGATGTTGCTGTCTCCCAGGTCGCCGTGGGAAAAGACAAGTTCCTCTTCGGGCTTTTCCGTCTTTAAAAAATCATACAGCTCGCGCGGATCTTTAAATGGAGTGTCTTCTTCCCAGTTTTCGCAATCCACATCGGCCAGATCGTTATTCAGTAAGTAATCCAATTCGGCTAAGCGGCTGTCTAAGCTATTCGTATAGGGACAATCCGATATGTCGATGGAGTGAAAGAGCCTGATGCACTCCGCATACAGCTCGATAATCTTTTCAGGGCTTTGTTCATCTTCATACTCTTCCGAGCAAAGGACGCCATCGGCCTCACTCATGAGCAGATTGCTCCAGCCATCATGCCGTTCAAAGTGCAGGACCTTTGGAACAGGCAGCTTTCCTTCCAGCCATAGCATCATGTCCTTTTCCCGTTCCACATCATAGGTGGTCCCTTTATACCGGCTGTCCGTCATTTTTAAATATAGGTTTTCATTTTCTCCCACCAGCTTATATACCTTAGCAGGAGACATTCCTTCCGTATCTTTTACGCAGCGGTATTTTTCGATCAGTTTTTTCAATTCCGGTGATATTCTCATTTTAGCCATTCTACCTTGATTCATCTATATTTTACCTCCACAACTTCCGATTTGTATCACTGTTCTTACTCTCTATTTTATCAGATATCGCCTACGGATTCCATAGCTTCATAGCTCAAAATAATTCATCCACAAACCATTTAGCTATGTAAAAGGGACGGCTTCTCAGCCGCCCCTACCGGTCAACGCTGCCTTAATCAGACAGGTTCATCGTCCGATTCTGCTTCGTAATCCTCATTGACATCCACTTCTTCATCCTCGTCACCATCATCCTCCGGCAGCTGGAGCGCATCTTCATCTTCATCGTGATAATCTGCATCCGGGTCCGGCTGATTTTTCTTGGATACAGGCGTTACGCCCTTCATCTTGATATAGAGATAACCGCCGACACCAGCTGCACCAATCACAAACAGAAGCAGCATAATCATCGGAAGCGGAGACGCTTTCTTCTGCTCGTTCTCTGTTTTCTGCTCTTCCGGTGCAGGCTCCGTCTCCTGCGGTTTTTCGGTTTCCGCAGGCTCCGTGACTTCCGGTTCCTTCTCCTGATACTTGGCAGCTTCCTCTTCATCCATCAGCGCAAGCAAATCGGCCTCATCCACCATGTTCAGAAAATGCACATTCTGGTTGCCGTCCTTATCGCGGTCGATAATCAGATAGAAAGTGTTTCCCGCCTTTGTCACCAGCGTGATGAACTGCTGGCTGGATTTATCTTCTTTCTCACCGATATCGTCCACCAGCGTCATATTTCCTTCCGGGGTCAGAGCTGTACTGGATTCCTTTTCACTCTCGGATGACAGTCCGCCCTGCATCAGATCCAGAAACAACTTCAGAGCATCTTCACTGAACATGCTGCTGTCTTTTCCAGAATCCGTGACATTCAGGTATTTTCCATGTGCATACCCGGTTTTGCCATTGAAGTTCACCTTATACCAGTCACCGCATTTTTCGACAATCTCCACCGTATCACCGGAATGTAGATACCCGATAATCTCCTGATCCATGCCGGGACCGGAACGGAAATGCAAGCTGGTGATACCCGGCACCACCGTGCCAGTCTGCTTTGGGGACTTTTCGCTGCCGATGTTGTATTCCTTGCCGCCCACCGTAACGATCAGGTTCCCATCCGCATCCGTAGAGACTTCATAGCCATCCGGCAGCACCTGCATGTCCGGGTCGATTTCGATGTTGTCGGTATTGTCCGTTTTCCCTGCATTTGCACTTTCCGCTGCATCCGTCTCCTGCGCAGCGGTACTGGCAGATGTGTTCTTCTGCACATCATTGCCCGTATAGGCAAACGCTGTGGTCGTAAAGGTTCCTGCTGCCATCACGCTGGCAAGCAGCATTGCCATCATCTTTTTCATTCCATATCCTCCATTTCTTTCTCATCCAGTTTCAGATTTTCCGGGTTTGGAACCGCAGCCTGCGCCATCTGAATGATGACTGCCAGCTGTTCCGGGGTCAGGCTTTGGGCATGTACCATTTCACAGATTTCGCTGTTTTCCTGCTCGTGGTACTTTCTGTCCCATTCCTTTCTGCGTTCCTCCCACTCATCGCGTTTTCTGCGGGCTTTCTCCCGCTCCGCAGCAATCTTTTCCAGTTTCAAGCTCATATCGTTTCCTTTCCGGGCGAATAAACGCCCTGTTTTTATCGAATTCTTCCCATGCAGTAATAGTGCTGCCTCCAGTAGTTCGTCTCAATGGAAGCATAGGAAATTGGGTTGCCGCAGTGGATCATCATCCCGTTGCCGACATAAATGCCCACATGGGACGCTCCGCTGGTGTTGTAGGTTTTCTGGAAGAAGATCAGGTCTCCGGGCTTTGCTTCACTCTTCGGGATAATGTCGCATTTTCCCATCAGACCGTTGGCCGTCTGCCTGCCTACATTCCAGCCATTTCCGCAGTGGTTGATGACCCAGCTGACAAAGCCGGAACAGTCAAAGCTGGTACTCGGCGAGCTGCCGCCCCAGACATAGGGATAACCGAGATATTTCTCTGCTTCGGTAATCATCTTCCGGAATTTTTCATCCGTCAGAGCTTCGCCCGGAATGTCGTAATCCTGGTATTCTCCGCTGGAACCCACGCCGTCCGGCGTTGCAAAGGCGATGCCTGCAAACAGATCATCCCGATTGCCCCTGCACTCCAATGTGACTTCGTAGCGTTGCAGCTGGTCATCTGTAAGGCCGGAATTTCTGGCAACATAGTCCACACCCCGATTGAGCAGCGTTACATTGAGAATTTTATACTCATACTGTACCGTCACCTGATAGGTGTAGGTGTGTCCGGTTCCGGTGATTGGATTGTAGCGATAACCCACACGGGTTTCTTTCCTTGTCCGGATTTCCACCTTTTCCACCAGCTTCAGCTCATACTGCGCTTCAAAAATACTCTGGAGCCGCGCCTGCACCTGACTTCTCGTATAGTTTTCAAATTCTACGGTCAGTAGAGAAGCAAGCTCATAGGGATTGTGACCAATCTCTTCCAGATTGTAGCGATACTCGTCATAGCCCGGATGGTCGGTTTCAATGCGGTCGATTTGTTTGCGAAGTTTATCTTCCAGCTTGGTATAATCCGTCTCCACTCCTTTCAAATCTTCATCTTCCGCTGTGTAGGAAGTTCCCAGCACCACATTGCCGCCGCCATTGATCAAGACGGAGCATGACGAAACCGACCCGGCAATCACCAAAACAAGCAGTCCCACGGCTGCGATACCGATGATGATATGCGAGTGGCTCTGCACAAACTGAAATGCCTTTTCCGTTATACTGGCAGTACCCTGCGCAGCTTTGGCTGTGCCAGCTGCTGTGTTCTCCGCTGCGGCTGCACCTGCCTTCGCAGCGGCATACTCTTTTTTGATAGCCTGCTTCTGCCGCCATCTGGAAAAGAAATTCGAGCCAGCCTGCGGATCAGACTTCATGCGTTCCGCAAAGATGGAATCTACGGCATCTTTATCTGCCTTTTTCTCCAGCCGCTCCAGCTTTTTGTACTGCCGCAGCTTTCGACCATATTGGAACCGGAAACCTGCACGAACTGCGCCTTCCGCTGAACCTTCGGTGAAATGCGCTGTCTCCACACCGGAATTATTATCCCGGTCGGCATTACGCACACTCTGATGTGCTTTGGCTGAAAGTACATCTGTCGCAAGATTCCCCGGCTTCTTTGGCTTTCCATCTTTTTTTCCGGAAGCGACTGCATTCTTCTTCGCTTTTACTTCCTGCTCCGATTTCAGCTTCTTGCTGCGCATCTTGGCAAGATCGGCCTCGTGACGAATCTGTCTTCGGTGTTCCGCTTTTTTCTTGCTGCTTTCTCCCGTACTGCTACCTACGGCTTTGTTTCTGGAATCGCGAAGGGTGTTCTCCGCACCCTCGCGCTCCTGCCGCAGCTTGTCTCCGAGATTCGGATTTTTCTTGCCAGCCATCGCTTACGCCTCCTTTGCTTCCTGCACTTCGGTTAATTTTGTCGTCATAATCCGGTACAGTTCCAGGTCGGTGGGGAAGCGATCAACGAACGGCAAAATCACATTCCCGTAGAACAGCAGTCCTTCGCCTTCACCGGAATGGGTCACATAGGACAGCTGGTGCGGGCTGATGTTCAGCTGATCCGCCAGTATCTGACGGTCACCGGCTGCCTGATTCAGCATATAAATGAAGTCGCTGTTCTCAAAAATGTTCGTCACTTCGCGAGAAGAAAGCAGGTCTTTGACGTTCTGGGTGATGCCGGTGGGAATACCGCCCCATTTACGGAATCGCTTCCAGATTTCCACGCTGTAGGCTGCTGTCTGCTCTTCTTTCAAAAGCAGATGGAACTCGTCCATATAGTAGCGGGTGGCTTTGCCGGCGTTACGGTTGGCGGTCACACGCCCCCAGACCTGATCCTGCACCACCAGCATCCCGATCTTTTTCAGCTGTTTGCCCAGCTCCTTGATGTCATAGCAGACCAGCCGGTTATTGATATCTACATTGGTGCGGTGGTTAAACAGGTTCAGCGAACCGGTCACATAGATTTCCAGTGCTGTTGCCACATGGTGTGCTTCCTTTTCATCCTGCCGGAGCAGAGCCTCGTACAAGTCCTGCAATACCGGCATATTCTCCGGCACCGGGTTCTCAAAATAGGTCTGGTAAATCTGATGAACACATCGGTCGATGACCGTCTTTTCTACCGGCTGCAAGCCTTCCTTACCGCCCACGATCAACTCACACAGGGACAGGATAAAATCTGCTTTCAGGGCAATCGGATTATCCTCTTCCGAATAGTTCGCGTTGATGTCCATCGGGTTGATATACTGCGTGCTGGAAGGGCTGATTTTAATGACCTGCCCCTCAAATTTCTGCACCAGTGCCGTGTACTCGGCTTCCGGATCGCACACGATTACATCATCATCCGTCACCAGGAACGCATTGGCGATTTCTCTCTTGGCAGAGAAGGACTTACCGGAACCGGGAGTGCCAAGAATCAGCCCGTTGGGGTTCTTGAGCTTTTTCCGGTCAACCATAATCAGGTTGTTGGACAGCGCATTAAGCCCATAATACAGAGCCTCTTTCCCGGTCTGAAACAGTTCCTGGGTGGTAAACGGCACGAAAATTGCCGTGCTGCTGGTAGTCATGCTGCGCTGAATCTCAATCAGATTCTGTGCCAGCGGCAGGCAGCTCATCAGCCCCTGCTCCTGCTGAAAGTCCAGACGGCGCAGGTTGCAGTTGTACTTCTGCGCGATACTGGAAGCTTGAAACACATTGGTTTCCAGCTCCTGCTCCGTCTCGCCGGTGTTCATCACCAGAAAGGTCAGCAGGAACATACGCTCATTCTGGCTCTGCAATTCCTTCAGCAGTGCCTTTGCGTCCTTGCCGTAAGTTGCCAAATCTGACGGAATGATGTCCATATCGTATCCGGAACGGACAGCTTTCTTCTGTTCCTCAATCTTGGAACGATCCAGCTCCGTAATGGTGTGCTTGATGGATTTGATTGCTTTATTCTGGTCTACCGACTGAATGTGCATAGTCACGATCTGGCTGGATTCCATATCCAGAAAATCCTTCAGCAGCTGATCCGACAGGTCGGAAGCCGTGATCTGGAGATAGGACATGGAACCATACATCCCGCCCATCTGAAAAATACGGTTTTTCGGAAAGGCAAACCCGGTCGGCGCAATAAAATCCTTTACCGACAGCCCGCTCTCTGGCAACCACTTCCAATCGAAATTGAATCGGTCATGGTCACCCATGTGGAATATATCGTGCATCAGATGAAGCCGTTCCTTGCCGTTCAGCAATTTTGCCCGGACACCCAAGCGTTTGAAGTTGTTCATCAGGTCGATCTCAATGTGAATGAGCCTCGGCTTTGCCTGTTTCATGGATTCTGCTTCAATGCCAAACGTCAGGTACTTCGTCTTGGTCAGACCGTTGTTGCCCTGGGCAAGCTGGCGGCGCAGCATGGTGCTGTACTCCGTGCGCACCGGATTGAAATGATCCTTCTGGTACGGGATGCGCACCATCTTCTCAAAATTCGAGGCATCCGTAGCCATATTCATAAAAGAAAGCTCAAAGCGGATGCTGGAATCAAAGAAGTTCAGGAAGCTGCACCATTCCTCGAAGATAGCCGTCTGATCTTCCTGCTGCGCCAGCTGGTAATTGATGTCCTGAAACTGAATGGTTTTGGTGTAGTAATTGTCCGTCACACGGCAAATACCGTCCGGGAACATCCGCTGAAAAGGAATGCTCTCCTGTGCCGAATGCGGAACCGTGCGGTCACCCCTTGCACGATCAATCACCGTCTGCACCTGTTTTTGCTCTGCGGCTGACAGATGAGACGGCATTCGGATGTCATCCTGCTTTTTATTCTTCGCTGTCAGCTTTTCGAGAATTTTGAACAATGCGATTTACCTCCATTTCCACATCTGCCTGCTGCACCAGCAGTGCATAGTAATTTTTTGTTTTGTAAGGCCGCGTTTTCGGCCTCTTGAACTTTGCCTCATAGAAGTGCTTTGCCACCACTTCCAGCGGCTGACCGTCTTTCTCGTACATGGCAAGAAAGAAAAGCGGCAGCATCACTGCCATCATGCCAAGTGCGGCAAGGCTCAGATTTCCGCTGGATTTGAGCAAAAAGAAAACCGGAACGCCAATCAGCGCACCGGCTCCAAAGCAGAGAATCTGCCGTTTGGTCAGGTTCATAAAGACCTTGGTTTTGACCTTTGAAAGGTCTCGCGGCACAGAAATATAAGATGCCATGAATCATTCCTCCTTCCTTAGTGCGCTGCAAACACGGATTTCGCAAGGCTTCCCGTCTTAAACAGTGTAAATGCCAGCAAAACCGTATAGCCCATAACGCCCCAAATGCTGCTGATGATGTTATCCGAAAAGGACAGGTTCTGAATCAGAACTGCATAGATGCCTACACAGATCATGATAAGAAAGCCTTGGAATCCCAGTGCAAACAGGGAACGCAGGTAGTTTTGACCGGTATGGCTCTGCTCATGGTTTCCAAAGGTTGCGAACGGAATCGGCGCAAGGCTCACCATGAGATATATTTCCACCATTCGGCCATACACGATGACAAAGATGATAGCCGACAATGCCAGCATCGTGACCTGAACCACAAAGGTCTGCAAATACAGTCCCAGCAGCGGTCCCAAGTCCATGCCTTCCAGTGTAGCCTGCATTGCTGTCAGGGTCGCATCACTGACGGACGTACTGCCGGAAATCAGACCGCCGCTTCGGGAGATCACTTGCTGCGCCACATCAAAGACAGCCATCGTGATATTGAATGTGTTCGAGATCAGAGTCACTGCCAGAAAGGTCTTAAAGACCCATTTGAAAAATGTCCACGTCTCGAAATTTGCCAGATTGTTATGCTCGATGAGCATCTGGATCAGCTCATAACAGGCGATGAATGTCAGCACCATTCCGGCAATGGGCAGGATCACGGATTCCGAGATGTTACGGATCATAGAGAAAACCGCAGGTGAAAAGTTCGCCGGTGTGGTTCCCACATCGCCTGCGATCTGTCCAACCTGTTGGTTGACCGAATCAAACATCCCTGAAAGATTTCCCATGATACCGCTGATGATCATGCTCTTGAGCCAATCTGTGATCTGTTCAAGGATACTCTGCATGAGCCGCCTCCTTCCTTACGCAAACACACCGAACAGCTTCGCCATCCGGGACAGAAGCATGAACAGCTGTGAGAAAAGAGACAGTACCGATGCAGTTGTAGTAAGAAACGCCATAGATTTGTCCTCCTGTAACTTGTCCGGCCTATCAGCCGGTGCGATTCTAAACTGCGGTTATGCGCCAAACTTCCAACATGTGCACCTGCCGGAGAGCGCAGAAAATAGCCAGCTGCGGATATTGCCTGCACCTGACTATGTAACAGGCAGCTTTCGCCGCCCGGTCGGAATCTTCGCTCCGACAGCTTTCGCTTAACCGAACAGACCGGAAAGCAGTGGAACCAGAGTCGTGCCGATCAGTGCCACGCCGCCGCCAGCCATCAGCTGCTTCATGCCCTGAGACTTGGCACCGGGGTTGTCGTTGCCGTAGCCCTCCAGCAGGTTGATTGCTCCCCAGATACCGAGACCAGCACCCAGTGCAATGACGAGAGTTTGAAGAACGGTTACTGCGCTGTTGAAAAATGCCATAAATGTGTACCTCCTTGTACGATGCGCCCTAATGGGCTGATGAATAGTGAATATCCCCCTGCATGTGCACCTGCAAAAGGGCAAAAAAATAGCCAGGTCTCCAATTTCCATCAGAAACCTGGCTATGTAAAAGGGCGGCTCACCGCCGCCCTCATCAGAATTCCAACCTCGTATGCTTTCTGTTTAACCAAAAAGTCCAGAAAGCAGCGGCACCAGAGTCGTGCCGATCAGTGCCACGCCGCCGCCAGCCATCAGCTGCTTCATGCCCTGAGACTTTGCACCAGGGTTGTCGTTGCCGTAGCCTTCCAGCAGGTTGATGGCTCCCCAGATACCGAGACCGGCACCCAGTGCGATAACGAGAGTCTGAAGAACGGTTACTGCGCTATTGAAAAATGCCATAAATGTGTACCTCCTTGTACGATGCGCCCTTGTGGGCTGATGAATAGTGATTTTCCATCTGCATGTGCACCTGCAAATGGGCAAACATATAGCCAGATTTCCAATCCCAATCAGAAACCTGGCTATGTAAAGAGGCGGCAGCTCGCCGCCCCTTCTTATTCTGTTGCCAACAGCACACCTATGACATCTTCGTCACCGGAACGAACTTACTTGGCATGATCTGCATCAACCACTTCGTACTTATCACCGGGCTTGAGTTTCAGCCGATGGTCAAGAAACGCCTCGATGCTGAACGTGTTTTTCTTATCAGCACCGGCAGTGAGCTTGTAGTTCGGATGCTGGGTCAGATCATATTTATCTGACTTGAACGGTCTCACACCGCGCAGCTGCAAAATGCACTTACCGCCATCCAACACAGACAGTTCATCCACCGAGGCCAGGTCATGCCCGACTTTTTGGTAATTGGTGCCGTAGGATGGGCTATTACCTCTGGTATCGGAAGTGTTGTACAGATCAATCGTTTCTTTCCCCAGTGCCTGATTCAGCTCTTTCAGCGTAGTCGGCTCCGAACCGCCAAGAAAAATACGGGAATCCATATTGCCGATGATGGTATCGGCATTGTCCTTGTAGATTGCCTTCAACTGGCTCTGTGCCTGAAGCACCAGACACGCCGAGATTTCTCTTGATCGGATGGTGGCTACCAGCTTTTCCAGATTCGGAATCTGACCAATGTTCGCACACTCATCAATCAGGCAGCGCACATGCACCGGCAGTCTGCCGCCGTAAACATCATCCGCTTTTTCGCACAGCAGGTTAAACAGCTGTGTGTAAATCATGGAAATCAGGAAATTAAAAGTCGGGTCTGTATCGCTCATAATGAGGAACAGAGCCGTTTTCTTATCTCCCACCGTATCCAGCGACAGCTCATCGTACATAGTGATATCACGGACTTCCTCAATATCGAAGGGAGCAAGACGTGCGCCGCAGCTCACCAGAATCGACTTTAAGGTCTTGCCCGCCGCCAGCTTGAACTTGGCATATTGGCGGACAGCAAAGTGGTTCGGTTTTTTCTTTTTCAGAGCTTCAAACATCTGATCCACTGGATTCTGAAAGGTTTCATCATCCTCGCGTACTTCCATCGCATTCAGGAATTCAATCAGCGTTGCAAAGTTCTGCTCTTCCAGCGGTGCCTCATAGTGGATATAACCAATCAAAGCACAATACAGCAAGGTCTCTGCCTTCGTCCAGAATTCGTCACCGGCCTTGCCGTCCCCTTTGGTGTTGGCAATGAGCGTTGTGGTCAGCTTCAAAATATCCTTTTCGCTGTGAATATATGCGAAGGGATTATAATGCATCGACTTTCTGAAATTGATAGTATTGAAAATCCGGATACTGTATCCGTTCTTTAAAAGGGCTTGGCCGCAGTCGATTACGATATCGCCTTTCGGGTCAGTGACCACATAGGAACTGTGGCATTGTAAAAGATTGGGTTTAAGCCAAAACCGGGTCTTGCCGCTGCCGGAGCCGCCCACCACCAGCACGTTTTTGTTTCGGGCATTTGCCGGATTCTTCGGGCGGTTGCCCATCATCAGCCGCTCCGTCCGGGTCAGAATCACATTGTTTGCAAACACTGGATCTTCAAACGGTTCGATGTCTTTCTGCGTACCCCAACGAGCAGAGCCATACTCCATGCCATGGCGATATTTCTTGGCATTTTTGCCTTTCAGGTACACAGCAAGCCGCAGACCCGCTCCGCAGCACACACCAATCAACAAATCCATCGGATGCAGACTTGGCATCGGATTGGAAAAGGCTGCACCCAGGGCAGAAAGAAAGCCGAGGAGCTTTTCAGACATGTCTGCGCCCTCGGCAATTCTCCACGCTTCTCCCAGATTGGTACATACAAGACCGGCAATGAAGTACGGCAGGTTCAGGAGCAGCTGCTTCTTTGTCTTATTACTCATAGATCACGCTCCTGACTTTTGTGGCGAACCTTATCCGGAAGAATTGCAGCAACCAGCTCTTTGAGCTTGTTAAGCTGCTCCAGAACACTCGGTTTTTCCTTTGTTTTCAGCTTTCGGTTGGTGAATTCCTCAAAAGCGGAAGTCAGTGCATCCGCATCCTTCGCCTTAAAGAACACCGTGTACTTGGGTGGCATTACATTTTGGTCTTTCGTAATGGCATAATCCACACCATATTTCCGTGCCACCTGTTCAAAGCCTTTCAAATCCGTTTTCTCAATGGGGATACTGCTGACTCCCTGATTCTGACCGATCAGTTCTTTGATGCTCTGCTTTCCAACCGGCAGCTGCGCTGTTTTCTGAGCCACCTTTGCCTGATGGTGCCGTTTCCACGCATTATAGCCATTCACGATGGTGCGAAAGGTCAATTTCGTGGTGCTGATTGCCAGATTGACGGTACGATTTTCAACTTCTTCCTGCATGAATCTCCGCCTCCTTCCTTACAAACTATCCCGGTCCGGTGCAGGTTTGCTCTTTTCTTGGGGCTTTGCAGCCTTTTCCTCCATCTTCTTCACCATGTCATCCGGAACCGGAATCGCCATGATGCTGCGACCCATACGAACGAACATCTGGGGCTGATGGAACTGTTCCTCAAATTTCTGCATCTGCTCCGAAGTCAGAGAACCAAAGTCATCCTCTGTCAGCCCTACCACCAGAAAATCACCGGCATAAATGTCCTGCATATCCCCGTCTTCGGTGTAAATCGCACGGTTCAGCGGCAGACCATTGATTTTGCCGGATTCATTCAGAATAATGGCCACTTCATC
This sequence comes from Bariatricus sp. HCP28S3_D3, assembly GCF_052065755.1. Classification (NCBI taxonomy): domain Bacteria; kingdom Bacillati; phylum Bacillota; class Clostridia; order Lachnospirales; family Lachnospiraceae; genus Bariatricus; species Bariatricus sp. HCP28S3_D3. The sequence continues at coordinate 55,308 of NZ_JBQHTK010000007.1, read as the reverse complement.
CTCAAATGGATAGGTGACTTCAATATCGCCGCCGACCATGGCCTGCAAATCTTCCAGCTCCGTGCCAACACTGATTTTCTTCGGATAGGCATTGGGCTGTACCAGCAGCACATCCATTGTCCTGGTCTCTGCCAATTCATGTTCTCCAACAGTCTTGAAATCCACACCGGTGAAATCGCCGGAATCCAGAACATAGTCCTGATTGTTCCACGCCTGCGTCACCATGCGTTCCGCATCTTCCTGTGAGGCAGCTTCCACGGAAACCTTTCTCTGGAGAGTCTCTGTAATCTCCACATCAAATTTCTTCATAGGCACCTCCTTAGATCAGGCGCAGTGCCGGAACCAACTCGCCGCCAATGGAAACCACCGTCAGGTTCTCGTTCACATAGTCGATGGTGCGTTCCAGCGTAAACAGATTGATGCTGCATTCGTTGCCGTTCTGGTCGATTTCCGAAACCTCCGCAGCTCCCAACAGATAGCGGGTTCTGTCAGTCTCGATCACATCGCTCTTATCATAATGGAGAAGCAGTTCCCCATCTGCCACCAGATCAGCCTCCATCTCATCGTAAACATCCTCAAAGATGTCTCGACTGCCAGCCTCGGTCAGAAGTTCGCCGCCAGCCCCCGGCAGGATCACCATCACAATGCGTTCCTTCGGGTGATCTTCACGGATTGCCTCCAGCATCACCCAGTTATGAAGCATCGCAATGGACTTCTCAAACATGGGATCATCCATCGGATTCGGCTGCGATGCACCGTTCGGGCAATTCTTGCAGTCCATGCTGCACACTGCGTTGTTCTGATTCTTCTTAAAGTTCATCATCATAATAATCTCCTTCTTATCGTTCCATGTCTCGTTGTTTACTTCGCTGCCACTTTTCCAGCAGCCGGATAATCGTGTCCTGCATCTGCTTCGGTGTATAGGATTTTGGGAAATACTTCCGAAGAACCTCGTTTTTAATCGTCACATGGTCAAGCTCATCCTTTTTGATTTCATTCATCACTTCACACATGGCATCCAAGGTGCAGCCGCCCTCCTGCGAGAGTTTTTTCAACCGCTGTGCCTGCGACAGGGATGGAGATGCCTGTGCATAGTCCATTGCTTCCAGAAATTCTTTCTGTTCAGACGGTTTCAGATAGGAAAGCTCTACTGCCGGATTGAAGGCGATTTTCTTCTCATCCACCATATCCAAAATTTCGGGAATCAGGTTTGTAAGGCGAATATAGCGAAAAATCTGATTTTTACTTGTGCCAAGTTCTTCCGCCATTTCCTCGCTCGACAGTTTTCCAAAATTATTTCCAAGTTGGGAATCGTTTTCTTTCGATGGCCTTCCTGCCTGATGCTTCATTGCCTCCAACTTCATCTTGTAGGAAAACGCTCTCTCGCTGGGAAGGATATTTTCCCGCTGCAAGTTGCTGTCCACCATGAAAATGATTGCCGCATCATCGTCCATTTCATTAACGATGACCGGCACTGTCTCCAATCCTGCCAGCTGCGCCGCATGAAGTCTGCGGTGTCCCGAAAGAATTTCAAATCCGCCTTCCGGGTCAGGCCGAACAATCAGCGGTGATACCACACCAATCTGCTTGATGCTCTCCACAGTCTGTTCCATCAGCTCATCGTCCAGCACCTTAAAGGGATGCCCTTCAAAAGGATGCAGGTCAGAAAGCGGCATCTCCGTCCGCTGCTCCTTAGCCGCAGCGTCGGCAGCTGAGCCACTGCGGTTTTCTGTTGTAATACTGGTTTTTGCTTTTGCCATTCAGATTCTTAACCTCCTTCCAGCGGTGATAGATGTCATTCTTACCTGCGAAAAACGCCTTTTTTGCCTTGCACTTCATAGATCAAGTACCTCCTTAACGACCTGCTGTTTTTCTTTTCCAATGCTCTTTCTGCGGTCCTCTCCGCTGATTCGCACCGGCGTACACATTTCCAGAATCCTGCTGTAAATCCGGGCGTATGCCACATCCTGCGGATTGCGGATTTCTGCAATTTTCAGATTGGTTGTGATAATGACCGGAAGCCCGGACTTATACCGCTCATCAATGACAGCGTAGACCTGCTCCAGCGCATATTCGGTGCTGCGCTCAATTCCCAGATCATCCAGAATCAGCAAAGAATAGTTGGAAAACGAAGCGATATACTGGTATCGTTCTTCCGAATACATGGCACCCATCTGGTTCAGGATTTTGGAGAAGTTCGTCATCAAAACCGGAATGCCCTGATCCAGCAGCGCATTTGCTATACATGCCGCCACAAAGGACTTTCCGGTTCCGACTTCTCCCCATAACAAAAGGCCAAGGTTTTCAGCCTTGACCTTTTTCCACTGCTCCACATAACGTTTTGCCATCTGGATGTCCTTGTTGTCTTCTGCAACGCCAAAATTCCATTCCAGAAGATGCTTTTCCTGAATCCCAGTTGCTTTCAGCTGCCTGATTTTACGCTGCCGCTCCACCAGTTCATCCTGGCGTTTCTTTTCCGCCATCGCTTCCTGCTGGCATCTGCAAAGGCAGGGAACAATCTTGTCTCTGCCCCAGAGCTTTACCCTGCACTGCACCGGAGTATGACAGTTCCGGCAATACAGCAGTCCGTCCACGCCCTGGTATTCCTGCTCTCCGGGTTCTTTCGGCGTAAAGAGCGAATCCAACGCCGCATTCAATACTTCAGGCACCATGTCGCTCATAGGCTGTCTCCTTCCTCAAATGTGTAGTCTGCCGGGTTATACTTCGGCTTTTCTCTCTTTGCCCAGCTCCGGATTGTGGCAAGGTGATTTTTGTAGCTCCTGCCGGTGGAAGCCATATACTCAGAGAGCCGTTCCACCCGCATCTGATAATCTCCTGGGAACTCCTGCCGGAGCTTGCCGTATTCCGTGTCAGAGAGAAGGACATTTTCGTATGAGCCATACCGGTGCTGGATTTCCTTCTTCTCTCTTTTATTGATTGTTTCAGTACTTGTTCTATTAGTACTTAATTGCGCGGGATTTTCCGTAACCGGTGTGTCCGTATCCGGATTTACCGTATACGGCTTTTCCGTACACGGTGATTCCGAACACGGCTTTTTCCTTGGCATCTCATAGATCACATACTCCGCTCTGCCCATCCGACCGTTACTCTCACGCTGCTGGTTCCTTTCCAGATATCCAAGACGTTCCAGTTCTTTCAGAGCTGTAAGCACCCCATCTACGCCATCCGGTGTAATCGAAGATAATCCCCGTACCGAATAGTTCCATGTGTCCGGTAAACTAAGCAGCATAGAGAGAAGTCCTTTTCCTTTCAGGCTGAGACCCTGATCCCGCAGGTGGTAATTGCACATCGTTGTGTAATTGCTGTTTTTCTCAACCCTGAATACCGGCATGGTGCTCACCATCCTTTTTCGCAGGCTCCGTTTTTTTCTTCGGACATTTGCGCGGACGATCTTCGCTGTCCTCCCGTCGATGGTATTTGCCGGTATCCTGCATCATGCGTTCAAACGCCTGAAGGCGTCCCTCTGTAAAAAGCGTCATTCGATCACACCCCATTTCTTAAACAACTTGAAGAGATGATTCTTTCCCTTGCAGGTCACTCTCGTCTGCTGCACCAGTTTTCCGCTTCTGCCGTAGCAATCCCGGACAATAAAATAGCCCCTTGCAGATTTGTCTGCAAAAGGCATCAGCCAGCCGCTTGGACTGCGGTACAGATAGCGGTGATCCAGTAAGAGAGCTACTGCCGTCTTCTCTGGGATTCCGATTTCCTTACAGAAATTCCGGATGCAGGTGCAATCTTCCGAATTTACAAAGGTGTCGAAGTAGTCTGCCTTGGGCTGTGCCGCATCCAGCTGTTTGCGGATACCCTCAAGCTGCTCCCTCTCGGCTACAAGCTCCTGTGCCAGTGTGTAGATGACCTCCGGATGCTGAATCACCTGATCCAAAATGGAATCGCTCATATACACACCATGCTTGCGAATGGAAGGAAGAACTTCATCAAACACCCAGTGTTCAAATCGTTCTGCCGATGGCAGCTTGCTGTGAACGATCAGCCGGTAAACATCGCCTTCTGTGATAAAGGAGATTTCAACGACCTGCTCTCCAGCATCTCCATACTGATTCACCTTCTGAACGACCCCCTCGCGTTTCGTTAGGGGGCCTCTGCAATGGCGTTTCACTGCGGCGTAGGGATTCACATACCCCAACGCTTTCGCCACATCGCTTGCACAGAAGAAGGTCTTGCCCGCCTCTTGCAACACGCGGATCAAACCAAACTCCTGGTTCTCAAACACCTCCATCATCTGCCTTGACTGTCCGCCATGACTGCCCACATCGGTGTCATGGATCTTCTGATTGAAATCCGTCATACCTGTTACCTCCTGCTCAAATTTGTCTCGCCGGATTTCGGGCGAAAAAAATAGAGCCTCGACCCATTCTCGTTTTCAAAGAATGAGCCAAGGCTCTATGTAACAGGATACCTGATATTAAATTTTTGCAGAATTCGTCAGAACTCGCCAAACGAACCTGACACTGTTTTTCATTCCGTTTCAGCCGGATTTTTGCCGAAAATCTGTCAAGGATATGGGGCTAATTTCCCCTCCAAAATGGCCTTCTGTAAACCCATTTTCCCACCCATTAGGCTCAAAAATAGGCCGTAAACCCATGGTAAACCCATCAAAATGGGTTAATTTGAAGTCAAATTTCCTCAAATTTCACCATCGGAATCAGGCGATTTCAGGCATAGAAAAAGCCCGGAAAATGGCGTATTTCCGGGCTTTTTTAGCATTATTAAGCTGTAGATTATCGCTTGCTGAACTGCGGAGCGCGACGGGCTGCCTTGAGACCGTATTTCTTACGTTCTTTCATACGTGGATCACGTGTTAAGTATCCAGCTGCTTTCAGAACCGGTCTGTAATCAGCATCTGCTTCAAGCAGAGCTCTTGAAATACCGTGACGGATTGCACCAGCCTGTCCTGTATATCCACCACCGTGTACATTTACTAATACATCAAATTTATCAGCTGTCTCAGTTGCAACCAGCGGCTGACGAACTACAACTTTTAAAGTTTCCAGTCCGAAATATTCGTCGATGTCTCTTTTATTGATTGTGATCTTACCTGTACCCGGTACAAGGTATACTCTTGCGATAGATTTTTTTCTTCTTCCTGTTCCGTAGAATTTAGCATTAGCCATTGTAATATCCTCCTTTCACACCTTCAACTAAAATGTTAAAACTTCCGGCTTCTGTGCCTGCTGTTCATGCTCTGGTCCTGCATATACATGAAGTTTCTTAATCATAGTTCTTCCTAAAGGTCCCTTCGGGAGCATTCCCTTAACAGCCATCTCAATAACTGCTTCCGGCTTCTTAGCCATCATTTCTCTTAATGTAGTTTCTTTCATTCCACCTACATAGTCTGAATGATGATAGTATACTTTCTGGTCTAATTTCTTACCAGTTACTTTTACTTTTGCAGCGTTTACAACTACTACGTAATCGCCTGTATCAATGTGCGGTGTGAATACCGGTTTATTTTTTCCTCTTAAAACTTTTGCGATCTCTGCAGAAAGACGTCCGAGTGTCTGTCCTTCAGCGTCAACTACATACCATTTTCTCTCAATCTTATCTGGATTAGCCATGTAAGTTTTCATTGGTTGACCTCCTATGAATTTCCATTTTTACTAATTATTTTCATTGTAGATTCTATTGGAAAACAATCCACTCCGGGGCTTTGGTGTAAATTGTCTCTTCCTCGTGTCATACTTTATTATTATATTATGGTGCCTTTTCCATGTCAACTGTTTTTTTGATTTATTCCTTATTTTTTTCGACTCCCCGCACAATTCGTTATCGTATATACAATCACAGAAATTTTACAGTAGCCCGGTCATCTGTTCCTATGGTATAATAAGCACATATGAAACCACACAAAAATACAAGAAACGAGGTACTGACACATGTGGGCTTATGAAGGCATTTTTTATCAAATCTATCCGATTGGATTTACCGGAGCGCCGACTTCCAATGACGGCAACGTAGTTCCGAGAATTTTGAAGTTGAAAGAATGGAGCAGTTATCTGCAGGAACTTGGTGTTTCTTCTATATTATTGAACCCGATATTTGAATCGGACAATCATGGATATGATACCCGCGATTTCAAAAAAATCGACTGTCGCCTTGGGACAAACGAGGATTTTGCAGAGGTCTGCAAGGATCTGCATGCACATAATGTGAAGATTGTTCTGGACGGTGTATTCAACCATGTAGGGCGCGGTTTCTGGGCTTTTAAGGATGTGCAGGAGAAGAAATGGGATTCTCCCTACAAAGACTGGTTCTGCATCAATTTTGACGGTAATTCCGCCTATAATGACGGCTTCTGGTATGAAGGCTGGGAAGGGCACTATGAACTGGTCAAACTGAATCTCTACAATCCGGCTGTTGTCGATTACCTTCTGGAATGCGTGAAGGGCTGGGTGGAAGAATTCGATATCGACGGACTGCGGCTCGATGTTGCCTACAGTCTGGAGCGCAATTTTATGAAACGCCTGCGCAGCTTCTGCCAGGAACTGAAACCGGATTTTGCTCTGATCGGCGAGGTATTGTTCGGCGATTATAATCTGATCGTAAATGATGAAATGCTCCACAGTTGTACGAATTATGAGTGCTACAAAGGAATCTACTCCAGTTTCAACAGTATGAATATGTTCGAGATCGCTCATTCTCTGAATCGCCAGTACGGTCCGGAACAGTGGTGCATTTACCGCGGAAAGCATCTGATGTCCTTTGTCGATAATCATGATGTAACACGAATCGCCAGCATTCTGACCAATAAGAACCATCTTCCGCTGGCTTACGGTCTTCTCCTCGGAATGCCTGGAGTTCCGTGTATTTATTATGGCAGCGAATGGGGAGAAGAGGGCGTCAAGGCTCCGAATAATGATTATGCACTTCGTCCATGTTTTGAAGAGCCGAAGCCGAATGAACTGACGGAATTGATCAAGGAATTGATTCATATTCGCACAGGCAGTGATGCGCTTTGTAACGGAACCTATCGCAATGTTGTCCTCACCAACCACCAGCTTGTTTTTGAACGCAAAACGGATTCCGAACGCATGCTGGTTGCAATCAACGCCTCCGATGCACCGTACACCGCACAGAATGGGGAGCTTGGCGGAACGATGACCGATCTGCTGACCGGCGAAGTCATTGAGATGAACGGACATCTGGAGATGCCTCCTTACAGCGTGAAATATCTAAAATAACGAATCCCTTCTTAGCAAAATAGGAATTCAACTCCAAAAGATTCAACAGATCATTTTTGAATATGCATGACAAGATAAAAGGACAGTTGGTGCAAAAACCTTCTGTCCTTCTGTCTGTATTATATTTTTATAGTCAGCTATTTTCCGGTCAGAGTTCTGCCACAATGAACTGATACGGCTTCAGTGTCAGCAGCCAGCCGTCTTTCACCTTCAGGACTCTTTTCTCGATATTATCCTCCGGATAATTATTGACCAGGATTTTTTTGCTGTCAAACTCCATCGGTATGGTCCGCTCTTCGTTCTGATAGTTGGAAGCTACCAGCAATGTATGGTCTTCATCCTTTCTATAGAAAGCAAAAAGTCTCTTTTCGCCTTCATATGCAGGTATCATCTCTCCATACACAACGGTATTACCATATTCCGGATCTTTGCGGAGACGAATCATTTCTTTATAAAATTCGAGAACAGATCCTTCTCTTCCTTCCTGGTCGGCCACATTGATTTCCTTATAATTCGGATTTTCTTTAAGCCACGGCGTACCATCGGTAAATCCTGCGTGCTCAGTGTCATCCCACTGCATCGGTGTGCGGGCATTATCGCGACTGAATTTCGCAACGATATCCAGTGCTTCCCGCTCGTCATAGCCCTGCTCTCTGGCAAGGCGATATTCTTCGATCGTGCTGATATCATTGATATCGGAAATGCTTTCGAAACGGGTATTTGTCATACCGATTTCCTGTCCCTGATAGAGAAACGGAAGGCCATAAGTCATCATCATAAGTCCTGCCAGCATTTTCTTGCTGATTTCCGTCACTTCTCCTTCCGGAATATAACGGCTTACCCCGCGAGGCTCATCATGATTCTCGATGATATTCGCCATCAGTCCTGTTTTTTGCGACGTAAGTTTACTTCTCATCACCGTATCCCGGTATGCATCCGGGTCCACCGGCTCACAGGCATACCATCCCTTTTGATTTCCGCCAATTAAATGCGGCGCAAAATCAAATATGGATTCAAAACAGCCGTTCTCTCCGATATATTTCTCCATTTCTTCCTCGCGAAAATCAAAAAGCTCTCCTATCGTGAATGCCTGATACGGCGCAAAGGCTTTTTCTTTCATCTCCTGAAGAAATTCATGAACCCCCTGCGCATTTTGGAGCATCAGCGCTGCGCTGCACATTCCGTCTTCACGGTCAGCCGGGAAATCCTGGAAACGAAGATCTTTCTTAATATTGATAATTGCATCCAACCGGAAACCGGCCAAGCCTTTTTCCATCCACCAGCGGATCATTTTATAGATTTCTTCCCGCAGCTTCGGGTTCTCCCAGTTCAGATCCGGCTGTTCTTTCGCGAACATATGAAGATAAAACAGATTCTCATATCCCGGAAGTTTTTCCCAGACACTGCCTCCGAAATAGGAGCGCCAGTTGCAGGGCGGTTGCCCGTCTTTTCCTTCTCTGATATAGAAATATTTTCCGTATTCTCCATACGGATCCTGAAGTGCCTTTTGAAACCATTCATGCTGATCTGAGCAATGATTTACAACCAGATCCATGACGATGTACATATCGCGTTTTTTTGCTTCCTCAAGCAGTTCGTCCATGTCTTCCATCGTTCCAAATGCCGGGTCAATAGCATAATAATCGGATATGTCATATCCCTGATCTACAAACGGAGACTGATAGATCGGGGACAGCCAGATGATATCCACGCCCAGATCTTTCAGATAGTCCAGTTTACCGATAATTCCCCGGATGTCACCGATCCCGTCTCCGTTGCTGTCCATAAAGCTTTTCGGGTAAATCTGATATGCTGTTTTTCCATGCCACCATTTCTTCTTCATCGTATTTTTCTCCTTGTTGCTTACATTTTTCATCCAGTCATACGATCATATTTCCATTTTTTTCAGTTCCTGATACACTCTGGCGATCGGAAGTCCGACAATATTGTTGTAGTCCCCCTCTATTCCCCGAATGTAGATTGCGAAACCGCCCTGAATCCCATACGCGCCTGCTTTATCCATAGGTTCTCCGGTTCCAATATAGTCACGGATTTCTTCCTCCTCCATCGGATACACCGCCACGTGACTGCATTCAAAAAATGTATTCTTCTTCTGTCCTTCATTCGTTTTCGCCAGAAGTGTCACTCCGGTATATACCTGATGCGTCCGGTTCTGGAGCAGGGAGATCATGTGGTATGCGTCTTCCTCACTTTTCGGCTTGCCAAGGATCTCTTTACCGGATGCCACAACGGTATCCGCACCAATCACGACAAATTCTTCATCCGGATGCTCTTTCTCATAGCCTGCGTAGACGTCTTCTGCTTTCTGCGCAGAGAGCTCCATGACAACCTCTTCCGGCACCACAGAGCTGATCGTCTCCTCACAGCTTGATGGGATGACTACATGACGAATCCCCGCCTGTCCCAGAAGTTCCGTTCTTCTGGGTGAAGCAGATGCAAGAACGACCGTGATGTTCTGCTTCCATCTACCCATAGCATTAATCCTCTTTTACGAGTACTTTGACAATTTCGCCCATATACATCGTATGCATATCGCGATCCGGATACCATTTTTCCAGATTCTTGCGATCATCAAAGTTTTCTTCTCCCATTCTCTGATGGAACACCTTACGGCAGACAAAGATCAGACGTGCCTCCGCAATCGCTGACGTTCCGTCTATATAGTACGGAGTCAGTCCCGCATCTTTCATCTTGTCCGTATCTCTTCCGGAAACCTTTCCGCAGAGATTCAGTGCCGGCCTGTATGTTTCCTCAAAAAATGATAAGGTGTAATACTCGCTTCCATCCACAAATTCTTTGGTAAAACGGGAATCACGGATATAGGCTGTCGCAGTCGGTTTTCCCCACATGATTCCGACGCCTCCCCAGCTTGCAGTCATCGTATTGCATTTCGTCTCATCGCCCGCCGTGATCAGCATCCACTGTTTTCCGATCAGATCGAATGGATTTTCTTTCAGTTCTTCCGGTTTTATTTCTCTAAAACTCATCACGTATGCCTCCAGTCCGATATTACTTACGCTTTGTTCACTACTTTACGGAAATTCTTTTTACCGCGTCTCAAGACTTTTCCGTCTCCGTCAAATTCTTCTCTGGCAAATGTTGCTGCGATGTCTGTAACTTTCTCACCGTCCACCGCTGCACCGCCCTGCTGAACGGCACGGCGCGCCTCAGATTTGGAAGGGACCAAACCGCTCTTATGAAGGAGGGTCAGGATGTCGATCTTCCCGTCTGTAAAATCTTCCTCAGTCAGCTCTGCTGTCGGCATATCTGCTGCATTTCCGGAGCTGAACAGCGCACGTGCTCCCTGCTGTGCCTTCTCGGCTTCTTCTTCGCCATGAACCAGTTTTGTCAGTTCATAAGCAAGGATTTCTTTGGCCTTATTCAGCTGGGCGCCTTCCCATTTGTCCATCTCATCAATCTGCTCCAGCGGAAGGAACGTAAGCATACGCAGGCATTTTAACACATCCGCGTCTGCCACATTTCTCCAGTACTGGTAGAATTCAAACGGAGAAGTCTTATTCGGGTCAAGCCAGACTGCACCGGACTGTGTCTTGCCCATCTTCTTGCCTTCGGAATTCAGAAGAAGCGTGATTGTCATGGCGCTTGCATCTTTTCCGAGTTTACGGCGGATCAGCTCCGTACCGCCGAGCATGTTGCTCCACTGGTCATCTCCTCCGAACTGAAGATTACATCCGTATTTCTGGAACAGCATGTAGAAATCATAACTCTGCATGATCATGTAGTTAAATTCCAGGAAGCTCAGTCCGCGTTCCATTCTCTGCTTATAGCATTCCGCAGAAAGCATACGGTTTACGGAGAAATGCGCACCGACTTCACGCAGCACTTCTACATAATTCAGATCCAGAAGCCAGTCCGCATTATTTACCATCAATGCCTTTCCATCCGAGAAATCGATAAAACGGCTCATCTGTTTCTTGAAGCATTCACAATTATGCTGAATCGTTTCCTCCGTCATCATCTGACGCATATCCGTACGTCCTGACGGATCTCCGATCATAGCTGTACCGCCTCCGATCAGAGCGATCGGTCTGTTACCGGCTTCCTGCAGACGTTTCATCAGGCAGAGCGCCATGAAATGCCCTACATGCAGACTGTCTGCAGTCGGATCAAATCCGATGTAAAATGTTGCCTTTCCGTTATTTACCAAATCGCGGATCAGCGGTTCATCAGTTACCTGGGCGATTAGTCCTCTCGCCTGAAGTTCTTCATAAATTCCCATTTTCGTTATCCTCTCTTTCAAAAATTATTTAATCAATTTTTGTTTTGCGAAAAAAAGCCCCGTCCTTACTTTTTTTCTGTAAGGGCGGGGAATAATCCCGTGGTACCACCTTATTTCACATGCAGCTCGCGCTGTATGCCTCCGTGAGTGACTCTGCCATCGCATCCATCACTGCAGCGGTATAACGTCCGCCATTCCGTCACAGCCTACTTACCTGTTCTCTTCTCTCTGCGTTCGGTGTGATGCTCCAGGATGTATTCATCTCTGACTCTTCCTGCACCTCTCATCAACCGGTAACTTTCTGTTTGAGTCTTGTCAGAAACTACTTCTTCCTATCACAGCATTTAAATATTTCGTCATGGAGTAATACTAACTTAAATTTACGGATTTGTCAAGGCGGGTACAATTTCTTTTAGTTATTTTCAAATTATCTATTGACATTCCTCTTCGGGCACCCTTTACCATAAAAAGAGAAGGGGGAAATAAGCAATGAATTACCTGAATGCAATTCTTGTTTCTTGCTACAGCAACTCACTATTTATTGTGTTCGCCATTGCATTCGCCGGATTTATGATCGGCAACATTAAAATAAAAGGAGTTGGTCTGGGTGCTGCCGGTGTTTTCCTTGCAGCCCTCGTATTTGGTCATTTCGGATATGCAGATCAGTCTCTTCTTCATGAAATCGGTCTTATTACTATTGATAATGCAGCCCTGAGGCTCACTATGTCCATGGTCCAGAATATGGGGCTTCTCTGCTTTGTGACTTCAGTCGGCTTCATAGCCGGTCCAAACTTTTTCTGCAATCTGAAGAGAAATGCCAAATCCTATGTTTGTCTCGCCTTTGTGGTCATAGGGATCGGCAGCATCATCTGTATTGCAGTTATCTCTTTGACAAATATTGATTCTGCTATGGCTGTAGGTATTCTTTCTGGTGCTTTAACGACAACACCTGGTTTTGCAGCAGCGCAAGATGTTGTCAGAGCCAATGAAGTGCTTCTGAATGAAGTTACCGTAGGCTATGCCATCGGATATCCTTTTGGAGTAGTTGGTGTTGTCCTTTTTGTCCAACTCATCCCCAAAATTTTGAGGGTAAATCTGGTGGAGGAAAGAGCAAAATTAATTGTCAACTCAGCGAAAGAAAAAGAAAAGAAAAAAGAAATACACCGAAATAGACTCTCTCGGTCTATGCGCGTTTACCCTTGCTATTATTTGTGGCATTCTTCTTGGGAAAATCTCCATTCCACTTCCGGGAGGTGCCACCTTCTCACTCGGTAATACCGGCGGTGCTCTTCTTATGGGATTGCTCTTTGGACATTTCGGCCATGCAGGTTCGCTGAGCATGAAGCTTTCTCATGGTTTTTTAGAATCATTTCGTGAATTCGGATTGATGATGTTCCTGATCGGTGCCGGTGTACCCGGTGGTTCCGGATTTGTAGATATCATTCACAAATATGGAATGATATTGTTTATTTACGGAGCACTTATGACGCTTCTGCCTCTCATCATCGGATTTTTATTTGCGAAACATGTTGTAAACTTGTGTCTCCTGGACAATCTGGGTTCTCTCACAGGCGGGATGACAAGCACGCCTGCACTTGGTGTACTGATACGCTCCTCCGGTACGGATGATGTGGCTTCTTCATATGCATCAACCTATCCAGTAACACTCGTACTGATTGTCCTGGCATCACAGTTCATCGTCACATTCTTATGATAAAAGGAGATTGCGATCTATGAAAGCGAAAATTGGACTTATCATAAATCCAATTGCAGGTCTTGGAGGAAAGGCCGGTTACAAAGGCAGTGACTGCAGGGAGCATTTGGAACACGCACTGCAAAATGGTTATCAAAAATGCTCTGCCATAAGAGCGAGAGAATGTCTGCGGCATATTCTTGATATCAAGCAAGATTGTATACTGTATGCACCGGCAGGAGAAATGGGTGGAAATATTCTTACAGAACTTGGAATCCCATATCAGGAAATCTGTTCTGCAAAACTTATCACTTCACGTTCAGACACACTGGACTGCCTGAAGCTTTTTCTGGAAAATGATGTGGATTTAATCATATTTTGTGGCGGAGATGGCACCGCCAGAGATCTTTGCAATGTGATTGGGCTACAGAAACCGGTAATCGGGATCCCCGCCGGTGTCAAAATGTATTCCGGATGTTTTGCAGTTAATCCTTCTATTGCAGGAGGACTTCTTAGGAACTATATTATAGGGAAACCTTTGAGACAAGAACTGAGAGAAGTTATGGATATTGATGAAATTTTGCTCGGACAACCTCACATCAGCCCTCATCTTTATGGATATCTTCAAATGATTAATGAAGGCCAAAAACTTCAGGGTCCTAAAGCTGCTTTTGTTTCTTTACCTGAAGAAGCAGAAATCCTAGCCGATTATTTTGCCTCTTCAGTAGCCAAAGATACTCTATACATAATAGGTCCGGGAAGTACAACCTACCAAATCAAACAAAGATTATGCGGTGCTGGAACACTTATCGGTGTAGATGCCATTTTGAACGGAAAACTCATCCATAAAGATGCCGATGAAAATGCACTAAAAGATCTCACAGAACATACAGAAAAAATCAGGATTATCGTTACCTGTATCGGTGGTGCCGGTTTTGTATTCGGACGTGGGAACCAACAGATCAGTCCTGTAATTCTTTCCCGCGTGAGAAAAGAGAATATTTGTCTGGCAGTCACCAAGAGTAAACTCATTAGTCTCAAAGGGCGCGCAATGCTAGTGGATACCGGCGATCAGGAAACGGATCACTATCTCTGTGGATATTATAAGATCCACTTCAGCGACACAGAATCCACTGTTTATCGTATTGAAGATATGCCGAACAACTAACCCTCTATAGATCAAAATTTGACACATGGTAGTTTTTAATGTACCATGTGTCAAATTTTATGTTCTTATAGATATATTAAATGATGCTTCCTTTAAGCGGAACATAAACCCGTGTTACATATTTTCTCTGATCATTCGTCATTGTCACTCCGCATATATAATCTTCAAATGAACACTTCTCTACCTCATATCCATTGTCTTTCGCCCATATTTCCAATTCTTCATAGCATTCTTTCAGGCTCGGATAACATCCCACATGCAGTGTTGTAATAGCCTGAAATTCTGGTATATATCTGCAAGATACACAATCTTTGCTGTCAGCGATTCCAAAGAAGACTTCCAAATCTCCATTCATGTCCTCCTCTTTCTCGCTAAACTGTTTCATATAACCGCCATGGAAGATTGCAGTCAAGTTCCCCGTTGTTGTCAGCCGATACTCATCAATCATTCGATACAATTCCGCCCGTCTTCCAATAAACAAGCTGTTCGCATTCCAATAACTGACATATCTTGTATAAGCTACTTTTGTTTTTGGAAATGTCACAACTTCAAACTTGTGCAAATTTTGTTTCGTATAATTCATCCGATCAAGTGCCTCAACCGTTTCGCTTGCCCTCATGAATGTCTGAACCGTCTGATCATATCTGTTCATTGCCTCTAATAAATCTAGCTTTGCCAACTCCATTTGCCGCTCCATCTTTTTCCGGAGCAATGGAATATTTCGTTCTTTTAGAATTTCTGCAATATCAACCAAAGGCAAATCTGTCTTCTTCAGCTCTTTAATCAGTAGAATTTCTTCAATCTGTGTTTCACTGTAATAGCGGTAACCGGTCTGTTCGTCTTTATAGAAAGGGCTCACGATGTCTTTTTCATCGTAATAGCGCAATTGTTTCTTTGTCACATTACATATTTTTGCTATTTCGCCAATACTATATTTACTTTCGTCTCTATCCAATAAGTCATTCTCCTCTTTCTAAGCGGACAATAAACGCACCCCCAAAGCTGTGTTTATTGTCCTTAAGTAACACTATATATCTATTTTTCTACACCCAATTACCTTCCAAGGAAAGTCCCAACAAAAATTCCATAGTAATTACCAATTACGTATCCAAGCGTACCGACCAGAAGAGACGGAACCACCATAGACTGCCATCCTTTTGCAATTGCATAGGCAGCTGCCGTTGTAGGGCCTCCGACATTGGCATTAGAAGCAACACAGATTTCCTCAATACTGAACTTGAAGATCTTACCAAATACAAGTGAGAAAATCATGTTCATACCTACGATGATTGCGCAGAATACAAGCAGCAATGGAGCTTCTGTAATAATAAGATAAATAGAAGCCGGGACTCCGATAACTGTAAAGAAAATATGGATCAGGAATGTACCAATTTCCTGTGCTCCTGCGATTTCTCCGATGAAATCCGGCATTGCAGTTGCCACTATCATTGTAAGAGTTGTCATGATCAGGTATTTATTACCAATTAGCCCATTCAGCAATGCAAGTGCAAAATTTGTTGTCGGGATAACTGAAGAGATAAAATCAGCAAGTGCTGTTGATACTGCAACGATTGCAAATGATACTGCCAGGGCTTCCGCAATATCAAGAAGTGCAACCGGTTTCGCCTTCCAGAAGTTGGCTGCCTGATTCTCATTATCACCTTTCTGAGTTCTTGCTTCAATCTCGTCAATATATGGATGTTTGTATTTCTTCAGGAAGAACTGCATCGTAGGAATTGCAATCAATACAAAGAAATACAATGCCATTAAAAGGTTGTCCGCAACAACTGCTGCTGCAGATGTTGTATCGCTTGCACTAAATGCTGCTTTCATTGCTGCCAGGTTAACACTTCCTCCCGTGTAAGTACCAACCATCATAGCTGCAATTGCATGCAATTCGTCAATTTTCCCTTTGAAAATATAATATGCGAGGAATCCGCCTATAACAGTACCTACACCACTAATCAAATAAATTGCTAGCATTCTTCCGCTTTCTTTCCAGATTTTCTTAATATTTGCTTTGAAAAGAAGCAGTGGTACTGCCAATGGCACTACATAAGACCATACAAAATCATAAGCCGGTGCGTCTACCGGAATAATTCTGAAGTTTGAAAGAATCATCGCTCCAATCAAAGCAATCACACATCCTGTCACTTTAGATGCCCATTTAAATCTCTGTTCCATCCAGATTGCCAACGCTGCGATTACTACTAAAATTGCAAACAACGCCCATGTATTATCCGCACTAATTAATGTACTCATAAACCTCTACCTTCCTTTTTCCTCTATCCTATTTCCATACTTCTTTGAAAACACGATAAAAATTCTTGTAAGCAACTGCTTCGAGCTGTTCCTGACTATATCCACGTTTTCTCAATACTTCCAGTATGTTCTTTGCTTCAGCCTCATTGGAAATACCTTTTCCGCTTGGTGAATCAAGATGTCCGCTGAAAGAACTAAGCGTTTCTCCGCCAAGATAATCGTCAAAATCAAACCCAAGTCCAATATGCTCAATACCAATCAGATCCGCGATATACTCTATATGATCAGCCAAATGCTCAACATCCTGCTTCTCATACTCTTCTGCAATGAACTCTCTCATACTGTTCATGCCAACCAGTCCGTTCGTGCCAGCAATTGCTTTTAACATGTCATCTGTTAGATTTCTCATAGCAGGGCATACTGCTCGTGCATTAGAATGTGATGCAATAATCGGTCCCTGCGCCAGATCAATAACTCCCCAGAAACATTTGTCATTCAGATGTGATACATCCATGACCATACCCAGATCCTGGATTCTTTTTACTGCTTTCTTACCAACATCGGTAAGTCCCCGATTCACATCAACCGGCCATCCTGTAGCCAGAGCATTTGCTTCATTCCACGTCAGCATAGCATGTCTTACACCGACTTCATGATAGAAGTAGTCAATTTGATCAATATCTTCCCCAATCTGACTCAATCCTTCCATACCGGTAACCACATTAATCTTTCCTGCCTTTGTTCCTTTTTCAAAATCTTCAAATTTTGTGACAAAGTTCAGAATATCTGCCGCATCAACCATTTCCTGTTTGATACTGGTTACAATCTGTTTTGATCTTGCTGCCGGATCTTTGTCATTTGGCGGATCGATCCAAATCACAAAAATCCCTCCTGTTACATGTCCTTCCCGGAACTTGTTTAAGTGATATTTACGAAAAATATCCCTTTCTCCATGATCCATAACATGGCAGGTAACGTCTGTCCATATATCACCATGTCCATCAAAAATCATTTTTCTCCCTCCTTCCTTATTTTTTTATGTACTTGACATATGCACGCCAAGTTGTTGCAAATTTTCCCCATTCAGTCAGATATTCTTCATGAATCTGATCACTAAGAGCGGCCTTATGCGGAGCTGTCTTCACAAGTTCCGGTTCCTCATAAGCCTCCTTTGCAATTGAAGCAAATGCTTCTACAAATTCATCTATATCATCTTTTGAATAGGTTTCAACTGGTTCCGGAGTAAATGGTTCCGGAATAATTCTCGGATGATGACTTGCAAAATAATCCTGAAAACCATAATCTACAATTCTTCTGCAAATATCATCGGTTGTAACTCCTGTATCCTTTGTCAACTGTTCCCAGCTCAATCTGGCCTGCTCCACACGGAATTTTCCTTCCGCAAACGGCATTGATAACCCGTCGATTTTTAAAAGCTTCTTTAGCATATAGTTATTATTCAAAATAGCCAGTTCTCCAATCTGTTTTATTCCATCCGGGCCCAGCGTTCTTATATAAGCATATGTACGAACCAAAACTGCCGGAACGCCAAAGTATTTCCTCAACTTTCCTATGCTTTCCGGTCTCTGATAATCGAAATAGTATCTTTCTCCATCATATTCTACAGTCGGGGTTGCTACGAACTTAGCCAGCTTTTCACAGACACATTGCGCTCCTGCTGCAGGCCCCTGGCAGCCATGTGGAGAAGAAAAGGACTTATGCAAGTTATAATGGCACATATCAAATCCGGCATCCCGCGCTCTTGTAATACCAAACAATCCATTTAAGTTCGCCTGGTCATAAACACACAATCCTCCTACGCTATGAACAATATCCACAAACTCTCTAATTTTATCGTTAAAAATACCTGTATCCTCTGGATTTGTAATCATCAGTGCCGCTGTATGTTCTGACACTGCAGCCTTTAAAGCTTCAATATCCGGTACTCCATTCTCATCCGGATAAAGTGTAATGACTTTATATCCTAATGTTGCCGCAGCTCCTGGATTTCCCGGATGTGATAAGATGGTTGTAATAATCTCGTTTCTCTGTTCCCCTTCACCGTTGGCTTCATGAAATGCACGGATTGTTTCTACATTGGCAAAAATCGCCTGCGTTCCCCCTCCTGGCTGAAGGCTTACTCTATCCATTCCTGAAATTGCTTTCAAGTACTGTTCATCCTTGTACATGATTTCAAGAATTCCTTGAATCGTACTTTCATCCTGATATGGATGGACCTCAGTCAGTTTTTCCGAGCGCACAAACTGTTCATTAATCTTGGGACTATACTTCATGGTGCATGTCCCCAACCCGATATCGATATTAATATCTGTACCAATTGTTTCCTGTGAGAGTCTCATATAATGGCGCAGCACTTGCATTTGTGACATTTCAGGCAGCTTTGGTGCTTTCTTTCTCTTAAGATTCGCCGGAAGAAGGTTCTCCACAGTTCCTGTTACCTGTACCACACGTTCAGAAGCTTTCGGCACAAGCACACCTCGTTCTCCCGGATTTCCAAGCTCCATAATAATAGGCTCATCCCATCGTGCTTCGTGAAAATCTCTATTTTTCTTAAACCTTCCCATGTTCTGACCCTCCTGCTACAATCGTTCTCAGTGCTTCTGCCAGATGCTCAATCTCATCTGCTGTTGTCAGTTCAGATACACAGTACAATGCACTCTGTCCTAATTCTTCAAAATCCTGGCTTAAATCCTTTCCTCCAAAAATATGTTCCTCAAGCAGAGTCTTATTGATTTCTTTTACTGTTTTTCCTGTCTCGGTAAAATCTATAACAAATTCCTGGAAATTGCTTCCTCCAAATACATTTGCTTTAATACCAGGGATATCTGATAATTTCAAGACAGCATAATTCACATTCTGTATAATCGTTTCTCCCAATTCATACATTCCTTGCGGTCCCATGCTTGCAAGATAAATGCCTGCTGTTATGCCCCACAGACCTGTCTCTGTTCCAAAGTACTCTTTTGCTTTTTCGCGACTTCCATGGGAGCTTCGATAATTCATCGCACGTCCCCAACCAAAAGTATCCACTTTGTCTGTTTCTGCTATTCCATACATATATGTTGGGAATTGCTGCAGAAGCTCCACATCCTGCCGACATGCAATAAATCCTGCCTGACCGCCACCAAACTGTATGTGCATTCCCAAAGGCTGTATATCACCACATACAAGGTCTGCTCCCTGGTTCATGGGACTTTCCATAATACCAAGGGCCGACACCTCAGGCTGCGCTATACAAAGCGCTCCGTATTCATGCGCCAGCTCTGCAATCTCCTGTCCCTGTGTCTCAAAGAATCCAAGATAGGAAGGATTTTCATAAAACACAGCTCCAACATTGCCCTCTTTCAGCTTGTCTTCAAGATTCCTCATATCCATGAGTCCCGTTGCCGGATCATATGCAACTTTTCTGATCTGCGCAACATTTCTACAATACTCCTTTGCCTGTGACAGAATTTCAGGATTCATTGTAGCTGGAACCAACACCACATCTTTCGGAGTGTTTCGTGCCTCCTGCACACGAAGTGCAATTCGCATAGACGAGACAACTGACTGTCCCGCATCATAGGTTGTATAGCTTACCGCATCTGCATCCAACAGTTCTCCCATCATACTCGCATATTCGAAAATTGCCTGCATCTTGCCATGATCCGAATACGTATCGCCGCAGTAAGCAGTCAGGAATTCTCCCCGCGAGTTTAATTCATCACAAATTGCCGGAATTTGATGTTTATAGCATCCCGCACCGAGAAAACTGGTGTACTCTTCTGTCGTTGCATTCTTATTAAGAATACCAAGCACATGTCTTTTCAGTTCATACTCACTTTGAATCGGTTCAGGTAAATCCAATCTTCCTTTGTAAATAAGTTCATTAGGGATAATGCTCCTGTATATATCCTCGATTTTCTCTACACCAATTTCCTTCAACATTTCCTCTTTGATCTCAGGAACACTATTCGGCATATACGGATGAACAAATGTATTGTCCATGGCATCACTCCCTTTCCAGTTTTTACATTTTCTATAAACACGCTCTATCTATATAATGTCTCTATATCCCATACTAAACCTTTCCCTTACGGCAATGTCAATTGTTTTTGTTCATTTTATATATTTTTTTCGGATATATCAATTTTTTTTGTGACATTTTAACATTTTACCGCATTAAATTTTCACATTGTAATACAATCGAGTAGGAGGAATTTCTCTTATTTGAGATATTCCGACCTCTCACACCACTTATCCCGACTTTCTATTTATTCCGATAAACCATCTGAAATGCCGTATTTTAAAAGATACTAAAGTAAAAAGTCGGGATAATAATTACTTTAAGCCATAAAGCTTTTTCATGAGGTCTTCATCATCTTCCCAGTCAACGTCATATTCATTGGAGAAGAGAGAATAAAAGTCTGATGTCGCCTTTTCAATAGTCTCTTTTTTCATCGTGGTATCAGCATTTGCATAAAAACGCCTTGTTGTATCCATTTTTGCATGTCCAAGCCATTCGGCCACCAATGGGAGTGGCATACCATTCCTATACAAATGCATCGCACGTGAATGTCTCCACATATGGGGATATAAATGCTCTGGCACATCTGTTGAAGTCTCTTGTGCCTTTTTTCCATAACGTGCAACAAATTTCTCCACGTTGTCGATTGACATTTGTGACCGTATTCCTTTGCGATCTATATAAAAAAGAAATTCTTCCGGATTATCTTCTGTATGGAATTTATGAAGGTAGGATTTCAGGTGTTTGCACGTTTTTTCCATGATCGCAACATTTCTTGTTTTAGCGCCCTTGCCTTCGGCTATATCCTTCCCACTGCCGGGCGGATTCGGGACTTTCACCCGTTAGAAACGTGCGCCGCCAGGCGCACAACAAAAAGAAAACGGTTCCCGTTTCCAGAAATCGCTTTCTTTTCGATTTATAATATGTTAGCCTGATTAGCCTTTTACCGCACCGGCAGCAACACCTTTGATGATATACTTCTGTCCTGCCAGGTATACAATGATGATCGGAATGACAGTAAGCATGATGCTTGCCATCATCGGTCCCATTTCCACTTTACCGTAACTTCCTCTGAAGTACTGGATCAGCATCGGAATAGTCTTATATTTCTTGATATCAAGAACCAATGTCGGAAGCAAATAATCATTCCATACCCACATAGCTTCCAGAATACCAACAGAGATCATCGTCGGTTTCAGTATATGTACGTCGATCAGGAAGAAGGTCTGAAGCGGATTGCATCCGTCGATCATAGCAGCCTCTTCTACTTCGATCGGGATTGATTTTACAAATCCACAGAACATGAATACTGCAAGTCCTGCACCAAATCCCAGATAAATAATCCAGATATTCCACGGAGTGTTCAGCTTCAGTTTATCTGCTGTCTGAGACAGTGTAAACATAACCATCTGGAACGGGACTACCATTGAGAATACGAACAGGTAATATAATACCTGTGAAATCACGCCTTTTACACGGGTGATATACCATGCACACATAGAACAGCAGATCAGAATTGCCGTAACAGAGGTGATGGTGATAAATGTACTGAATCCCAAACTGCTCAGGAATCCCTTGGATGCAATCGCATCAATATAGTTTGCAATACCTGTAAAAGAGTCTGCCGTAGGGAGTTTGAACGCAGCAGCTGTACTGATTGCAGATTCTTTTTTCAGAGAATTTAAAAGAATCATGACAACAGGATATATCCAGAGAACAGAAGCGATTCCCAAAATAATGGTCCATATCATACTACCCGGCTTTCTTTTTTTATCCATTACTGCTGCACCTCCTTTGAACGGGTTGCTCTAAGCTGAGCAAACGAAATAACAATTACGATAAGACAGAAAATAACTGCCTTTGCCTGTCCATAACCCTTCCACTGCATACCGGAACGCGCATAGAAAGTCTGGTAAATGTTGAGTGCCAGCATTTCTGTTGTATGGTTCGGATCACCGCCGGTGAGTGCGAGGTTCTGGTCGAACAATTTGAATGAGTTTGTCAATGTCAGGAATACACAAATAGTAATGGATGACATAACCATCGGTACTTTGATCTTAATCAGTGTCTGAAGGTTCGTAGCACCATCGATCTTAGCCGCCTCAATCAAAGAATCCGGCACATTCTGCAGTCCTGCAATATAGATGATCATCATATATCCAATCTGCTGCCAGCACATCAGGATGATCATGCCCCAGTATCCGGCTTTGCTGTTCAGTGCAAGCAGCGGCTGAGCAGTAAGTGACAGCACACAGTTGATCAAGATCTGCCAGATATATCCAAGAACGATACCGCCGATCAGGTTCGGCATAAAGAATACTGTTCTGAAAATGTTGGTTCCTCTCAGATTCTGTGTCAACAGAAGTGCAAGTCCGAATGCAAGCACATTGATAGTCAGAATAGAGACAACCGAGAACATAACTGAAAATTTAAAGGAATCAGTAAATGATGTATCTTTGATTGCTGCAATATAGTTTGTAAGTCCTACCCATGTTGCATTGTCTACCGTCGTAAATTTACAGAATGAAAGATATAAGCCTTCTATAAACGGTACGATAAATCCAATTACAAATGCAAGAAAGGTTGGAAGAATAAAAATCGGTGCGTAACGCTTTAACGCTTTTTCCATAGAGCTCCTCCTCACTCATAACCAGATCTGACAAGGCAGATAACCGTTTGCCTTTCAAATCCTCACATAATAAGGACAGGCAGGAATGCTGCCTGTCCTTTTTCATGTTTACTCCAGTTCCTTATTACTGCTGATTTGCCAGCTCGTATTCTGTTTTCCATCCATCTACGAAAGCGGATACAACACCAGCCCACTGTTCATCAGTCTGATCTGCTGCATATGCTGTAAGAGCCTGGCCTACACCATTCTTCCACTCTTCTGACGGCATTGTCGGGAAGTTCCAAGATACAGGTGTTTTTCCTGCTTCTGTCATTTCTTTATCCTGTTTTACGAACAAGTTCTGAGATTCTACTGCATTCTTGAACGGAATAACGAATCCCATATCTTCGCCCATAGCTTTTGTTCCTTTTTCAGAAGTTACACACCAGTTCATGAAATCCAGAGTAGCCTGAATATCAGCTTCGTCTGCTTCTGAGTTTACACACCAGTAGTTTTCAGTACCGGTACACAGTCCCTGATTTGCCTCATCGCCTGCGCCGATGTAGATTGGGATCATAGCAAGGTCATCATCTGTAAATGTTCCGTCTGCTGTAAGGTTGCCGTATTCCCATGAACCATTCTGGAAGAATACTGCCTGACCTGCCAGGAATTCGTTACGGGAGTCATCACCTGTCTTGGCAGCCAGTTCAGCCGGTGCGCAGGTACTGTTGTTGATGTACAGATCCCAGATATTACGATAGTTGTCAAGGTATGTTCCCTTGATTGCATCAGTTGTTCCGATTCCGTCCTCCTGATATTCGAAATAGATCGGAAGGTTTGCAAGATGTGTCTTAAATCTCCAGTCAGAAGATCCATCCATACCTGCTGATGTAAATGCTGCAAATCCGAGTTCAGAAGAACGTGCTGTGATATCTTCTGCAACTTTCTTCAAATCTGCGAAAGACTGAATATCGTCAATTGTGTAGCCAGCTTTTGCAAGCAGCGTTTTATTCACAATCAGGCCATAAGATTCAATAACGTAAGCGATACCAGCTACTTTGTCGCCATCTTTCAGTGCATAATCTTCGCTTGTCAGCTGTTTGTAAACATCTGAATCTGAAAGGTCATAGCAGTAATCTTTCCAGTTAGCAAGTCCAACCGGTCCGTTTACCTGGAACAGTGTCGGAGCACCGCTCTTACCCATTTCACTCATCAGTGTGGTTTCATACTCTCCGGATGCAGCTGTAACAACTTCAACTTTTACTCCGGTTTCTTCCGTGTAAGCTTTTGCAAGTTCCTGCCACTGTTCATCCTGTTCTGGTTTGAAGTTCAGATAATATACAGAACCTGTTGCTTCTCCGTCGCCACCTTCTTCTTTGTTTCCGCCACAGCCTGCAAGTGTTCCTACTGCCATTGCTGCAACCAGTCCCAGTGCGATCCATCTTTTTTTGTTTTTCATAACAAATTCTCCCTCTTTTCTGAAAACTTGGTTTTCTTTTTTCTGTAATAATCATAGCAGAGAAATATTCCTGTCCGTTATCAAGAAAAAAACCTGAACTATCAAAAAACATACCTTTTATTTTTAATAGTTCAGGTTTACACTTTACTGTTCAGCCTCATATTCCCGGATACTCTCATCCGCTTTTTTCAGGAATTCTTCTACTGTAATCTTCCCTTTAGCCAGTTCCGGAAGACACTCTTCCAAAGTTTCTTCCTGTAAGATGGAATTCCATTTCACCTGGTAATTCGGAACGATCTGTGGGTCCGCCGAAAAAGCGTCAATATAATCACTCAGTGCAGGCACATTCCATCCCTCACCGGATTTCATCAGGCGTTCCCTTTCTTCCCTATTATACTTTGTGCGGAATTTCAAGAATTCCACAGCCCCCTTCTTCACTTCATCACTATAATCAGAAACCACCGCCCATCCGAATGTCTCAGGAGACGAGATCAGTTTATTTCCCGGGAATGCCGAAAAGCGAGTCTTCCCCCGCCATCCATCAGGTATCTGTTCGATCATCCAATATCCATTCGGGATCATGGCCGCCTCTCCCGAAAAGAAATTGGTAAATGAAACATCGAAATCGGCATGCATTGCATCATCTGTTGTATAAGAAAACAGTTTCTTAAGCGTTTCTGCCAGCATAACACCGCTTTCATTCTGATATGTATCCGGGAAAAGCTCTTTCATAAATTCAGCACCATCCGATGTATCAGCAATTACCGCTGTTGCAATCAACATGGGAGCCCATCCTGTTCCTTCCGTATGCAATGCAAGTGGTGTAATACCGCAACTCTGCAGCCTGTCGCAGCATTCCCAGAATTCTTCCCAGGTCTCCGGGAATCGCTCTATCCCTGCCTTTTCAAACAATTCTTTATTCCAGAACATACCGGAGCAGGAAAATGCCGCCGTACTGATCGGTGCCAAGTACACTGCACCATCCTCTTCCATACACGCTTCCATTACCGCAGGCTCAACCATATTTCTCCATTCTTCATCCGCTTCCAGATACGGTGCAAGATCTTCCAGACGGCCATCTTCGATCATCATCTGATAAAATGACGGCAGCATCCGCAGATCTGTGATTACCGCAGGAAGCGAATCCGTCACATTCTGCCGTTTCAGATTCTGCCGGTATTCCTCTTCTGTCTCCAACACCCACTCTACATCAACCTGATAGATTCCGTCATATTCCTCATTGAAAGCTTCTGTAAGCTGTTGGTTACTCTTTTTACCATTCGTAGGATTTACAGTAAAGATTACAGGAATGTGGATTTCTCCCCGTTCTTCTTCCTTGGTCTGTGTCTGTTCGCTCTTTTGGCATCCACAGGCAACCCCTGCCAGCATCACAACACAGAGCAATACTGATAACAGTCTTCTATAATTCTCTATTTTCTTTCCCATCATCCGGAATCCGGATAATACATCTGGTTCCGTCATTTTCTGCTTGATATTCAAAATGTACATCCTCTCCATATTTCAGACGCAGCCTCGTAATAACATTAGTCACGCCGTATCCATGTTTTTTGTCCGGGAAACACTCCCGGAGATCCTTAAGCGGCGCCCCGTTAAGCGCATTGATCTTATCTGCCATTTTACCGTCAATCGGCTTTCCGCTGTTGTAGACTTCCAGACTCAGCTGCCCCGCATCTTCTTTTACCGTAATCCGAATAAATCCCCCTTCGTAGATTTCACAAAAGCCATACTTAATTGCGTTTTCTACAAGCGGCTGCAAAATCAATTTCAAAATCCAGGTCCTCTTTGCATCCACCTGACATTCAATCTCATATCGGAACAGATTTTCATTTCGGATCTGCTGGATCTCCATATAACTCTTTACATTTTCCAGTTCATCTTCCACTGTAACGATATCATTACCCTTGCTGAGTGACAAACGGAGATATTTTGACAATGCCTGTATCATTTTCATTGTCGTTTCCTCACCATTGATTCTTGCCAGCATGTAGATCGTATCCAGAGTGTTATACATAAAATGGGGATTGATCTGACTGATCAGCATATTCATTTCACTAGTCCTCAGTTCACGTTCCTGTAATTTGATCTCATCCAAAAGATTTTCAATATTTACAAGCATCTGATTATAGGATTGTCCGATCTGATCCAGTTCTGTATTCGTGTTCAGTTCAACTTTCCTGCTAAAATCATTTCCGTCAAATCCCGTCATCGCTTCACTGATTGTCTGGATCGGTCTCGTAAATCGTTTGGAAAAATAGATACTTAAATTCAACGCAACGGCAATGACGAGAAGATAGATCCCGGACAAAATGATCAGAATTTTTCCCAAATCCTTAGAAATCACACTATTTGGTACGATCGTGTAAACGATAAGTCCTGTCTCCTTCTGCCGGTAAGCCGACAGAAGGCCACTGTGAATTTTCTCTCCGTTGGCGATCATACCTTCTCCGTCTGTTCTCGCTATTTCTTTCATGATCTTCTGATCTGCATCCGGCAGATCGTATCCGTCCGGATGCCACATTTTCCAAAACTGTCCATTCCCATCCATGATTCCAACCGCAGCATCTGATATGGAAGCCGGATTGCTGCCCAGAATGTCATCCAGAAATTCTTCTTCCATTTTCAGGAACAGCATTCCGGGTTCATGTGCATATTCCATACTGTGCACATACCGCCCGATAAATACCGCCTGCTTTCCTTCTCCGAATAACGTATCCGGGGCAAGAAACCATTTCGTCTTTGCGTACGAATCCCCGAGCCGAGCAGACATTTTACTCTTTTTAAAATCCTCGTAATCAATCTTGGAATATGAACGCGTATATACATTCTGTTTATTATCAACATAACAGTATTCCGATACATGTTCCATGTCAATGTAAGCAAAGTATTTACTGATCGTCGTCTTCTCAACCTCTTCCAGATTTCCCGTTCTGAGGCTGTCCTGCACGTCTGTATTGAGGATACACTCTGCCAGGACTTCATCACTTTTCTGAAACAGAGAATCCAGTGCAATCCCCATTTTCTCATCGAGAGAAGTGTATTTATCCACAATTGCCGAGCTAAGACGACGATAAGTGAACATCCACACACCTATGCTTGACATTAAGAGTGCCAGAATCAAAAGTGCTATGGTGTATTTTAAATATTTTTTTTGAATTCCGGACTTCATTTTCCCGATCTTCATCTCTGGCCGTTACCCTTTCTCACAATTCCGTTTATATTCACTGGGAAGCATTCCCGTGGATTCTTTGAACAAATGAGAGAAATAGGAAGGATTGCTTATTCCCACCTGCTCGCAGATACTTCCTATGCTCTCATCCCCCTCAGACAGCAGTTTCTTTGCCCGCTCAATCCTCTGCTGGAGCAAATATTTCTTAAATGTCATATGAAATGTATTTTTGAAAACTCTGCCAAAATAAACCGGATTCAAATAAATATGAGTTGCTACGGAAACGATGGATAAATTCTCATCATTCAAGTGTTCTTCAATATATCCGACTGCAACAGACATATACTCTTTGAAGTACCGGGTCTCATCTTTACCTGCATGCTTCTTTCTTTCTTCAATGACACTGCCGAGAATCCGATAACATACATCTACCGATTTTGCCGCACTGAGATTCTGGATATTCGAATAATAATTGCGAAACTGCTCTCGTAGACTGTCCACCATTCCATAGGAATCCTTAAGCAAAAATTCCACTCTCAGCATCAATTTGTGCAGGAGCTGGCATTGCATTTCTTCCGCTTCGGGCAAATTGTAGATAAAATGCACAAAAGCCTTTTTCAGCTCTTTTTCATCATTTTTCCGAATAGCATTGACAATCAGAAGTTCGGCATCCTCAAAATCCGTACGTTCCTCACTTTCCTCAATCTCCTCAGGCATAGTAAATGCGCTTGCACCGGACGCACTCGCAAGACCGAATAATTTTTCAGCCTCTTCATAGCTCCGTCCAATCCCTTTCATGCCTTTATAAGGTTTTGAAATTGATGCCACGACCGGACAATTCTGTTCTTCTTTAATATGTTCCATCAGAAGTTTCAATTCTTTGACGGTATCATTCTTACTTGTTTTCACCAGAAAAACAAAATATCCTTCCTCGCTTTCAAAATGCCAGAAGAAATATTTTCCATTCATCACCTGTTCCAGATACCGAATCAGCGACAACTTTGTTGCTTCATAATCAAGCGAATTCGTAATCTTATATGTAAGATCTATATCTACACACAATGTAATAAAACGATCCCCATCCCGGATCACATCATCGACCGTTGCAAAGACCTGTTCCATCTTTTCATATGTAATTTTCTTTTGAAGGTATTTCTGTACAATGACTTGCAGGAAACTGTCAGAATCTTTTTTCACCATCTTCTCCCAACTCTCAATACGCTGTACATTTTCAATCTGTGCCATGCAGTTTTTGTATGCATTCTCCATGGTTTCCTGCAATTTATCGTCCTCAATCGGTTTCAAAAGATAGGCAAAAGCCCCGAGCTCACATGCCTGGCGTGCATATTCGAAATCCCTGTACGCACTCAGCACGATAAAAAGGCAATCCATGTCCTCTTTCTGAATCTCCTCCATGACCATCAGACCAGAAATCTGTTTCATACGGATATCCGTCAGAACCACATGCGGTTTCTTCTCCTTGATCACCTGAATCGCCTGTTCCCCACTCTGTGCAGTTCCCACCACTTCAAACCCCATGCTTCCCCAGTCATAAGTTTTAAGCAGCCCCTGCAGCAGGATTGGTTCATCATCTACTACAACCAGCTTCAGTAATTTCATTTTCCTTCCTCATATTCATCATCCAAATTCTTCCACATAACAAATCGCCGTTTTCCGCCATATTTCTTGACATCAGCAGCGATTTTCATTCCAAACCGTTCTACATTTCGAAGACTGTACACATTTTCCGGATGAACAGTTGCCATCAAGTATCGGATTTCAAGCTCGTTCCATCCATTTTTCAATATCCGCTGTGCCTCCACCAGAAGTTTATATTGCAGGGAATTTCCTCGAAACTCCGGAGAGACTACCGCGATCTCCAAATGTGCGACCTTCTGCATTTCTTCCTCTGAAAGTTCCAGATATTCTCCCAGATTATCTTCTTCACGTTTCGGGAAACGTACAATAAGCAATGCTGCCGTATTTGTCCGGTCGATCTCAGGCTGCGCCAGAATGATAAACCCTTCTTCCGAAATATGCCTGCGTACAAATTCCATATCTTCCGCTTCAAACCAGTCCGGATCCGTGATACCTGACTTCGCCTGCCTGATCATCTTATCTATGGCAGGCACATCCTCAGCTCCTGCTATTCGAAACACAAAATCCATCGTTTTCATATACTATCTCCATTAGACACAATCCCTGAGGAGGTGCAGTGACTGCCTCCTTTTTTCGTTCCCTACCTTCAAGAAGCTCCAAAACCTTCTCCGGTTCATAAAACCCTCTCCCGACGCGAATCAGCACTCCTGCGATGATCCGCACCATATTGTACAGAAATCCATTTCCTGTAATCCGGATTGTAATTTCTTCCGGTTTCAGCGGATTCTGCTGAATTTGAAGATCTGTGACCGTCCGCACTGTTGTCTTTGCGTTGGTCCGGATGCAGCAGAATGCAGCGAAATCATGTTCCCCCAACAGATACTGGGCTCCCTGTCTCATGCGGTTCACATCGAGGTCAAAACTGACGAAGCAGTTATAAAGCCGCTTCGTCGGAACAGGAGTCTTCGTATTCAGAATATGGTATTCATAAGTTTTCAGACTGTTTTGATATCTGGGATGCCAGTCCAGTGAAACCTCCTCTGACTTCGTCACCACAATATCTTCCGGAAGTCTCTGATTCAGCGCATAGGAGAAGCGTTCTGCCGGTATTCTGCTCCCGGTGTCAAACACAGCAATATTCCCAATTGCATGAACCCCTGAATCAGTCCGGCTGGCACCGATTACTGCAATCTCTTCACCGGTAAGTGTGCAAATTGCTTTATTCAGCACTTCCTCTATCGTAATTCCATTCGGCTGCACCTGCCATCCACAATAATTCGTGCCATCATATGCAACTGTCAATTTAATTCTTCTCATTATCTGCTCCGTTTCTGATTACATTATTAGAAGATCCAGATTTTAAACGGAATATATCTTCCTGCCACAAAGGAGATTGCAACATAAGCAATCGTCACCGCATAAGCTGCATAATCCCTGCCTTTATAGATCAGTGGCTTCATTTTTGTTCTTCCTTCACCGCCATGATAACATCTCGCCTCCATCGCCATTGCAAGATCATTCGCTCTCCGGAATGCAGATACAAACAGCGGTACAAGAATCGGTACCAGAGCCTTAGCTTTCTGAATGATATTTCCGCTCTCCAGATCAGCGCCGCGCGCAATCTGCGCTTTCATGATCTTGTCCGTTTCTTCCAACAGAATTGGTATGAAACGAAGAGCGATCGACATCATCATCGCAATCTCATGCACCGGAACATTCAGATGTCCCAGCGGCTTAAGAAGACTTTCCAGACCATCTGTAAGGGCATTCGGCGTCGTAGTAAGCGTCATAAGCGAAGATCCCATAATCAGATAGATCAGCCGGATTGCCATATATACAGCTGTATTTAAACCCTGTTCTGTAATCTTGAGCGGTCCGAAATGAAAAAGCAGCCTTCCTCCCGGCGTCAAAAAGAGATTAAACAAAACTGTAATCATAAGAAGCATTATGATCGGTTTTAGTCCTTTCAGGATATACTTCACCGGAACAGTCGACAATCTGACCACACATACAAGAAACAAGGTCGCCAGAAGATAACCGATAATACTTTTAAACATAAAAAGCGAAATAAGGTACAAAAGTGTACACACAATTTTCACCCTCGGATCCAGGCGGTGAATCCTGCTGTTCGCCGGATAATATTGTCCTATTGTAATATCTCGAATCATTCCGTCTTCTCCTTCTTAGTCACAGCAGCCATGATCTCATCCGCCGCTTCTTCAATCGTTGTCGCATGGACGGACACATCCAATCCGTTCTCCTTCAGTTCGTGCATGATGTAAGTCACCTGTGGAGCCGCCAGTCCAACGGATTCCAGTTCCTTATAATGTGAGAACACGCGCTTCGGCACATCATCAAACATAACTTCCCCATGGTTCATCACAATGATACGATCCACATATTTTGCGATATCCTCCATACTATGAGAAACCAGGATCACCGTCATATCACTCGTCTTATGCAGATATGCGATCTGATCCAGGATCTCATCTCTGCCTTTCGGGTCAAGTCCTGCTGTCGGTTCATCCAGAACCAACACTTTCGGACACATGGCAAGCACTCCGGCTATTGCCACTCTTCTCTTCTGTCCACCGGAAAGTTCAAACGGAGACTGCTCATAGTATTTCTCCTTGAGTCCTACCAACTTCAAAGCTTCCCGGGCACGTTCTTCACACTCTTTCTCCGAGAATCCCTGATTTTTCGGTCCGAAACATACATCTTTGAGCACATCCACTTCAAAAAGCTGATGCTCCGGATATTGGAACACCAATCCCACCTGGCTACGCAGTTCTTTCATATTATAACCGTCTGCGTAAATGTTTTCTCCGTTATAATAAACCGTTCCGCTCGTCGCTCTGATCAGGCCATTGAGATGCTGGATCAGAGTAGATTTTCCCGAACCGGTATGCCCGATAATTCCGACAAACTGTCCATGCGGGATCTCCAGACAGATATCTTTTAAAGCCTGTTTTTCATAAGCAGTATCTGCGCTGTAAATATAATTCACATGTTCTAATTTTATCGACATAATATTTCCACCAATTCTTCTTTTTTCAAAATACCTGCAGGAATATCAAGCCCTCTCTTGCGAAGCTCATCCGCAAGGATCGTAACCTGCGGCACGTCCAGTCTGTACTCTTTCAGCAAATCAACCTGTGAAAAGATCTCTCTCGGAGTTCCCTGCATCACAACATGTCCATGATCCATCACAATCACCTGATCCGCGTCCACAACTTCTT
Source organism: Bariatricus sp. HCP28S3_D3 (assembly GCF_052065755.1). Classification (NCBI taxonomy): domain Bacteria; kingdom Bacillati; phylum Bacillota; class Clostridia; order Lachnospirales; family Lachnospiraceae; genus Bariatricus; species Bariatricus sp. HCP28S3_D3. The sequence goes on along the minus strand of NZ_JBQHTK010000007.1, from coordinate 22,585 downwards.
CCATATAATGCGTAATCAGAATGACCGTAATATGTTCTCTCTTTCTCAATTCCTGTACACTTTCCAATACTTCCTTGCGTCCGTTGGGATCGAGCATTGCAGTCGGTTCATCCAGTACAATACACTTCGGGCGCATAGCCATAACTCCTGCGATTGCCACCCTCTGTTTCTGCCCTCCTGACAGCTTATTGGGAGAGTGATGCCGATACTCGATCATCCCGACCGCCTTCAGGCTTTCCTCCACTCTCTTCCAGATCTGTTCCGTCGGCACTCCGAGATTCTCCGGGCCAAATCCGACATCTTCTTCCACCACTGTACCGATGATCTGATTATCCGGATTCTGAAAAACCATCCCCGCGCTCTGCCGGATATCCCATAAATACTCTTCTTCTTTTGTATCTTTTCCGTCCACCCACATCGTTCCTTCTGTGGGTACCAGAATCGCATTCATATGCTTTGCCAGCGTAGATTTTCCCGAACCGTTATGCCCAAGAATTGCTATAAACTGCCCAGGCTCAATATCCAGATCCACCTCATCCACAGCACGGCTCATTCCGATGATATTGCCTTCCTCGTCACGTTTTGCATATTCAAATACCAGCTTATCTGTCTTAATCATCTTCATGCCATTTCCTCATATTTATCAAGGCAGCGCCTATATCAAACGCTGCCTTTCCCGTTTTTCTTATTAGCACTTCTCCGGTTCCGGATATTCTGTACCAAATGTTTCAACCGTCACCTTTTTCATCTTCTGATCTGTAATCGGTTTATCTCTGAAATCAGTGTCCGTCTCAGCAATCTTATTTACCACATCCATGCCTTCGATGATCTTACCAAATGCTGCATAAGCACCGTCCAGATGTGGAGAATTCTTATGCATAATAAAGAACTGTGATCCCGCTGAATCCGGATTCATTGCCCGAGCCATGGAAATCACACCCGGTTCGTGTTTCAGTTGATTGTCGAAGCCATTCTGAGCGAACTCTCCTGCAATAGAATACCCCGGTCCGCCCATACCGGTTCCATTCGGGCATCCGCCCTGAATCATAAATCCATTGATGACACGATGGAAGATCAGCCCATCATAGAATCCTTTATTTACCAGTGAAATAAAGTTATTAACTGTATTCGGTGCAACTTCCGGATACAATTCCACCTTCATTACATCACCATTTTCCATCTCAAATGTTACGATTGGATTTGCCATATTATCAATCTCCTTTTTTTCTTATTACTGTACCCTATTTTAACGAAACTCTCCCGGTTCGTAAATAGTTTTCTTCCAATTCTCTTATATTTCCGCTCATTCAGCCACTTTTTGTGTAGAATAAAAAACAACTGCAAGGATCAGAGCACCACCTGCGATCTCCCTGATTCCGGGGATCTCTCCGAGAAAAATCAAAGCACTTACGATTCCGTAAACTGATTCCAGTCCGGAAATAATGCCGGCCGTCTGCACGCGTACCGTGCGAAGTCCATTTATAAAAAGGGAATGAGCAACGGCAGTAAACACAACGCCGAGAAGCATCAGCACACCCACATCTTTCAATGTGACTTGCGGTCTCAAAATCAACAACATCGGGAACAACACGACCGCTGCCGTTGCCTGTTCATAGAACGATACGACCGTTGCCGGGTAACTCCCCGAAAACTTCCGATTCATCAACGACAGCACTGCATAAGTCACTGCACTTAAAAGTCCCCACAGAACACCCCTTGTCATCGTATTCTGAAGCGTAAATTCCGGAACGATCAGAAATACACCTGCCAGCATGACAACTGCACAGACAACATCCGATGTTTTGAGTTTCTCATGAAATACATATGGTTCCATAATTGTAACGAAAAGGGGAAATGTAGAAAATGCCAAAGTTCCAACTGCCACCGTGGAACTCTGAATCGCCTGCATGAAACTGCTCCAGTGTACCGCAAGAATCACACCGGCTGCGATCATCCACAGATAATCCGCTCGCCTCTTTAATCGGATTCTCTGTCTTCGTACCAACAAAAAGCCCCATAAAAACACCGACGAGAAAAGCACTCTTCCCAAAACAATAATAACCGCAGGGAGATCCACCAGCTTGGCAAAAAGCCCGACCACTCCGAACAAAAATACGGCCAGATGCACTGACAAAAGTCCTTTATTGTCACTCTTTTCCATGCCCTCGTTCCTTTCCGCCTATTGTTTAACCCGGAAATGCTCCATCAAAATCGGCATATATTCCTTACTGTATTCCGCAAGCGAATAGCTTCCTCTGTTCAGGCACCAGTCTGAAACAAGCGCGCGTTCACAAAGCGAATAATACTTTGTGATTTCCTGGATCGACTTTTCCCTGCTGATCTGGTTTCTCACATGCCCTTCTTCCACAATTCTGCTGATCAGGCGATAATATGTCCGGTTCTGATCCAGAAGATTACGTTCTCCTTTTGCGATCAGCTGTGTGGAATACAAAGATGCCAGAAGCGTCACATCAATCTTCGTCTCCATAAACAAATGCGACTTATAATTCAAAAACATCAGCTTATCAAAGCTGTTCATATTTTCATCAAGCTCTTCCTCCAGATTTGCATAATACTCATCCAGAATTGTCGAAAGCGTGTCCAGCAACGCATCTTTTCCAGAAAAATAATAATAAAACGATCCTTTAGAAGTATCAGATAATCGAATGATATCATCCACAGTTGTATCGTCATATCCTTTTTCATAAAACAATTCCCACGCTGCATCTACGATTCGACGCTTAACATTTTGCTTTGATGCCACTTACCTAACCTCCTCAAACTGCCTGCATCCAGCCGGCAGACGTTCTGGAACTCCAACATTTCAGAACATATATAGAAATGACCGGATGCACAAGTACACCCGGCCTCTTTCATTATTGTATCATAATTATAAGTTTTTTGCAACCTCTGCACAAGCTTCCATCGCCTCAAAAACAGCACTTCTAAGCCCTCTCTCTTCAAGAACACGAACCGCTTCAATCGTTGTTCCTCCTGGTGAGCATACCATATCTTTAAGTACACCCGGATGCTCGCCTGTCTGAAGAATCATTTTTGCACTTCCCAGCACTGCCTGTGCAGCAAATTTATACGCCTGATTTCTCGGCATTCCTTCTTTCACCGCTGCATCGGCCATTGCTTCAATAAATATAAAGATATATGCCGGTGAGCTTCCGCTTACAGCGACAACCACATCCATAAGGTTTTCTGTAATCACTTCTGTCTTTCCAAATCCCTGAAGAATCCGACATACATAATCCAGTTCTTCCTTCGTCACATTTTTATTCGGAGTCACTCCAGTCATACCTTCCCCTACCATCGCCGGAGTATTTGGCATTGTACGGATAATTTTTACAGTATCACCAAACTGCTCTCCCAACCATTCAAGTGTCTTTCCCGGAGCAATCGTAACGATCAGCTGTTCCGGCCTTACCAGAGATTTTATTTCTCCAATCACGCTTTCATAAAACTGTGGTTTAATGGATAAGATCACAACCTCAGATTTCTCCACAACTTCCTTATTATCGTCTGTCACATGAATTCCATACTGCTCTTTCAAACGTTCTCTCCCCGGAGCAAATAAATCGGAACCAATTATTTCATCTGGTTTAAAAATATGATTCTCAATGATTCCTTTCATCATAGCTCCTGCCATGTTTCCACACCCAATAAATCCTAATTTCATACCCTTCTCCTCCTGAAATATCCTGCATACGGCTTTTGACCGCTTGTGCTTCTTTAATTCTGTTGGCTGTTTTTTGCGTTGTTTCATTGTATACAATCATTCAATTTGTATACAATTTCCTCATTTGCATACAATTTACCATTTCTTATCGCAAAAGTCAATACTGCTGCGTCACAAAAATATCCATAAGACAATTTTCTACAAAACCTTGAATTTCCCTTCTCTTTTTTATACAATATATACAATACTTTTTTTAAAAACAGAAAGGGAAAATCATGGTTGCTCCAAGAAAATCACTTGCCGATCAGGCTTATGAAAAAATCAAGAACAACATACTGAATCTCACTTATGCCCCCGGTATGACACTCACGGAATCAATGTTGACTCAGGAACTGGGCATGAGCCGTAATCCGATTCGGACTGCACTCAAAATGTTGCAGTCAGAAGGACTGATTGTGACGGATTACTACAAATCCATGCGTGTAAAAGAGATCAGTTACCAAGCCGTCACAGAAATCTATCAGATTCGTGAACTGTTCGAAGGTGCTGCTTTCAAGCTGATTTTTGACAGCGGTCGTGCAGAAGAATTCTCCTATAAAATAGAGGCCCGTGTTGTTCGCATGTGTGCTGTGGCCGCCGACCCTTTTGAATGGGAACTTGCAGATACCCAAATGCACCTGGAAATCATCAGCATTTTTGAAAACGAACGTATTACCCGTTTTTACGAATCGAATCTTGCAGAATTGGTTCGTATCGGACTCTATTCAGTCCGAAACGGTATGCAGATTGATGCTACAAATACAAATCTTAAAAAAATGATCACATATATGCGCGAGAATGATTATGAACACGCTTTCAGCATTCTCCATGATGATCACTTTACACTGGGGAAGGATAATGCACTCGAAAATCTTCTTTCCACAAGCTAGTACGAATTATTTTTCATTTTTAAAAAAGATCATTGATTTTCTCCTTACTTTTCTCTATACTCTAAATGTTAGATGAATATATTTCCAAACAAGGGGGAAACAGTATGTCATTCAATTTACCAATTTCAAAAGAGCAGCGCCATGCGATTACATCTCTTGGCACTGCTGTTTTCGGTGCTGTCATGTTTGCCTTTGGGTTGAATGTGATGATCATTCCGCTTTCATTATATAACGGCGGTTTCATGGGTATTGCACAGTTAATCCGTACCCTGCTCATCGCAATCACCGGTATTTCATTCGGGCAAACAGATATTGCCGGTATTATTTACTTTCTGCTCAACCTGCCACTCATCTATCTGGCATGGTCAAAAATGGGGAAAGGCTTTTTTGTGCGGTCCATGATCGTAATCGTAGTTCAGACTGCGGCACTTACCTTGATTCCGATTCCATCCGCACCGCTCATCGAGGACTATCTGACCGCATGTATCATCGGTGGCATTATTGCAGGTGCAGGTTCCGGACTCATTCTTCGCGGAGAGAGTTCAGGCGGTGGGCAGGACATTCTGGGGATCTATATGACCCAGCGCTTTCCAGGCTTTAGTGTAGGAAAAGTAGGACTGTTGATTAACATTTTTGTGTACAGTATCTGCTTTTTCATGTTCAACATCGAAATCGTAATCTACTCATTGATTTATGGCGTTGTGTACGCAACAGCATGTGACCACATACATATTCAGAATATCAATGTCAGCGTTATGATTTTCACTAAGAAAGCGGGTATTGCTGAAGCAATCATGGAGCAGACGCGGCGTGGTGTTACGAACTGGGATGGAGAGGGCGCATACACACATGCAGATTCCTCTATCCTGATGGTTGTCGTTTCAAAATACGAAGTCAACGAGTTGAAACGCATTGTAAAATCTATTGATCCGAACGCATTTATGATTTTCACCGAAGGATGCGATATAGACGGTAATTTCGAAAAAAGACTTACATAAGCTTGACAAAAAGGACAGTCCAATTGGAACTGTCCTTTTTTCTATGCTTCTTTTCCATCACAATTTGCAAACTAATGTCCCATGATCCCTTCAATCTGCTCGATTGTTCTCGGGATTGCATGAGAAAGATTCTCACATCCATTTTCTGTAATCAGGCAGTTATCCTCCAGACGGAAGCCGATTCCCCACTCTTCGTGATATATTCCGACATCCACACAGAATACCATGTTCGGTGCGGTCAATCTTTCTTTCGCATCTACCACATCATGTACATCGAATCCGACATGATGCGCTCCACCATGCCACATATAAGTACCGATGTCTTCATAATTGCTGCACACTCCGGCCTGTTTCAACTGTTCAAAGTTGTATTTACGAACCATATTGTCTACTTCCTTCATCGGAATTCCCGGTTTCAGTGTACGGAACATATATTCAGATGTATTATATGCACACTGATACAGCAATTTCTGACGCTCAGAGAATTTTCCGTTACACGGCCATCCTCTGGAAACATCATTGATTTCATAATCCCAGACAGCGCCCACGTCATTCAGAATCATATCTCCATCCTTTGACTGTCCGCGATAGTCATAATAATGGATACAGAAGTTATTATTTCCCGCTGAGATAATAGACGGAAATCCCGGTGCAAGGACCCCTCTCTGTGCCAGCGCATAATCAAACTCTGCTTTATACTGATATTCATACATACCCGGTTTGGACGCACGCATCATGGCTTCGATTCCGGCACCGGTAATGATCTCGGCCTTTCTCATCGCTTCAATTTCACATGGCTTTTTAATCGTACGCTGACGTTTCAACTGTGGATGAATATTTTCAAGCGCAATATACGGTGCAGTTTCCTTCAGTTCTCTTGCAAGTGCAAATGCTTCATTACCCCCATCATTCTGGAAGGCTTCATCAAAGTCAAGGCATACACGTTTCACATTGCCTGAACGGATATTTTTTTCCATATCTTCTTTAAAAGTTCCCACATAACCAAACGCATGAACTCCAGATAACTCCTCCGCTTCCGCCTCTTTGATTCTTCGTCCTGTCCATCTTTCTTTCATGGCATCCGGTGGCAGAATATACAGTTTTTCTTCATATTCCCCTTCTTTGCCTGTCACTGCCATAAGAACGGTATCAGCCTGTTCAACACCTGTTAAGTACAGGAAATTACGATTTGTAAAAAACGGGTAGTCTTCATCATTTGTTTTGCGTGGTGCATGTCCCGCAAACATAATGACAAGCGACTGCGGTTCCAGACTCTTATACAATTCTTTTCTGTTTTCTTCGAAAAACTCTCTCTTCATTTTTCCATTGCCTCCTGAAGTTGTATTATAAAATGTTCGTAACTGTTCATGAAAGGGACGTAACACAATACAATGTTACGTCCCTGCCTTATGCATTTTTAATTAAGATTAATTAAAGCTCTGCTCTGTACGATTGATAATTTCATCTTGGAGCGCTTTACTCAGGTTTCTGAAATGATCACTGTATCCGGCAACACGAACGATCAGGTCTTTGTATTCCTCTGGATTCTTCTGTGCTGCGATCAGAGTCTCACGGTCGATAACATTGAACTGGATATGATGTCCATCCATATTAAAGTATGAGCGGATCAGGTTTGCCATCTGATCAAGTCCTTCTTCTCCGGCTACTACACTTGGAGTAAACTTCTGATTAAGAAGCGTTCCTCCGGTCATCAAATGATCCATCTTTGCACATGATTTGATAACTGCAGTCGGTCCATTTGTATCTGCACCCTTTTCCGGAGAGATTCCTTCTGAAACCGGAACATGAGCAAGACGTCCGTTCGCACTGGCCATCATAACATCTCCGAAGTAAACATGGCAGGTAGTCGGAAGCATGTTCACGCGATATGTTCCGCCCAGCATATTCTTTCTTCCGGTTACTTCTCCCTGATAATATCCGAATACGCTCTTCATGATATCATCTGCATAATCATCATCATTTCCGTACTTCGGTGTATGATTCTTCACCAGATTCAGAATTCTCTCATGTCCTTCAAAGTTGTCATCCAGAGCCTGCATCAATTCTTCCATGGTAAATGTCTTCTTATCGTATACATTATATTTTACAGCTGCCAGACAGTCTGTGATAGTTCCGATACCAACGCCCTGAAGATACTTGGTATTGTATCTTGCTCCGCCTGCATTGTAGTCCTTTCCTTTGGAAATACAGTCATTTGTAATAATAGAAAGGAACGGTGCCGGCATATATTCTGCGAAAATCTTTTCGATTACATTACTTCCTTCGATCTTGATATCGATGAGATACTTCATCTGCTTCTTAAATGCATCAAACAGCTCATCATATGTCTTAAAATCCGTTGCATATCCCAGCTTTAATCCAAGCTGTTTGCCGCTCATCTTATCAAATCCGTTGTTCAGTGTCAGTTCAAATACTTTCGGAATATTGAAATATCCGGTCAGGATATATGCTTCATTTCCAAACGCTCCGGTCTCAACACACCCGCTGGTACCACCGCGTCTTGCATCCTCCAGCGACTTTCCTGCATTCAGGAGCTCCTGAATAATTGCTTCCGTATTATAGAATGCCGGCTGTCCCCATCCTTTACGAGAAATCTCACATGCTCTCTTAAGGAATTTCTGTGGCGTCTTGCGGCTGATCTGAACATTGGAGCTTGGCTGAAGCAGTTTCATTTCATCCATGCAGTCCAGAATCAAATAACTTACATCATTTACACCGTTCTCTCCGTCCGGCGTAATCCCACCTGTATTAATATTTGCGAAATCAGTATAGGTGGAGCTCTCTTTCAAAGTAATTCCAACTTTCGGCGGTGCCGGCTGATTATTAAATTTCACCCACAGACATTCCAGAAGTTCCAGTGCTTTCTTTTCATCCAGAATTCCTGCCTCTGTATCCTTTACATAGAATGGATTCAGGTGCTGATCAAGACGTCCCGGCGAATAAGCATCCCATGGATTTAACTCTGTAGTAACTCCCAGATGAACGAACCAGTACATCTGAATTGCCTGCCAGAATGTCTCCGGTTTGTGTGCCGGAACAACATCACAGTTTGCTGCAATCTGAAGCAATTCTGCTTTTCTCTGTTCATCCGTCTCTTTTTCTGCCAGTTCTCTTGCATATGCCGCATAACGTTCACCAAGTTTCATAATGGCATCACATGCTTTAGACATACCGCGAAGCTGGTTTCTCTTATCAAATGCTTCCGGATCATTCTGGAAATCCAGTGCCTCGATAGACTTCTGAATATCTTCTTTATAATCAAGGAATCCTTTTTCATAGATCTTCACAGATCCTACCGTATGTCCCGGTCCTCTCTGCTCCATGAATTCTGTAAAGATACCTGCTTCGTAACAATCCTTCCACTCCGGTGTCATATTTGCAATGATCTTGGAACGGGTAGAACGGTTATCCCAATACGGAATAACAACTTTCTCCTGATAGTCATAATCTTCTTCCTTTACAGAAAAATTGATCAGTTCACGATCATTCATTACATGCATATCTTCTACAGTATGGCAGCAAAGCTCCGGAAATGTCGGTGCCGCCTGCGGGCTGTCACCTTTCTCACCAACAATTAATTCTCCTTCTCCAATGTAAAGAGTCTTGGTTGAGAAATAGTCATAGAGAACCTGTCCACGAAGTTCCGGAATAGACAGCTGTCCTTCATATTTCTTATAAGTCTCCGTTTCACTCTTTGCACGTTCCAGGTCAATGTGCGGCTGAGTGCTCACACTCAATTCACGAAGTGCCTGAACTCTTGCATTCATACCTCTTTTTTCCATAGCTTTACCCTCCTATTTTTGTGTTTTGAAATCCTGCTTTTTTAAACAGTTCTGTAAAATGTTCCATTTCTTCCTTGGCAGGTGTCTGTAGTGCTTCCCCCGGATAATCCGTCTCCAGCCGTCCGTACTTACTGCTTCCAGTATTATGGTAAGGCAGGAGGTTCACCTGCGCCACCTGTATATGATGAGCTTTCAGCCAGTCGATGACCGCCTGCATACTCGCATCATCTGCATTTACCCCCTTGATTGTAGGAATACGAATATAGATTTTTGCTTTCCGTGCCGGATCAGCGCTCAGTTTTTCAAGATTCTCCAGAATCAGCTGATTGCTGACTCCGATATATTTCTGATGTACTTCATCGTCCATCACTTTTATATCATAGAGAAACGTATTGATATATGGAAGAATCTTTTCAAAATTCTCATAAGGCGCATAGCCGCATGTATCAATCGTAACCGTGATTCCATGCCGATCCAATTCCTTTACAAGCGGAAGAATATAGTCCATATCCATGCACATCACTTCTCCGCCGGACAGGGTTACTCCTCCTCCAGATTCTTCATAGAACATTTCATCTTTCTTCAGCTCTTTTACGAGCTCTTTTATCGCATATTCCTTTCCCGCGACTTCCCGGATGTTAGCCAGGCAATACTCTGTACATTTTCCACAACCATCGCATTTATTGTGATCAGTAACCGCTTTACCGTCCTCTATCCGAATCGCTCCATTCGGGCAGGCCTGCACGCAGGCTCCGCATCCGGTACATTTCTCCCGATTCGTCAGAATCTGTTTCTTAAAATTCTGTGTTTCCGGATTGTGGCACCATGCACATTTAAGCGGGCAACCTTTAAAAAAAACACTGGTTCGAATTCCATCTCCGTCATGTATGGAATACTTTTGTATATTCGTAATTAACGTCATAAGTTCTATCTCCCTTGAACGCTTTAGACCATTGTTTGAACTTTAGTCTAATTTTACCATTCTTCCCTATTGCTGTCAATAGCTTTTCACGTTTAAAGGAGGCATACGCAAAACCGCATACCTCCTTTATGAGTAGTATATCAAAATTTTACAAAGCGTCTTTTCCTCGTTCGCCGGTCCTGATACGAACAATATCTGCCACATCTGTAATGAAAATCTTTCCATCTCCATACACACCTGTTCGTATTTCCCGACAAACCTTTCGAATAATCGGTTCAGATTCCTCTGCAGTAACAACACATTCCACCTTCAGTTTCGGGATTGTATTGCCCGACTTGGGCATCACTCCACGCCACATGTGCTGATCTGTGACTCCCTTCTGATTACCATATCCCATAATATTCGTAATCATAATTCCATGATATTCGCATACTTCCAGCAATTCTCGTAAATCATCCAATTTACCTGGTCTGATGATAATTTCTATTTTTTTCATTTCTCCTCTCCTATGCTCTACCTGCCCTTTGCCAGCAATACGACTGCTCCGGACAGTATATTTAGAAAACACAAAAGCGCACTACATGTTACTGTAATGCGCCCTTACATTTCCGTCAGATAAAATTTAGAGTCCCGGGATAAAAACAAAGGCATTGCACGATGAATGCAACGCCTTTGTTCGCTTCGTTCTTTATGAACTTGTGATTATTCTACCCTAAAGTACACGTCTGGTCAATCCCGAAATATTTCCTAAATTTGGCTGACATCTTTTCATAATATGGTCCTTTTTCACAATTTTATGCACAAACACCTCTTTTTAATGCATTTTATCCATGTTCACAATTTGTTCATTTATCTTTCAAAATTCTTTCATTTGTTAATCATTCTTTCTTCACATCTCTTCTGTATACTAAAACCATCAAATAAATGAAATGCATAAAGACGATAAGAAGTAATCATACTATTGAGATAAACTTTTTCATAATACATGCCGGGAACTGCGTAAGCGGTTACCCGGCATCCTCCCTTTTTCAGGCCTTTATTCACTTCCTTTTTTTCCAAAACAGCAGTAATATTATTCCGCCCATCATAACGAAGCAAGCAGCAAAGATTCCTGTTGATTCATTCTTCCGCATTCCATCTTCAATTTTCTCTTCATCCGATTTCTTTCTTTCCAATGCTTTCTTTATCGGCCATACTACATCCTTAAACGAATTTTCCTGCTTCATAATCTCCAGATTGACCGTTCTTTGGATATAATTTCCGGCAATATCCTGTGCTTCAATCACAATTTCATATGTTTTTTCTGCACAGAGTCCAAGCTGTACATTTTTATGTGATGTAAGCATCTGCGATTTTCCATTGATCATGACGTTCTGAATCCAATCCCTGTATTTCTCCGGATAAATCTCTATTTTGATGCTTTGATCAAATTGGCTTCCGCTTTCAATTTCTTCCTTTGTATCGGCATTTCTAATGATAATTCTGGGCGAAGTCCGGTCAATTTCAAATTCTGCACATTCTTCTGCTTCATTCCCGGCTGCATCCACCGCTTTGATTACAAATCTGTGGATTCCTTCCCGCCAAATCCGTTCTCCCGAATGATACAACATTCCATCCAATTCCATTTTGCAGGTATATGTTGTGAAATCCAGTATTTGCGACTTTTCGTCAAAGCTCCAGACAAATTCTTTCATACATTTTCCATCAATATCAGACAAAACCGGAAGTTCCGGCGGCGTACTGTCAACTGCAAATGTCCTCCGCATCGAATTGGTATTCCCTGCCATATCAACAGCTTCTATCTGAATTATGTAAATTCCTTCCTTCTCACAAAGCAGCTCTGCTTCCATTCCCTCTTTTTCATTCCAGTTGTCCACCTGAAGGGTTTCTTTCTCTCCTGCGGGATTTTCTCTTTCTACATATGCTGTGAGCTTTTGCATCAGATTTTCCTCACATGCTTGAAATTTTAATGTAACTGGGCGATCAGAGACTGCATAATTTTCCACTCCTTCGATCCGAAGCAGCGGAGCGTGAGTGTCAATCCGTATTTCAAAAGAAACTGCATTTTTATTTCCGGCAAAATCCTCCGCTTCGGCAGTAACAACAATGCCTTTTCCCTGTTTTGCCTCCTCTCTTACTTGAAAATTCAGGTGCTCTTTATCGTCGGAAATATATTTCTTTCCGTTTGCACTTCCTTCAAAATCAGCCACCTTGCTAAAATCATCGCCGCACTGCATCTCCACTGCAACCGATGCCAGATACCATATCCCGGTTTTCACGGGCTTAATGATCCGAATCTTCGGAGGGATTGAATCTACCTTCCACTCCCATACTTTCTTCCAGCTTTCCAAATCTTCTTCCGGATTCTGGGGTTCATTCGGACTTTCTCCATTCATAGTCGTATCGGTTTCTTCTTCATTTTCTGTATCGCACTCAGATTCCTGTTTGAAAGTTTCTTCTGTCTTCAGATCATATGAATATTCATCCGCTTCTCCCATCCCCGGTTTTTCCTCTTCTTTTCTGTCCGGATCAGCTTCTTCCTTCTCAGCTTCGTCTCCTCTCTCTTCTCTGATCAGTTCCGTTTCCAGTTTATAAACGCCGTCACCCGATTCTATATTCCAGACTTTTTCCTTGTTTTCCAGATTCAATTCGCCTTCTTCGATTGTCCCGTCCGCATAATAGAACTTGTATTTTGTCACGAACCCTTCATCCTGATGGAGAATCCGTATTTTCGGTAATTTGTGATAATATCCATTCTTTCCGTCCGGCTCATCATATTGAACCTGATAGCCTTTTATCACCGGAGTTTCTCCCGGAAGCTCCTCTTTTTCATTTTCCAATATGCCTGCATACACATATTGGCTTACGAACGCCATAGCCACGATTAGGAAAGCCATTCCTGCCTTTATTTTCCCACCCATACTTCTTCTCCTTTCATTGTAATTTCGTATTGTTTCTGCAATTTTTGAAATTCTATATTTGTCGTCAGATTCGGCAGGGTATCCACCGCTTTTTTTACAAGTTGGGCACATACCTGACGCTCGATTCCCGCATCTTTCAGATGCTTTTCCAGATATGCCAGCCATAATTTTTCAGAGTCGGGAATACGTTCCATGGACTCGCGGCATATCGCCCAGGATTGTTCCAGATTTCCTTCTTCCTCATAGAGTTTTTCCAAACGCAGGTAAATTTCTTCCAATCCTTCCCTGCTGTCTTCCAACTCTTTCACCCTCTCATATTCTGCAGCTGCTTTTTCGTTTTCTCCTTCCGTTTCATACGCTTTTGCCAGATACTTTCTGAGTGTTTTTTCCTGCTCACGATTTGTTTCATTCCACAGAACTTCCTGTTCCATTTCTTCTCCCAACCACATGGCTTCGTCCCAGGCTTCCTGTGTCCCCAGCATCCCATATGTCATCATAAAAGGAATTTTATACCAGTATTCTTTTCCTCGGATCCACACTCCGTTTTCTTGTTCTTTCAATAATTTTCTTCCCGTTTCCAATGTATCTGCCAATTCATTTTTCACAAAATTCTCCGATCCGCCTTTTTGTATATATTCAAAAATCGTCAGATATATCCCGGCAAATGGCAGCTGTTCCGAAGCTTTTTCGAGACATTTTCTCCCTTGTTCAAAATTATTCATCTCGACACAATATATAATGCCAAGTTCAAGGTAAGCTCTTCCCTCCTCTTCCGTGTCCTTCTCCTGATCCATCGTAATATTCTTCTCTGATGGACTGTCCTCTTTTTCCCCGGACGCAGCTTCCGAGTTCACCATTTTCTGCTGCTCCTTTTCCCAAATCACTCCTGCGGTCACCAGTATGACAAGTGCGGCACACACGAAGGCTTTCCGCCTCATCCCTCTTCCATTTCTCTTTCTTTGCGTCGTATTCTCTCTCTTTCCTGTATTTCCAAATGGAGCAAGCATCCGCAGATCGGTCTGTATTTCTGCCATCATACGGATTCCGTCCTTTTTCCCGGAAAGACATTTTTCAATTATTTTTCTTATCAGACGTTTTTCACGCCTGGTACACAGTTCTGTCAGATGACATTTCTCCAGCATAAACTGATATGTTTTTCCAAGTCCGTAACAGTCATCTTCCAGCTCCGCATTCTGCGTCAATATATGCTCCTCTTTTACGAACAGCATCCGCACTTTTTTCTTCTGCATTCTGCGAATCTGATCTTCATTTCCCGGATCCATAATATCCAGAAGCATGATTTCGGAGTCTTCCCCGATAATCACAGCATATGGATTCACAAAGCCATATGCCTTTCCATTCTCCCATTTATAATACTGCTCCAGTCGCTGTGCGATCTCTGCCATCCAGTGCCACAGACATTCTCTCGAAACAGGATACTCTTCCTTCACATATTGCATGATGGAAATCCCCTTCACATAGTCACTGATCATATGGCAATAGCCATTTTGCTCCAGAAACCGGAACACTGCATATTCCGATCTTTCTGCCACGATATCCCTCCCGCTTTCTATTATTTTCGCTTTGGATTCTTACCTGAAATTAAAATTGAAATACTGTTACTTAGAAGTTCTCATGAAATAGAGAATTGAATTAGAGTGATTCATATATTAACCGCTTTCCTTGGAATTTGCAACAGAAAAATGAAGGTAATGTTTCACAAAATTTCTGTCCTATTTTGTCGAGAAAGATCCCTTTCACCTATTTATCTTCCCTTAGCTACGCCGTTTTTCTGCTTTGTGAAATCTGCTGCCCGCACCCAAATCAAGCAAAAATTCTTCTTACTGACCCAGAGAAAAAAGACGTACCCAAATGGATACGTCTTTCATATAATTATTTCAAAAAATCAACGTGTCAGTGCACTAACCCATTAAATGCCCCGGTTTGTAAAGGTGTCTCGGAATACCATCAACCATAACCGGAGAAACATCTCCCTGGATCAGAGGTCTTACATAAGTAACGAAATCTTCTGTTACGTAGGTTCCCTCTTCGTTTACCCATTCTCTCGGTACCAGACGTTCGTCGTTGGCAATCTTATGCACATCTTTCACCTCTGTTCCACACTGATACGGATCGTCAGAATGACGTACCAGTACAACCATCTTTCCGCTGTCGCCTTCGTCAGCAGCCTTAACTGCGGCACCACCTACCTGATAAGCTTCCAGAATATCTACACGGGAACTGCAGTGAGATGCTGAACGCTGCAGCGTGCTGAGCTCAATTGCACGAGTCTTGCATCCGACCTCTGCTGCTACATAATTTGCCAGATAGGATGCGGTTCCTGTCAGCTGTTTGTGACCAAATGCATCAACGAAATCAGCACTCTGTCCTAATTCGCATACATAGCGTCCATCTGCAAGTTTGATTCCTTCTGATACAGCTACTACAACAGATGTCTTTGTCTCCAGAAGTTTGTGGATACGAGCCATAAAATCGTCCAGATCGAATGTTAATTCCGGAAGATAGATCATATCCGGTCCCTGACAGTCTTCCCCCTGTGCAAGTGCAGCGGCTCCTGTCAACCATCCTGCGTTACGTCCCATGATCTCAACGATCGTAACAAGTCCCTTGCTGTATTCCAGGCAGAAACTGTCGCGAATGATCTCTTTTACAGATGTTCCGATGTATTTTGCGGCACTTCCGAATCCCGGTGTATGGTCTGTCAGAGCGAGATCATTGTCAATGGTCTTCGGGCAGCCGATGAATTTCTGCGGATGTCCTTTGATAATCGCATAATCAGACAGTTTCTTGATCGTATCCATGGAATCATTTCCACCGATATAAATAAATGCTTCAATATCCAGCTTGTACAAGATTTCAAAAATCTTGTCATATAAAGCCATATTCTCATGAATTTCCGGCAATTTGTAACGGCATGACCCAAGATATGCAGCCGGTGTTCTCTTTAAAAGTTCAGCATCAAGTTCGTTTGTAATATGTTCAGAAAGATCAATATATTTCTCCTCTAATAATCCCTGGATACCATGAAGCATACCATAAACCTTATTCGCTCCACGGTCTTTTGCTGTACGGTAAACACCCGCCAGACTTGAGTTGATTGCTGCAGTAGGCCCCCCTGACTGTCCTACGATTACATTTCCTTTCATAAATAGCTACCTCCGTTTAGTATACATTTACTGTCAATATCCCTATTTTAGTGCATTGTGACGATTTTGTCCAGTGAAAACGTTATAATTTTGACAGTTTATCGAATTTATTTGCATTTCTGTCGAAATTTATGCTATGCTATGATCGTATAAAACGCCGTCAGGCAATCACCAGACAATACCGAAAGGAGAATGAATGTAACTATGTCAGAACAACATTACGTCCGGCATGAAATTGATCCGATATATGATTCAAATTCCCGGATCCTAATTCTTGGGAGTTTTCCTTCCGTCAAATCCCGTGAAAGCAACTTTTTCTACGGACATCCCCAGAATCGTTTCTGGCGATTACTCTCTGCTCTTTTTGAATGCCCGCTTCCACAGACAACAGAAGAGAAAAAAGTTCTTCTGCTTTCCAACCGAATTGCGATCTGGGATGTGATCGCCTCCTGTGAGATTACCGGTTCTTCTGACAGCAGCATTAGAAATGTCGTTCCGGCTGATCTGTGTCGCATAACCGACACTTCGCCTATCGAAAAAATCTTTACAAACGGTGGTACTGCAGATAAACTCTACCGGAAATACTGCCGTCCTCAGACACAGATGGATGCCATCCGGCTGCCTTCCACCAGCCCGGCAAATGCGGCATGGTCATTTGAGCGCCTGCTCACAGAATGGGAACAAATCCGGATCCAGTAACAGCGGCACAAATAGCAATAAATTTTTTGATTAATTTTTTTATTTTTTCGCTTGACAATCTGTATTTCCTGATATATAATATGTTTTGTTGTGAAGCAGTGATGTTTTACAAGGATGTGCGCTTAGCTCAGCTGGATAGAGCGTTTGGCTACGGACCAAAAGGTCGGGGGTTCGAATCCTCTAGCGCACGTTATTCAATCCCTTACAGTAATGTAAGGGATTTTTTGTTATCCTGCAGTTATGACTCGGCCACGTCGGAAAGTTCAATTGTAATTTCCTTGTAAATGTGATATTCTTTTATATAATACAGTCGTCCATGATTTATTGATAGGAGAAATAACTATGAAAATACAAGAATCTGCTGAAAATTACCTGGAAACCATCCTGATCATTGGAAATCGTCAGGGCTATGTCCGCTCCATCGACATTGCAAATGAACTCGGTTTTTCCAAGCCAAGTGTCAGTGTCGCCATGAAGAATCTTCGGCTGAATGGATATATTATCGTTGATGCAAATGGACATATCACTTTATCAGATACAGGACGGGAAGTGGCCGAAACGATCTATGAGCGCCACACGCTACTGACAAGCTGGCTCGTTAGCCTTGGGGTGGATGAGAAGATTGCAGCCGAGGATGCCTGCCGTATGGAACACGTAATCAGCGCTCCCAGTTTTGATGCTATCAGAAAGCATGTCAAAAATCACCAGAAGAAATAAATACTGCGCAGATTCAATCTGCGCAGATATATGGTGCAATTTCTTTTACAAGTTCACCTGCACGCGGTGAATAAATACGAAGTTTAGCTTTTTTCCCAAGTCCCATTCCCAAAACGCACAATACGGATTTCGCGTCAATTGCAAAAGATCCAAGATCCATTCTTATATCACCAAAATATTTGGAGACTTTCGCCGTAAAATCAACTGCGTCTTGTTCAGTCTGAAGAAAAACACTTTGTTCAATCATCCTATGCGCCTCCATTCATAAAAAAGTATAAAAAGCAACAGAACCATTCAGCTCCATTGCTTTTCAAGAATTATATCACCTTTTTTCGACAGATACAAGAAAATAGTTTTTAAGATTTTGTAAAGTTTTTATTTCAAAAATCCATTTACGATTTCTTCTTCTGCCTCTTTTTCTGTGAGCCCCAGAGTCATCAGCTTGATGATCTGTTCCCCTGCTATTTTACCGATCGCTGCCTCATGGATCAAGGCTGCATCCGGATTATTTGCAGTAATCTCTGGAATCGCACTGATATTTGCATTGTCCATGATAATAGCGTCACATTCTGTATGACCGCTGCATTTTGCGTTGCCGTTGATCACGGATTTGAATATCTGAACCGAATTATCTCTTGCAACCGCACGGGAAATGATATTCGCGCTGGAATCCACTCCGTTCAGATCTACATCGAATTTACTCTCCGCCCTCTGATTTCCATGCGTCATCAGTCTCTCTGTGACAACCAGTTTTGCGCCTTTTTTAAGACTTGCCTTCGTCGTGCGAACCGTAGAATCTACACCTTTGATCTGGACCATTTCCATTTCCATCTCACTGTTTTCATCGAGATCCACTTCCGTCTGCGGATTCATGATACGTTCTCCTTTGCCGTCTCCGCTTCCATAGTGTTTCTCAACATATTTCACATGTGCATTCTTTCCGACAAAGAAACGATGGATTCCATCATGACGGCTGGCTGCATCTCCGCCGTTATGGATTCCGCAGCCTGCAACAATCACGACATCGCAGTCATCTCCGATATAAAAATCATTATAAACCATTTCCTCAAGTCCGCTCTGGCTGAGAAGCACCGGAATGTGCACGCTCTCTTTCTTCGTTCCGGCCTTGATCTTAATATCGATGCCGGAAACATCCGTTTTCGAAACAATGTCAATGTTGGCTGTCGTATTTCTGGCTGCACTCTCACCGTTTGCACGGATATTGTATGCTCCTGCCGGGATTTCATGAAGCCCGGCTACAGCTTCCAAAAGTTCTTTCTGTATGCTGTCCATGCCTATCTCCTCCCATCACATACATTTACTGCACTGGAGCTTCCCAGAAGCTTCGGCAGGATCTCTTCTTTGACTCCATGATCTGTTACCTCGCCATCACCGATGACCAGAATCTCATCTGCAATATTCAGGATCCTCTCCTGATGGGAAATGATCAGAATCGAACCGTGAATCTCCCGATGCATCTTCTCAAATACCTGAATCAGATTCTGAAAACTCCATAGATCAATACCGGCTTCCGGTTCATCAAACACGGACAGCTTGGTACCTCTTGCTAAGACCGTTGCGATCTCGATTCTTTTCAGTTCCCCTCCGGAAAGGCTGGCATTCACTTCACGATTAATATAATCCTTTGCGCAGAGTCCCACCTGCGATAAATATTCACAGGCGCCGCTGATTGAGATTTCTTCCCCTTTTGCGAGTCGGATCAAATCCAGAACCGTTATCCCCTTAAATCGTACCGGCTGCTGAAATGCATAACTGATTCCCATTCTCGCACGATCCGTAATACTCATCTCTGTGATATCCTGCCCATCCCAAAGAATCTGACCTGATGTCGGCTTCTGAATTCCTGCGATCAGCTTCGCAAGTGTAGATTTGCCTCCCCCGTTCGGTCCGGTAATGACTGTAAATTTCCCATCGGGAATCACAAAACTGATATCCTTTATAATCTCTTTATCCACACCGTCCTCCGGCACTTCAAAAGATATGTGCTTTAATTCTAACATGGTGTTTCCTCCGTTTTTAATATCGCATGTTCACACATTCCCCTGCTGTCGCTGACCGCTCGCCTTTCGGTCATAACAACCGATTCCATGCTGTGCTAGTCATCATCGTACCAATAATTTCCGGATTTTACAAGCTTTATTAGCATTTCTGCCACTATGTGCGTAAAAAAATCCATTCGAAAACCATTTTACCCAAGTGCAACATCCAAAATCATCATCAATACAAATCCGATTGCAAAACCTACCGTTGCGATATTCGAATGTTCTCCCTCCGATGCCTCCGGAATCAACTCTTCTACTACTACATACAGCATTGCTCCCGCCGCAAAGGCCAAAAGATACGGAAGAACCGGTTCAATATATGAAGCCAGCCAGATTGTCAGCAGAGCACCCAAAGGTTCCACGATTCCGGACGCAGCTCCATAGAGGAACGCCTTACCGCGGCTGATTCCCGTACCTTTCAGCGGCATGGAAATAATGGCACCCTCCGGGAAATTCTGGATTGCAATCCCGATTGCAAGTGCAAATGCTCCCGCCAGCGTGATCCCGGCACTTCCCTCCAGCATCCCGGCAAACACAACACCAACCGCCATACCTTCCGGAAAATTATGAAGTGTCACGGCAAAAATCAACATCATTGATTTCGAAAGACTACTGTGCGCCCCTTCCGGCTCATCACTTCCCAGATGCAAATGCGGTATCACCCGATCCATCAAAAGCAAAAATGCCATTCCCAGAAGCAATCCGACCGCAGCCGGAATGAACGCAAGTCTTCCCATTCCTTCTGACATATTCATGGCCGGAATCAGAAGCGACCACACCGAAGCAGCCACCATGACACCTGACGCAAATCCCAGCAGAATCTTCTGCAAAAGCGGCTTCATTTCATGTTTCAAGAAAAATACACAGGCAGATCCCAGCGCCGTACCAACAAACGGAATCATAATTCCTATCAATAAGTTCATAACTTTTTTCCTCCATCTTTTTTTACGTCACTCAAAGATGCCGGGAGTGAGAACTTCTCACCCTGACAACATTCTATGATTATACCACAGAAATGATGAATGGGGAATAATGGCTTGCGTTATCTTATTGCTCTTTACATATCTGATTATAAAAGATTTACAAGCCTTCCTGCCCGTGATAAAATACATTCGTATACCAGTCACTATTCACCAGATATATATTTCTTGGAGTACAATATGAAAATCGAAGGAAATGAAACAGAAATAAAAGCAATGCAAGAATTTCACAAAGGGAACCGTGCAGAAGGTCTTCGGATTCAAGAAGAATTTGCCAGTGCATTCCGGGAAGAATACAAGAATAAAGATCACTGCCCTTGTAAAAAAGCATGCAGATATCACGGAAATTGTAAAGAGTGCGTTGCGATCCATCGGGCTCATCAGGAACATGTTCCTAACTGTATGCGGCCTATTATCAATGCTAAGATCAAAATTTTATCCGAACTCACCGAACATACGATTGCAAATGAAATCGAAGCGCCACATGAAATATTAAGAAAAGCTTCCCAAGAATAAGGAGAACATACCATGTTTATAAATGAAGATACCACCTACAATGATATTCGTGAACGATCACTTTTACAATGGCTTGATGAAATGGAACACCACGAGGATGTTGCCGTTCGGGGTGGCGTGAAGCTCTGCCGGGAATATATCCAGTATCTCAAGCAAAGAAATACAAAGCTGGAAGAAGAAAATGAACTCAAAAGTACCTATCTGAAAAAATATTCCAAACGGAACCTCTAAGATATTTGAATCGTCTCGATTTTCTTTACGAATAAGATTTCTCCATCAATTTGTGCTACAAAGGTTTAAGTAAATAAACAGAAAGGCGGCATTCCTTTGATGGAAAGCAACAACGAAATTATAAAATTGATTGAAGAATTTAAAAGTTGTCAAAATGTATTGATTGCTCTCGGTGATGAAACCCGGCAGCATCTTATGCTGGAAATGATGAAAATGGAACACGAAAAAGATTATGAAAGCGCAGCCGGACAGCACCGTCTGCATTATAATAACACTGGATGGAGGACCTGATATGTTGAAATATAAAAATGTTGTCTTTGATTTTGGAAATGTAATCGCTACTTTTGATGAAGACTATATTCTTGGAAAATTCTGTGATTCGCCGGAAGACCTCGAACTTTTGCGTAACGCAGTCTTCTATAACTGGGCGCAACTTGATGAGGGTACTGCTGATTATGACACATCCATACAGCACGCAAAAACACTTGTACCTGAGCGTCTGCATGACAATGTAACGGATTTTTTCCGGAACTGGCACAAATATCTGCAGCCAATTGAAGAAATCTGGTCTCTGATCCGAAAACTGAAAGAAAACGGAGCATCTGTCTATATTCTTTCCAATGCTCCGACTCATTTCGCTGATCATGCAGATTTTTATGAAATCGTCCAAGAATTTGACGGAATCGTATTCTCTGCACCGATTGTTATGGCAAAACCAAAACCGGAAATCTATCATCATCTGTTCGATACTTATCATTTGAAACCGGAGGATAGTTTCTTCATTGATGATAAACCGGAAAATATTGCTGCCGGCCAGGCACTTGGGATGGACGGATATATTTTCAAGGGGGATATCGCAGAGGTTTGCAGAAAGCTTGGATTAGGCTAAAGAGACAGCGGGGAAGGAGAGTCGGCGGGGACAGGTTCCTTGACTCACATTTGTGAGTCAAGGAA
>NZ_JBQHTK010000006.1:0-134274 GCF_052065755.1 Bariatricus sp. HCP28S3_D3 | reverse complement strand
CAGAGCCCGGAATCGGGTCAAGGGACTGGTCCCTTGCAGGTTCTTAGGGCAGCGCCCTGAGCCCCCGGAGGGCCTTCCGTCTTATATATTTGCAATTTTCAAGGTTCGTTTGAGCCTGTTTTTTTCGGCCCAGTTTTTCATAGATTACTTGACACTACCCTCTCTTTTGTTCTCTGTTCGCCTACTTGTTATTTTTATCATTCCACGTTATAATTGAATACAAAATGATGTATATGGAGGAAATGATTATCATGAAGAAAATTACCAGTTTTACCATAGACCACCTCAGACTGATTCCGGGGCTCTACGTTTCCAGGAAAGATTTTGCCGGTGACTGCCCTGTGACCACCTTTGACATTCGTATGACCAATCCGAATGAAGAACCGGTTATGAATACGGCTGAAGTTCATACCATTGAACACTTAGGTGCCACTTTCCTTAGAAATCATGAAGTTTATGGAGATCGGACACTTTACTTCGGTCCGATGGGATGCAGGACCGGTTTTTATCTCCTTCTGACCGGCGATTACGAATCCGAAGATATCGTGCCACTGATGAAGGAAATGTTTACCTTTATAGCAGAATATACCGGAGATATACCGGGTTCCTGTGCGAAGGACTGCGGAAATTATCTGGATATGAATCTCAGAATGGCAAATTATCTTGCCAGAAAATACCTCGATGAAGTTCTGAATGATATCACCGAAGAGAGACTGCATTATCCTGCATAAATATGAGATTCTGTCACGATACAGTCCGGTTTCAGATCAAACGGTTCTGCCGGAACCTGTTCCACGATTTGCAGGTCATATGCAGCAGCTATTTTATAAACTGAATCATATCCGGCGAAATACCGGTCGTAGTAACCGCCGCCGTAACCGATTCGGTTCCTGCTGCAGTCAAATGCGACTCCCGGCATAATAACAACTGTCCTGCTGTCATGTTCACGGATAACAGGGCAGTTCTTTTTCGGTTCCGAGATTCCCCATTTACCAGGGATCAGGTCCTTTTCCGACTGGATCCGGGCAAATACCATTTGTGAGCCGATGAGCCTGGGAGCAGCGACATGTTTTCCCATTTTCTGCGCTTTATCCCAGATCAGACCGGTCTCCACCTCATGATTAAAATCAAGATAAAGAAGGATGCTCTCTGCCTGTACAAATTGCTCACAGGAAACAATTTTCCGGCAGATTGCTCTACTCTTATCCGCTACTTCATCTTTAGAAAGTGCGGATCTTCTTTTCAAAATTTCTGTCCTAATTTGCTTTTTTGTTTCCATACTTTTCTCCGAGGTTTGTGATTGTTCCATCCTTTTCCTGAATCGAAATATTATTCAGCTGCCCCCGGAGGCTCATTTTAAATGCTTCAATATATTCACGGCGCAGAATCTGCTGTTCTTTTTTTTCTTTTTCCGTCAATCCTTCTGCTTTTGATTTATGATACAGCTCGTTAATACGGGCAATTTTTTTTTCATCCATTTTCTTTTGTTCCTTTCTGTTATGTCATCCGGTGGTCCGGCGAACTTTAGCTGGAATAATTTTCCAGAAATCCATAGAGTTTTTCCGTTCCTTCGATGATCATTCCATTTTTGATTTCATTCTGATACGTATCGGGCAGATCAGAAATCAAAATATTTGTATATTCATAAACCGTTGTTCTATCGTTCATATAGACGACAACGTAACCGTTCAAATCTTTCAGATAGTACAGTTCATCTTTCTGAGCATCTCCCTGTGTACTTACCGTTTTTTCCTGACTGATACTGTTTTCAGTCTGCTCTTTTTCCCCTTCTTCCACAAGTTCCTGAGAATATCGATATTCTGCCCGATATCCGTAAGTGACCACAGCCATAAGAACTAAAGCGATTGTGAAAAGGCCAATACCATATTTTTTTCCCATAAGGACAACTCCTTTTTGTATACAGTATCAACCATTTTCACAGAATTATACAATCTTAGTATGCACTGTCGTTCAATAAATGAAGTTTACGGCAAATGCTGATCAGTGTTGCGCCTTTCGGCATGGATAAAAGTTCATCTTCCGTAAGTCCTCCCATTTTCAGCAGGCACACGGCATAGACAATCACAGCCGTGAACAGTGCAACTAACGTCGCAAATCTTCCGCCAACAAAAATATCGAGTACCAGGTGTGCGAGGTATGCCGCGATTCCCATGATACCGGCTGCGATTCCCGGAATCACAAAGGTTCGCTGGCGTTCCTGAACATATCCGCATGCTTCACGGATATCATGCGAATTCATGATACACATGCTAAGTGAGAAAACGATCTTGCTTACAATCACTGCATAAAGTCCCCACTTAAATACGACCATCATGATAAACAGGGAGACCAGATGAAGGATCAAAGACACCGTTGCATTCTTCACCGGTTTCATCATTCGGTTCAGTCCCTGAAGTACGGCATTTGTAATGGTGGAAAGTGAATAGAAAATCAGCGAGATCGCACCGATCTTCCAGATCATGTTCTGCATCGAATTATCCACGCTCGGCCAGATGAAATTCATGATCGGTTCTCCGAGTACAAAGAATCCAACCGCACTTGGGATTGCAATCAGCATCGTATATCTGGCCGCCATATAAATCCGGTTATGTACCAGTTTGCGCTCATGGCTCTCATACGCACGGACCAGCCCCGGAATCATGGAAGATCCAAGCGCATTTGCGACGGCAAGAGGAACATTGAATAAAGTATAATACTGACCTAATTTACCAAGTAAGGTAACACATTCTTTTTCCGAAAATCCCTGCGCTGTCATAATCTTGTTGAACATGGCACTGTCAACGACATTACTTAAATTATATACGGTCGTACTCAAGATGACAGGTGCGATCGTAAGAAGCAACAACTTGAAGATCGTCTTATAATCCTCAGTGTGCTTTGATCGGTCCATGCGAAGCTGTTTCTTCTGAATAGACTTATAAGCACAATAACTGAATCCCAGAAATACAAGGCCCATCAGAGCACCTGCCACGGTACCAAGGGTACCGCCGGCCGCAGAATATGCAGCCGCCAGAAGTTCGTTGCCCTGGGTCTTTGCTACACTTTCTCCATACTTCAAAAGCATCGCAGCACCGACAACGCTGACTACCGCATTCACGATCTGCTCGAGTATCTGGGAAAGTGCAGTCGGAATCATGGTTCCGAGTCCCTGAAAATATCCTCGCAGTACACCCATGATCGATACGATCAGAAGTCCGGGTGCCAGTACCTTAAGTGCATAGGAACTGAGCTTCGCCCCCATAATATTTGTTGCAATCGTATCTGCCCCTAATAGTACGACCAGTGTGATCAATCCTCCTGCCACAAAGGCAAAAAGCATAGCTGCCTTGAAAACACGATATGCATTTTTTCTTTCTCCTTTTGCCATTCTGGCAGAAACCAGCTTGGAAACAGCGAGCGGTAAGCTGTAGGATGATATTGTAAGAGCAATTGTGTAGACCTGGAAAGCGATATCGTAATATCCCTGTCCATCGAGCCCCATAAAATTCAGCATCGGGATCCGGTATATGAAACCTATGATTTTTGTGATGATACCTGCCGATGCAAGGATGATTCCTTGTGCAAGAAATCCTCCGCCTTTCGATTGTTTCTTTTTTGCCATATAGCACCTCATTTATCTCATTTCCAGATTATCGGGTTATTCCCAGTCCGTCGAGAATTTCCCGCT
This sequence comes from Bariatricus sp. HCP28S3_D3, assembly GCF_052065755.1. Lineage (NCBI taxonomy): Bacteria > Bacillati > Bacillota > Clostridia > Lachnospirales > Lachnospiraceae > Bariatricus > Bariatricus sp. HCP28S3_D3. The sequence goes on along the minus strand of NZ_JBQHTK010000006.1, from coordinate 130,586 downwards.
GTTTCTTCTCCATCACCGCACGTTCCTCTTCTTCCATGTGATCGTACCCCAGTAAATGAAGCATACTGTGCGCGATAAGAAATGCATATTCCCGCTCGACTGTATGTCCGTATTCTTCTGCCTGCTCGACCACTTTCTGTTTGGAAATGACAATGTTTCCAAGCATCAGTTCTCCGGTGTCCGGATCAAAACAACTCTCATCTTCTTCCAGAAATGCAAAATCCGCGGGAGACTCATATGCGATCATCGGGAAAGAGAGTACGTCTGTTGCACGGTCTATATCCCGGAATTCCCGGTTCATCTCACGGATCTCTTCATCCATTGTCAAAAGGAGCTCCACTTCGGATTCATACGGACACTGTTCATAATCCAGGACGGCATCCCCGACTCTTTGGGCGACTTCCTGATAATTGAGATCCAATTCCAGATCTCCTTCATTTTCTAAATAAATTCTCATCTTTCGTACCGTTTCCTTCTGTCCTTGCTTCTCTTTTTCTTAAGTTCCGTTTTCTGTTCATAATCTTCATATGCTTTGACGATCTTCTGTACCAGAGGATGCCGAACAACATCTCGGCTGGTCAACTGACAGATGGAAATTCCATCGATATTCTTTACTACGTTGATTGCCACATCCAGACCGGATGTCTGACCGGATGGAAGATCTTTCTGTGTCGAATCACCGGTAATCACCACTTTGGAGCCAAAACCGATTCGTGTGAGGAACATTTTCATCTGAGCCGGAGTTGTATTCTGTGCCTCATCCAGAATAATAAACGCATTATCCAGTGTTCTTCCACGCATGTAGGCAAGCGGTGCAACTTCGATCAAGCCTTTCTCCGAATTCTTCTGAAAACTCTCCGCACCCATGATCTGGTACAATGCGTCATAAAGTGGACGCAGGTAGGGATCGATCTTACTCTGCAGATCTCCCGGAAGGAAGCCAAGCTTCTCACCAGCTTCGATTGCAGGCCGCGTCAGAATGATCCTGCCCACTTCATTCTGCTTAAATGCGGTGATTGCCATTGCCATCGCAAGATAAGTCTTTCCTGTTCCTGCAGGGCCCAGACCAAAGGTGATCATATCTTCCCGAATGGCATCTACATATTTCTTCTGTCCAAGCGTTTTCGGTTTGATCGGCTTACCCTGAAGTGTATAACAGATCAAATCTTTGTCAATCTCCAGGACACTTTCGGTGCTGTCATCCATTGTCAGTGATAGGGTATAGTCTACATTCTGTTCCTGTATAACATTCCCGCGGCGAGACAATTCTGTAAGCTGGGTAAGTGTCCTCTCTGCACGTTCTACATTACGCTCATCACCAAGAATCTTCACTTTTCCGTCTCGTGCGATTAACGTCACATGTAATGTACGTTCTATCTTTTTGGCAAAAACATCGAACTGTCCGAAGACATTCCGTTCGTGTTCTGCCGGTATCTCGATTTCAGTCTCAAGAATTCCCATATCTCAATTTCCTTCCTGTTGCGTATCTTTAGCATCACTTGATGGCAGCTCCTTTTTTGCAGTCAGGTGTTTCGAGCCAATTGTTTCTGCAAGTGTCAGAGTACCCCTGGCAGATGCACGCGCAGTATCACTGTATATTTTAACATTATTCTCCAAAATTTGAACCCCTTTTTTCTCTAAATTAAGACAGAATTTTTGAAAATCAGCAGACAATTTTTCCTGATACTCTTTTTCCTGATGTTTTTTATTGACCGGCTGATATTCCTCGATCACATCCATGCCCAAAGTGACAGGAAGCCAGAAATGTTCACCAATACAAAAACGCTTCTCAAGTGTAGTATATGTTTTGTGTGCAAATTCATTCTTTCCGGTTCCCAGTTTGAATAAATACTGATCCGTTTCTATCCAACATACATATTTCTTATTTCCCGTCCATTTTTTTATCTCATAAGTGATCGGCAGACTGTCTTCATAGGAATATACTGTTTGCGCAGTAATATCAGCATCAGCCTGATGGTACTGATATCCAATGACTTCTTTTGCATCATTAAGAATTTCAACTGTACCACTCACAAGGATATCTCCTTTTTGTACCGAATCTCCCTCGTGAACCATTGGAACACCTTCCCGCGTTATGATTTCAAGAATGATTCCGTCCTTTTCCGCAATAATATCTGCCGGCTGGCCATTTGCACGATCCAGCTCAGAGTCTTCTGTTTCCTCCATGACCCGGTCTGTATTTTCTTTCACACGGATCATGAGACGTGTTCCGGTTACATATGCCGACGCCCAGATTACATTATCGTATTCCTTCCGGATATCCCTAACAATCTGGTCACAGTCTACTTTCGATTTTAACATTCCATGGTAGATTCCTTCTGATTCCAAAAATTCCAGCATGGTCTCGTCTGTCCGCGAAAGATTCCCGTCGATATGGATATTCCATACAAAAAGCGACATGACATAAACAAAGATAATACAGAAGAAGATTCCACCGAAAAACAGCTTCCGCTTTCGGTATTTGTGTAAAAAAAAAGGAAAGCCTGCCCGCTCCATGATCACAACCTTCGTTCTCGTTTTGCGTATAACAGGCTTTAATTCGCGAAATCCACGGACACTGATATTCATTTCGTATGCGTGTCCGCACGGTTTTAAATTCCATAGATAGATTCCATGATAACTGCAGAGATTGATGAAACGCTCCGGCGAATATCCTTCCACCCTGATTCTGAGATATCCGGAAATATATTGTAAAACGGCAATCAGCATACACTTTTCAGCCCTTTCTGCTATAGATACTCAACCTTCTCCACTCGTCCCGTGATTTTCATCTCGTCATTTGTGTAATAAGCAATCTGAAGATTTTTTCCGGTGATCCTAATCTGTCCGCATTTACTCTTTATGCGAATCAGGATATCTGTATACTCCAGAATCCCGCGATAATTCTCAACGTTTACTTCCAACTGCCCTGTCATGGTCACTATGGGGACACCAAGCATAACATCTTTCGGCATATTTGCCGCATCCGCAATTCGATATCCCAGCATTTTCCCATTCTGGTCTGATTCCCGTCTCATAGTTCTGCCATTAACCATTTTGTTGTAAATATATGTTGGTCACTGGCTTTATATATCAGCTTTATTTGAAGTTTTTGAATTTTTCCGGCAGCATTTTTCCTGCTGATGTATGAATTTCAATATATCCCATCTCAGATGCGATGAACCGTACACAATGTTCGCTGTCTTCTGCGGGCTGTACCGGACTTCCTATCGTAATCGTATTCTTTTTCACATTCGTCGAAAATGCATACTCACTTCCAGGTCCAAGCATACAGATCGGATTCCCGTTAAGGAAAAACGAATCCTGACATCCCTCATATCCTCCCTTTTCTGAAATGATTTGAATTGTCGCCGGCATTTCCAGACAGTCGGCATCATTGACAGGGTTTTGTTTTACAGCTTCATTCTGCTGCTGGGCATCCCATGGATTCTGCGCCTGATTCCACTGGTTCTGCGCCTGATCCTGGTCGTTTGGCTCTCTGTTTAAACGATAGCCCTGGTTATTCTGAGAAGGATTCCATTGGTTCTGTACCTGATTCCACGGATTGGATGTCTGTGACGTCTGATCCACTTTCGGAGAATTCTTCGCTGCCACATAAGACATGTATCCTCCGATCACTGCTCCGACACAGCCTAAAATAAACGCACCTGTGAAAGGATCATCATTCGGGAACAACAAAGCCATGAGGATCGCCCCTGCGAAGCATCCGGTAAATTCCATTCCGAACCATAGCGCAAGTGTCATAATACGATATTTTCTCGGGCTCTGCCCATTTGCTGCGGCATTCTTACCATTTACACGCCACAGCCATATTAAACAAACAATCTCTAACATATGAATCACTCCTTTTCTTTTCCATTCTTCTGCTTCTCTGTTTTGATTCTGCAGCAGATCTGTTTTTGACCATTTTCTAAAGGTAATTTCTTAACTTCATAATCCCCAAGAGAACGAATAAATGGTGTGAGCTTGGAAAATCCATAATTACGTACATCAAAATCCGGCATCCTCTTGGAAAGCTGATCTCCTAATTTCCCGGTATAAATCCACCCTTCATCATCAGAAAACTTCTCGATGATTGCATTGATCGTTCTTCGTACCCGCTTTAAGTCTTTCTTCTTTCGTTTGCTCTGTGAAGATTTCTGATGAACTTTCTCAGTACTCTTCGCGTCGTCTGCCTTTTCACACATTTCCTCTTCCTGCTGGCTGGCACAGATCAAATCCAGATACTTGAATTGATTGCATGCCGAAATGAAAGGCTGAGGTGTTTTCTCCTCTCCCATTCCGATCACCTGCATACCAGACTCTCTCAGTCTCGAAGCAAGACGGGTGAAATCACTGTCTGACGATACAATACAGAACCCGTCTACATTTCCGGAATACAGAATATCCATCGCATCGATGATCATCGCCGAATCGGTCGAATTCTTGCCGGTAGTATAGCTGTACTGCTGCATTGGTATGATTGAATTCTCCAGAAGTACATTCTTCCATGATGCAAGCCTCGGGCTCGTCCAGTCTCCATAAATTCTCTTATATGTGGCGATACCGCTGTTCGCTGTCTCGTCCAGTATCGTCTTAATATATTTATCTGAAATATTATCCGCATCAATAAGGATTGCGAATCTAAGTTCACTGTCCATCCTGTTATAACCTGCCTTATTCATTTTTTATACTGACATTATTCTATCATTTTCTTTTACCATAGTCACATAAAATCTCTATAAATTTTTATATATAAGAAAAAGAGACATGATTCTATTCCAAAATCATGTCCCCGGCTTAATTTATGATTCTATCTTTCGACATTTTTTCCCACAAGAATTCTACGGCATGCACTGACCGGATACCAGCTGCACCCCTCACAGATGTCCTCCAGCATTTCCGGTGTCATTTTCCTCGTTGTACCCTTTCCCGCTATATGCCTGCGTGCATAATAAATGATGCGGTCTTAATTCCATTGTAATGCCGCTCCCAGTCTTTTATGAATCTGAAGTCCAAGCACAGATGCAAGAACCGCCTTAATAATCGCCGTAGGAATAAACGGAAGAACACAGGCTGAAATTCCTGTCCATACCGGCGCTTTCGCAATGATACAGAACACGATAACGCCAACAACATAATTGGAAACCGTTCCAAGAATCAGCATCAACGTAAACATTCCTTTTTTATCTTTGTGTTCCACTCCGATTCCGATAATAAATGCCATGATTGGGAAGGAAATGATGAATCCGCCTGTCGGTCCGATCAAATTCTGGATTCCACCACTGAATCCCGCAAATACCGGAATTCCCACTGCTCCCATCAGTACATAGACCAGAATGGAAAGTGCACCTTTTTTAGATCCAAGGATGACAGCGGCAAGTGTAATCGCAAAGGTCTGCATCGTCATCGGAACCCCCATCGGCATCGGAATCGAAATCTGTGCCATAACCGCCGTCAGCGCCGCCATGATTGCAATACTGCATATATCCTGAACTGATAATTTTGATTTTTGCATATCAATATGCCTCCATTTCTTTTTGTATGTTCACAGTATATACAAACGCGGGCTGATTGTCAACCTATAATTCCATAAAAGTTAACAATTGCAGAGCGTTAACTAAACTTGAATAAACATCATTTCTTTTTCTGAAGAATGTTCTTCACTATACCGGAACCCCATACCAGAAAATTGCTTCACGACATTCAGATCCTGTGCATGTTCATTCGCGAGAAAAGCGACTATCTGACCTCTTGCCATCTTCGCTTTCGTTCCTTTGGTGATCAATTTATCACCGGAATACTCTGCAAAGACGCATGTGACAAATCGGATATTCGCTTCAACAAACGGTTCCACAGCCTGACTGTATTCTTTTGATGCAAGATTCAGGATGATCGGTTCTATTCCCTCTGATACATCCTCTCTCACTTCATCCGCAATTCTCCGGTAAAGACTGTCTCCCCAGAAATCATATAAATCCTTAGCTCCGTCAATTCCAACTCTTGTCTGCATTTCCAGACGATAGGGGACGACACCGTCAGTTGCATTCAATATTCCATAAAACCCACTTAGAATTTTCAGATTCTTCTTTACATACTCCCACTGCCCGTCCGTAAAGACCTGCGGCGCCATGTTGTTGAATGCAAGTCCATTATACGAAAGGACAGCCGGTGTCAGGCCTTTTCTAAGATCCATATTCTGGTAACGCTGGAAATTCTCTTCCGTAATCTTGTCATTTGCGCGGAAGAGCTTCTTCAATTCTGCCCGGTCAAACTGTTTCATCTGACGGAGAATTCGTTCCGTGCGGTCTAGCATCACAGGGAGTGAGGTGGCTGCCATAAAATCGTGATTCTCTTTCATCTGTTTTGCAGGGGAAATGATAATCTTCATTGGTATGTATACCTGCCTTTATCTTTATCTTTCTTTTGCATTGTAACAGAATTTTGCAAAAAAATCACCACCATTTCCGAGTATAAGCTCTGATATGGTGGTGATTTTTCATTTATGGTTTATTTGTTCAAATAGAATTCCATCGGATAAGTAGGATATGCAATCTCCTCCAGCTGATCCATTGTTACCAGTCCGGACGGTGCACGTAATACAGACGGAATACGATTTACAATTGTTGCACAGGTGTGTTCAACGGTTGCCGGTTTCACAACATGAAATTCTGTATCCGGTTCGCCGGTAATCTTCCAGTCACACATATCTCCATCATCCGGTCCATAGACTTTACCAATGCACTGGGTTTCGATGACCGGTCCCTGGAATGTCTCGGTTGTTACAACTGCAGCCATTCCAATACAGTTTCCTTTCGGAATGGTATCACCCAGCGTAGATGAATACAGATCACTGTCATGGAAATACGGAACGCATTTCTGTGTCTGGCTCTTGATCGTCCATCCCATCTTGGAAGCGAGGGCTTCGTTTGAATTCCATACGTAAGAAGGTTCGATTTCTTCCGGATGAGCGATCTGCTTTTCAAATTCTTCCGGAGTCAGTCCTACTCCATGCGCTTTTGCAAGTGCAAGTCCGTAATCTTCTACATTATAACTTACAGCACCTTCAATTTTCTCAATCTTATGACATCCTCCGGCAACCATGCCTACCATATTTACCCAGAAAATATCTTCCATACCACTTCCTACAAATGTACATCCGTGTTCTTTTGCTGTTACATCAAGAAGATTTGCACGAACCGGATCAGTCGTCCAACAATAAGTAGCTTCCTCACAGGTGGAAATGACACTAATTCCTCTTTCCAGACACTTCATATAATGCGGGAAGCAGTCACTCACCAGACTGAACAAAGTCACAACCGCAATATCCGGATCCGTATTATCGAGCACTTCGTCTGCTTTATCACTGATCAAAACTCCTGTTTTGATTCCAAGTCCTGCATAATCGCCTACGTCCATTCCTACAATAGCCGGATTCGTGTCAATGGCACCTACGATCTGACAGCCTGTTTCGTAAAGATAACGAAGCGTGTATTTACTCATCTTACCACAACCATACTGAACAACTTTAATTTTTTCCATAAGAAAAACCTCCTTTGATTGATTGTTCATCACTTATTAACTTACTTACATGATATCGTCTCATGCAAGGTGAGAGTCAAGGAGGTTTCTAAAATTATTTTATTAATTATTTTTGTACTATTTTGAGAAACTTACAGGAACCTGCAGGCGCAGATACATGGACCTTTTTTCACAATCAAAAACGTTAAACTCTGTAAGCACTTCACAAATATAATCACCTGTAATTTCAAACTGCTCATCTTTACAATGTCTAAGCAGCAGCTCGGCATACTCTTTTTCTGAATCAAACTCATCCAGATAAATGCAGGCATACATATTGTTTTCTATCACTTCTGTCTGATGAATCAATGGAAAATGCTCATCTACAAATACAAAAATCTTATTGGAAATATATTGCTTCCGGATGAAATCTTCTTTTTTCATAAGAGTACCGGCATTGCAATAATAAACCGGCGGGACGTCATGATCGATCAGTTTATGTTTTAATTGCTTGAGAATTTTTTCATATGTATCGATATCATGATCATAGAAATTTACATCCGTATCCATCGAATAGATCCGCCTGGCCGGTATATATTCCAATGTGATCGTTCCCCTGCTTGGAGATTTGCTGTATCTTTCAATACTGCCGATGGCCCGATCGATTGCATCTCGCTGGATTTTCAAATGTTCGATATCCTGTATGGTCTGTTCTCTTTTCCTGATAAGAACCGATTCAATCTTACGCAAATCTTCCGAATCCAGGACTTCCCGGATTTCCTTTAATTCCATCCCCAGTTCTTTCATATACTGAATCATGTCAAAGCGGGCGTTTTGTTTGATATCATAGTATCGGTAATGGGTTTCTGGATCGGTATAGTATGGTTTTAATAGTCCAAGCGAATCATATAATCGGAGTGTCGGGACTGTTGTGTTATTAATGTGGGCCATTTCTCCAATACTAAGATAATTTTCTCTCATAATACAGATGCTCCTTCAAACAAAATACACCGTGTTTTACTGCCTCTAACTCTCATCTTACTACAGAGTTTCAAGATTGTCCAATTGGAATCATTACTCGATCAGACGTGACAGATTCGTAAGCTGGTCATCAGAACAGCAAAGAAGAACAAAACAACATATGCAATCCTGTCCCGCTTTTGATACACCAACGGGTACATTTTAGAAGTTGGCTTATCTCCGGAATATCCTCTTGCTTCCATCGCCATCGCAAGATCAGATGATCTTCTTACTGTTGACATGAATAATGGCATCAGAAGCGTCAGCACATTTTTGCACTTTTTCAAAACAGAGCATTTTTCAAATTCTACACCCCGGGCCGCCTGAGCATCCATAAGAACGTTGATCTCTTCCAGAAGAATCGGAATAAAGCGAAACGCAATCATGACGATCACCGTCATGTCATGCACCGGTATATGAAACTTCTCCAATCCAGAAAGTGCTTTTTCCAGTCCATCTGCCATCTCCTTTGGTGTTGTTGTATAGGATAACAAAGATGCACCCAGAATCATTAATGCGATTCTGGAGGTAAGGCTGATGGCTTTTATGATTCCTTCTTCCGTGATTTGAAAAATCCAGAACTTTGCTACTACATTCCCTGGTGTACAAATCAGGCGAAAGCAGAACGTAAAAATCAGCAGAATTATTATCCCCTTCAGTCCTTTCAGCATAAATGAAAGCGGAACCTTTGAAACGTGATATAATACGAAAACAATTCCAAGATATACCAGGTACAGAAGGGGGTTTTTCACCAGAAAAAGAGTAAGCACATAAACCAGTACCCCCATCAATTTTGTACGGGGATCCATGTTATGGACAACCGAGGTATTTGCATAATACTGTCCGATCGTAATATCTCGTATCATCTGCGCTCTCCTTTCCTTTTTTGAAGCACTTCGAGAATCATTTTTTCAGCCTCATCCACAGTAATAGCCGCATGTTCAATCGGAAAACCGGACAGACGAAGTTTCTCTGTAACATCTGTGATCTGAGGTACACCGATTCCAATGCTTTTCAGATAATCAATCTGGTTGAAAATCTCTCTGACCGTTCCTTGTCTTACAAGCCTGTGATCATGAAGCACAAGCACTCTATCCGCATATTCTGCCACATCCTCCATATGATGAGAAACAAGAACAACTGCAATCTGCCGCTCCTTTTTGATTCTTTTTACCAGCTGGTAAATACTCCTGCGGGTCCCCGGATCCAGTCCGGCAGCAGGCTCGTCCATAACAAGAATCTTCGGGTTCATCGCAAGAACACCTGCAATGGCGACACAGCGCTTCTGTCCTCCGGATAATTCAAGAGGACTTACATAGTAATAGTCCGAATCAATTCCGACCAGTTCCAGACTCTCTTTTGCCGATTTTTCCGCATCTTCGTGCGACAATCCCATATTCAGCGGGCCGAAACTGACATCCGCAAGCACCGTGTTTTTAAAAAGCTGTTGTTCGGGATATTGAAAAACAAGACCAACCTCTTTCCTCAATTTAGATAATACATATTTTTTATCGTAAATACTTTGTCCATGAAACAGAATATCTCCAGAATCAGCTTTCAAAAGTCCATTCAAATGTTTGATCAGTGTTGTTTTCCCAGATCCTGAAGAGCCAATCAGGCCAATCAATTCTCCTTCTCTGATTTCAAACGAAATATCATCCAGAACCTTGCATTCATTTACAGTCTTCTTCCCATATGTAAAAGTGAGATTTCTTACTTCCATCATTTTCGGATTCCCCCTTCCATATGGTTCTTTATTTTCATCATCTGTTCCAAAAACTGTTCCTCCGTCAGAACCGGAAGTTCCAGGGGAACACCGTCCTGATAGAGTCTTTGCGCAAGTTCCGTCACCTGTGGCACATCCATTTTTACGCTTCGAAGCAGCTCCAGATCCTGAAAAATCTCTGTTGGAGTTCCCTTTTTTATAATGTGTCCCTTGTCCATCACAATAATCTGATCTGCATCTACTACCTCATCCGTATGATGGGTGATCAGGATCACGGTTATTCCTTTTTGTTTATTTAATTCATGTACCACTTGTAAAACTTCTTTTCTGGATTTCGGATCAAGCATGGCTGTCGGTTCATCTAGAACAATACATTTTGGCAGACCTGCCAGAACACCGGCAATGGCAACCCGCTGCTTCTGCCCTCCCGACAACCGGAAAGGAGAGGCTTTTCTCTTTTCAAGAAGTCCGACTTCTTTCAGACTGGTTGTCACTCTTTTCTGGATCTCATTCGGTTCCAGATTCTTATTTTCCGGCCCAAACGCCACATCTTCTTCCACACTGGTTCCGATGATCTGGTTGTCCGGATTCTGAAAAACCATACCGACTTTTTCTCTAATTTCCCATAAAGCTGCTCTGTCCTCCGTTTTCTTTCCATTGATCCAGACCGTTCCTTCATCCGGTAACAGAAGCACATTCAGATGTTTGGCAAGCGTCGATTTACCGGAACCATTTGCACCTAATATTGCCACAAATTGACCGGATGGGATATCTAATGATATCCCATCCAATACTGTCTTTTTGCTTTTTTCGGTTTCGGACTCCCATACTGTATATTTGTGTATTAAGTCTTTTATCTTAATCATTCTTATTCCTTACTGCTCTTTTTTGAAATTATCCAGGAATCGCGCCGGCATTGCCTTAATCAGTGCCCAGCCGATAATACAGGTTCCAACCTTATCGATCAGGTTAGAAGCGATATTTCTCAGGAATGATGCCTGGAAAATACTCTTTCCTCCCTGTACTAATGCTGTAACTAGCATATCTGATACAGAACCGTTCAGACCACCATATACATAAATACCGATCGGTGTTCCGATTGCAGGACAGATCACACTTAATGCAAGACCTGTTACAATTGCCGGGATAATAGACCATGTGAACTTCTTGGCAACAAGACCAACGACCAGACCTACCGCCATATTTACAAGGAAGAACGGAATATCTGTAACACTGTACATAAGTCCTGTAATAATATTGCTTAATGATCCCACGATCATACCCGGAACCGGTCCAAGAATCGCTGCAGAAAGAACCGTTCCCAAAGTATCAAGGTACAGCGGAATTCCAAGTGCTGCTGTAATGATACCGAGAACGATATTCATCGCCACACACACTCCGCAAAATGCTGTTACATACACTTTTCTGTTTTTCATAGTTGTTTCTCCTTCTTTCTCATCCTATAGATGTATGTTACTGTTCTGGTTTTTTCAACAATTCTTTTTGCTTGTTTCCTTACCAGAAACGGAGTCTAACAACTGAATTGTATCTTTCATATTGTAAATCGGTACCTGAAGTTCCCGTTCTTTTAATTCTTTTTCCAGAATTTCCATCAATACTCCCGGTTCCTTCACGCCTTTACAAGTACCCACCTTAACTGAAACTTCATCCATATTTCCGGATAATTCTCCGCCCCAGTTTCCCCTGCAGGTAAGACCATAACCGCAGCTTGGGCTTCCATCCACAGATACGATTCCCAGCACCTGGTACTCATCCGGATATCTTAGATATTCCTCCAGCTGCATGAGAACCGGTTCTAACATCTTGCGGCATTCTTTACGAAAATGCGGATGATCAAACTGATCTTTTACGTGTCCCCATCTTCTTGAGCCATACAGGATGAATTCCGGGCAGGGGAGCTGCAGAAGCTGAATATCGTTTTCCATTACCTTTGTCATCAATGTAAGTCTCAATTCGTATTCCTCTTGAAGCTCTTTTTCATCCATTGCCACTTTGGAAGCTGTATTCAGAATACAATGTGATACAATTAACAGTCTTTTCATGTTATACCTCCATCTGCTCTATGCTATCACGATTCCTATAAAGAGTCCAATTGGTAATAGTAATATACGTTTCTAATTATAGATTATTTCTATTAATATTCAAAAAAATATAAATCCATATAGTTATATTCACTTCATATAATGATATACTAAATTTAATAAGAAATGATAAACAGAAAAAGAGAAGGCACATCCTCAACATCTTTTCATAAAGACATGGAATGCGCTTCCTCTCCCTTCGTTAATATTACTTTTCAATTAATTCTTCTGCAATACCGCCCTTCCCAAAGAATCAGCCGTAACAATCGCATCATAAAGCTGTGCAGGAGTAACATCTGCTACCATATTATGGATGGATTCTCCTTCCACACAAGATTTTTCTGCAATTACTTTGATTTCTTCTTTGGTAGTCACTCCAATTTCTTCCAGCGTAACCGGAAGTCCTACTTCCCGGCAAAAATCCTGTACTTCTTTGAACTCTTCTTTTGAAGCACCTTCCAGGACAAGCTGTACCAACGTTCCAAATGCAACACAATTACCATGCGGTGCACTGTGTCCTCCAAGTGCTGTTAGACCATTGTAAAATGAATGGGCTACTGCAAGTCCTCCGTTGTCAGCGCCCACACCTGACAAATATACATTCGCCTCAATAATTGCATCCAACGCAGGGGTTACTACCTGATTCTCACATGCATGTTTTGCTGCTGCTCCATATTCTTTCAATGTCTCATAACAAAGCTTGCAGAGCGCCATTGCAGATCTGGTAATTCCTCCAAATTCAAGACTTGGCGCATCTGTTCTTTCACATGCTCTTGCTTCAAAATAAGTACCAAGTGCATCCCCCATACCTGCAACCAGGAATTTCACAGGTGCTTTTGCAATTATATCACTATCTACAATGACAGCTTCCGGATTCTTTGGATAGAACAAATAACTGTTAAACGTTTCATCATCGTTATATATTACGGAAAGTCCTGTGCAAGGAGCATCCGTTGCTACCACGGTAGGAACAATCACAACAGGTAATTTTTCATAATATGCTGTAGCTTTTGCAGTATCGATTGCTGATCCTCCACCAACACCCACAACAACATTGATTCCATTCTCTTTTACGAGTTTACGCATTCTTTCAATCTCACCGGTACTGGAAATTCCACCGAAGATTTCATAAACGCGAAGATCCTCCGTTCCATCAAAACTCTTTTCAATTTTGTCATGGCACATCTTATGCCCACTTTTTGAACAGATAAATAACCATTTATCTCCCAGTTCTTTCATCTCTTCATGAAATTTGAAAAGAGCATCTCTTCCTTGCACATATTTCTGTGGTGCACGCATCATTCTAAGTCTTGCCATTACAAATGCCTCCTTGCTTGTTAATCTTTTAACATTCTCTATTATAGTCTCATTTTTTTAAATAACAAGGTGTAAAATGTACAAAAAAGAGGGAGAAACCTGACAAGGATTGGGCAGTATAATCAAATTTTGTAGTAGATTTTCTCGCTATTATTTATGATACGGCTCCCCCGCAATAATCCGATAACTCCGGTAAATCTGCTCCAGCAGAATCACCCTCATCAATTGATGCGGAAACGTCATTTTCGAAAAACTAAGCGCAAAATCCGACCGTTTTATCACATCTTCCCCGAGTCCGATCGACCCGCCGATAATAAACATAATATGACTGACTCCGCGTATTCCCAGAGTATCGATCTTCTCTGCCAATTCCTCAGAAGTCATCATTTTCCCTTTAATTTCCAGCGTAATCACAAATGTATCATCTTTGACATATTTCAGAAGTCTTTCTCCTTCTTTATCCCGTATTACATTTTCTACAACTTCACTTGCATTATCCGGAGTTTTTTCATCTGCCACTTCGATGATCTCCAGCTTGCAATATTTACTCAGCCGTTTTGAATATTCTGCGATTGCGTCTTTCAAGTATTTTTCTTTTATTTTACCTACTGTAAGTAACGTAATTTTCATATTTTACCATCCTTTTTCATATAGTCCGGAACTAATTATAGCAGAAAAAAGGTATCAGTAAAACTACCGATACCTTTATACTATCTATTTATTTATCATGAATCATACAGTGAAGTTCCTGAAGGGATCTAACTTCTCCGCATCCCTGCTTCTTCATGGATTTGATTCCGCTTACGGTTGCCTTTGCTGCCGCAATTGTCGTCATGTACGGTACTTTCTTCTTGATTGCCGCTTTTCGCAGGTAGCTGTCATCCCAGATCCGGTCTTTTCCGATCGGGGTATTCACGATCAGATCGATCTTTCCGTTTGTGATCAGATCCAGCATGTTCGGTCTTCCTTCCTGCAGCTTGTTGATCATCTCCGCCTCGATTCCGTTTTCGCGAAGAAGTTCGCAGGTGTGTCTGGAAGCGATGATCTTGAAGCCGGTTTCTGTAAATTCACGTGCCAAATCGACAACTTCCGGTTTGTCCTTATCATTTACGGAGATCAGTACAGTGCCTTCCAGAGGAAGTCTGGTCTGGGTAGCTTCTTGTGCTTTGAAGAAGGCTTCTCCGTAAAATCTGGAGAGTCCGAGCACTTCTCCGGTAGACCGCATTTCAGGTCCGAGTACCGGGTCAACTTCCTGGAACATATTGAACGGGAATACGGCTTCTTTGACTCCGTAATACGGAATGTTCTGCTCTTTCAGTGCCGGTACCGGTGACGGTCTTCCGGTCAGTTCGGATGTCACGATATCGATGGCCAGCGGCACCATACGGATGTTGCATACTTTGGATACGAGCGGTACCGTACGGGATGCGCGAGGATTTGCTTCGAGCACATATACTTTGCCGTTCTCGATCGCATACTGCATATTCATAAGGCCGCGGACACCCATTTCTTCTGCGATCCTTCTGGTGTATTCCTTGATCGTCTGTACATTTTCTTCGGAAATGTATTTAGATGGAACGATACATGCAGAATCACCGGAGTGTACACCTGCAAGTTCGATGTGCTCCATAACTGCCGGAACAAATGCATGGGTTCCATCGCTGATTGCATCGGCTTCGCATTCGGTTGCATGTCCGAGAAAACGGTCGATCAGGATCGGTCTGTCCGGTGTCACACCGACTGCAGCCTGCATATATTCTACCATACTTTCTGCGTCATAAACGACTTCCATTCCACGTCCGCCGAGTACGTAGGAAGGACGTACCATTACCGGATAACCGATTTCTTCAGCAATAGCGAGTGCTTCGTCTACCGTAACCGCCATTCCGGATTCCGGCATCGGGATCTCAAGCTTCTCCATCATTGCACGGAACAAATCCCGGTCTTCTGCCATATCGATTACAGACGGAGCAGTTCCGAGAATCTTCACACCATTTTTCTCCAGGTCCGCAGCCAGGTTCAGCGGTGTCTGGCCTCCGAACTGTGCGATTACACCGACCGGTTTCTCTTTTTTGTAAATGCTGAGTACATCTTCCAGTGTAAGCGGCTCAAAATACAGCTTGTCAGAGGTATCATAATCCGTAGAAACAGTTTCCGGATTACAGTTGACAATGATCGTCTCAAATCCAAGCTTCTTCAGTGCAAGGGACGCATGTACACAGCAATAATCAAACTCAATTCCTTGTCCGATGCGGTTCGGTCCGCCGCCGAGGATCATGATCTTCGGCTTGTCATTATTTACCGGATTCTTATCTTCGGCATTGTAGGTGGAGTAGTAATATGCGCTGTCCTTGGTACCGCTTACATGAACGCCCTCCCATGCCTCTTCCACGCCGAGACTGATTCGCTTGTTCCGGATGTCTTCTTCCGGAACTTCCAGAATCTGGCTCAGATATTTATCGGAAAATCCATCTTTCTTTGCCGTGATCAGCGCTTCATCAGAAGGAAGCTGGCCTTTATTCTGCATCAAAGCCTCTTCCTCTTCCACGAGTTCCTTCATCTGCTCTATAAAATAATGTTTTACTTTCGTAATTTCATGAATTTCTTCTACTGTTGCACCTTTCCGGAGTGCCTCATACATCACAAAATGCCTTTCACTGGACGGAGTGATCAGAAGTCTCAGGAGTTCTTCTTTTGACTTGCTGTCGAAGTCTTTCGCATGCCCCAGTCCGTAGCGTCCTGTTTCCAGGCTTCGGATTGCTTTCTGGAACGCTTCTTTGTAAGTCTTACCGATACTCATGACTTCACCGACGGCGCGCATCTGGGTGCCCAGTTTATCTTCCACACCTTTGAATTTTTCAAATGCCCAGCGTGCGAATTTGATCACGACATAATCGCCGTCCGGTACGTATTTATCCAATGTGCCGTATTTTCCGCAAGGAATGTCTTTCAGCGTGAGGCCGGTTGCCAGCATTGCTGAAACAAGAGCGATCGGAAATCCGGTTGCTTTGGAAGCAAGCGCGGAAGAACGGGATGTTCTCGGGTTGATCTCAATGATAATGTCACGATCGGTCTTCGGATCATGTGCCCACTGCACGTTGGTTCCACCGATGACCTGGATGGATTCCACGATTTTATAGGACTTCTCCTGAAGACGTTTCTGAACTTCTTCGGAAATCGTAAGCATCGGTGCGGAACAGAATGAATCACCTGTATGGATACCCAGCGGGTCTATATTTTCTATAAAACATACGGTGATCATGTTATTCTCAGAGTCACGCACCACTTCCAGCTCTAATTCTTCCCAGCCGAGGATCGATTCTTCGACCAGCACCTGTCCTACAAGACTCGCCTGAAGGCCACGAGCACAGACCGTTTTCAATTCCTCTACATTGTATACAAGTCCGCCGCCGGAGCCGCCCATCGTATAAGCCGGACGAAGGACCACCGGATAACCAAGTTTATCAGCAATCGCAAGTGCTTCATCAACCGAATAGGCAACCTCACTTCTTGCCATCTCGATCCCAAGACCTTCCATTGTCTTCTTGAACTCGATACGGTCTTCCCCACGTTCTATTGCGTCTACCTGTACACCGATTACTTTTACATTATATTTATCAAGTATTCCTTTCTGTGAAAGCTCGGAACAAAGATTCAGTCCGGACTGTCCTCCAAGATTTGGGAGCAGTGCATCCGGTCTTTCCTTCGCAATGATCTGTTCCAGCCGTTCCACATTCAGCGGTTCAATATACGTAACATCCGCAATCTCCGGATCTGTCATAATTGTAGCCGGATTTGAATTAACAAGTACAATCTCATACCCCAGATTTCTGAGTGCCTTACATGCCTGTGTGCCTGAATAGTCAAACTCACACGCCTGTCCGATGATGATCGGCCCTGAACCGATGATCAGTACTTTATGGATGTCTTCCCTCTTTGACATACTCGTTTCCTCCTATATGTATCATTTTATTTTTGCCCAATCATATTATACATGAAACCATATAGGCTGGCAATGTAAAATCTTCAGTTGTTGCATAACGATAACAATATGTTCCAAGACAGAAAGAGAGATACAGATCTCTTTAAAACTGTACCTCTCTTTTATATGTTTCAATCGCAATGTTCAATTAGAAATCTACTTCTGTTCCGTAGTATGTACATGTCAGAAGTTTTTCCATTGCTTCCGGATCGATCGCTCTTGGGTTGGATCCTGTGCAGGCATCTCCAACTGCAAGCTCGGCAATCTTAGCAACTTTTTCTTTGAATTCTTCTTCATTGATTCCGAATTCTTTCAGAGTCTTCGGGATATTCAGTTTGACGTTAAATGCATCGATCTTTTCACATAAGCTGTTAATCAGAGCTTTTTCAGAGGTTCCCGGAAGTCCCATTCTGCGTGCTATTTCTGCATAGCGTCCTGCTGCGACTTTGTCATGTGCATTGTATTTGATTACATACGGCAGATAAATTGCATTTGCACATCCGTGTGGAATATGTCCTGTTGAGAATGCAGCACCTGTCTTATGTGCCATAGAATGTACGATACCAAGTAAAGCATTGGAAAATGCCATACCTGCAAGGCACTGTGCATAATGCATCTGTTCTCTGGCATCCATATCACAGTTGTAAGAAGCCGGAAGATAATCAAACACCATTTCAATTGCCTGAAGCGCAAGTGGGTCTGTAAAAGGTCCGTTCAATGTAGATACATAGGCTTCGATAGCATGGGTAAGTGCATCCATACCTGTGTAAGCAACCTGTTTAACAGGAAGTTTTTCAACAAGTTCCGGATCAACGATTGCAACGTCCGGTGTAATATTGAAGTCAGCAAGCGGATATTTCACGCCTGTCTGATAGTTGGTAATTACAGAGAATGCTGTTACTTCTGTAGCAGTTCCGGATGTTGTCGGGATAGCACAGAATTTTGCTTTCTGTCTTAATTCCGGGAAATTAAACGGAATGCAAAGCTCTTCAAATGTCGTATCCGGATATTCATAGAATGCCCACATTGCTTTTGCAGCATCGATCGGAGAACCTCCGCCCATGGATACGATCCAGTCCGGCTCGAATTCGCGCATAACTTCTGCGCCTTTCATAACGGTTTCTACAGACGGATCCGGCTCCACACCCTCAAACAGTCTGACTTCCATGCCTGCTTCTTTTAAATAACTTACAGCTTTATCAAGGAAGCCCTGGCGTTTCATAGAACCTCCGCCTACTACAAGGATGGCTTTTTTCCCTTTTAAGTTCTTCAGTTCTGCCAGACAGCCCTTTCCATGGTATACATCTCTTGGTAAAGTAAATCTGCTCATTATTAGCATCTCCTTTTCTTTGTTAATATTTTAACCATATTATATATCTGTTAAATATTTAACGCAATAAGAATAACTAAAATAATTGTACTAAATTCAATACAAAATTGGTAGGAATTTATGCGTTCAAGATGATTTCTGCTACTTCTGCAGTTGTCTTGGCAATATAGTCCGCTCCGGCTTCTTCCAGTTCTTTCCGGTCACCGTACCCGTATAAGACCCCCATACAGGATAATCCGTTTTCTTTTGCTCCTAGGACATCGTGCTCCCGGTCTCCGACCATAAGTACCTGATGCTTTTCTTCTTCCGTGATTTCTAACGTATTCAGCGCATATCGGATCACATCAGCTTTCCGGATACGCGCCTCATCCATGGTTGCGCCACACACGCAGGCATAGTCCCCGGTAAATCCGAAATGCTCTGCAATTCTTCTCGCAAACGGTTCCGGTTTCGAAGTTGCCACTGCCAATATGAGTCCTTGTTCCTTCAATCTTTTTATACTCTCATCAAATCCGTCATATACAGAATTTTCAAAGATACCTTTTTCTGTATAATATTCTCGATAATACCTGACAGCTTTCGCGGCATCTTCTTCACTCATTCCATAGTATTTCATCATCGAATCGGTGAGTGGCGGACCGATAAATCTTTTTAATTTTTCTCTGTCTTTTTCCTCATACCCCATTTTCTCCAACGCATACGCCACCGAATTCATGATTCCAGGACCGGATTCTGTAATCGTCCCGTCCAGATCAAATAAAATATATTTAAACTTCATTCTTTTCCTCTTTCCTGCTCGGTACTTTCAATTTCTTTAATTCTTCTTTTTCCTCTTGAGAAACCCGGTAGGATTCTCTTATTTTCTGGATTGCTTTATTCTGTGTAAATGTATCCAGATGATTGTGCTCCAGAAATGCTCTGGTTTTTTCGGGGAATTTCACATAGCACATGGAAATCGCCCAGGCAACTGCCATTTTTACATAATATCCTTCATGTTGAATCTTATCAAAGATTTTCAACAAACGATCTATGTATTCCTCATTTATAAAATAATCCATAAGCCCAACAACACCGAAACGGATGCTGAACTCGGTACCCTCCTCGACTTTCTGCCGCAGATAAGAATACCATATTTCTGGTTTTTTCTGCATGAATTTGTAAGTGCTCATGCAGCTGTCACAGACGGCCCAGTTATCGATCTCGGGTACAAACCGGTTCAGATACTGCATTCTTTCTTCATCATCCATCTTTGCGTACCCGATGATCATACCACGGATCATCACTTCCTCGTAGGTGTCAGGGCAACACTTCTCTAAATAATTTCTCCAATCCTCTTTAGCGGCACTTCTTGCAATTTTACGCAGCTCGGGAATGCGTACTCCCATAATATTTTCTGTTCCCGGCACCAGTCCCGAATGAAATTCCCTGTACTTTGGATCTGCTTTTTCAAGAAGTTCCGATTTTATTCTTTCCGATAAATTGTCCATTATACTCACCTTGTAAAAAATGAGCCTCTCTTTTGGAGAGAGACTCATTTGATCACGATTATGAATCATTCAGATTATTTGTTTGAAAGGAATTCGTGAATACCTTTTGCTCCTGCTTTACCAGCACCCATTGCAAGGATAACAGTTGCTGCACCTGTAACAGCATCACCGCCGGCATAAACACCTTCTTTGGAGGTCTTTCCGGTTTCTTCATCTGCTACGATACATTTCCACTTGTTAACTTCCAGACCTTCTGTTGTAGAAGAAATCAACGGGTTCGGAGAAGTACCAAGTGACATGATAACTGTGTCAACATCGATCACAAATTCAGAACCTTCTACAGCTACCGGGCGTCTTCTTCCGGATGCATCCGGCTCACCAAGTTCCATACGTACACACTTGATTCCTTTTACCCATCCGTCTTCTTCAAGGATCTCTACCGGATTAGTAAGAAGATCAAACTGAACACCTTCTTCTTTTGCATGATGTACTTCTTCTACTCGTGCCGGAAGTTCTTCTTCAGAACGACGGTAAACGATATGTACTTCTGCGCCAAGACGAAGTGCTGTTCTTGCAGCATCCATTGCTACGTTACCACCACCGACTACAGCAACTTTCTTTCCTGCTACAATCGGAGTATCGTAAGAATCATCAAACGCCTTCATAAGGTTACTTCTTGTCAGGTACTCATTTGCTGAGAACACGCCGTTCGCGTTTTCTCCTGGAATACCCATGAATTTCGGAAGACCTGCTCCTGAACCGATGAATACTGCTTCAAATCCTTCATCTTCGATTAACTGATCGATCGTTGTAGATTTGCCGATTACAACGTTGGATTCGAATTTAACACCGAGCTCTTTCACTTTATCGATTTCTTTAGCAACAACTTTCTGTTTCGGAAGACGGAATTCCGGAATACCATATACCAGTACACCGCCCAGTTCATGAAGTGCTTCAAATACAGTTACATCGTAACCTAATTTAGCAAGGTCGCCGGCACAGGTAAGACCTGCTGGACCGGAGCCGATTACAGCTACTTTGTGTCCGTTCTTGACTTCTGCTCCAACCGGTTTGATATCATGTTCCAGCGCATAGTCAGCTACGAAACGCTCCAGTTTACCGATTGAGATCGGCTCACCTTTGATACCGCGGATACATTTACCTTCACACTGTGATTCCTGAGGACATACACGTCCGCAAACAGCCGGAAGTGCGGAAGACTGTCCGATAATCTTATAAGCTTCCTCAATATTGCCTTCTTTTACTTCGTGAATGAATCCAGGAATATTGATTCCTACCGGACATCCCTTTACACACTGTGCATTCTTACAGTTGATACAACGGGAAGCTTCTGCTGTAGCTTCTTCCTGATTATATCCATAACATACTTCTTCAAAATTTGTTGCACGTACCTTCGGATCCTGTTCTCTTACAGGTACTTTCTTTAATACGTCTGCCATTATTCGTCACCTCCGCAATGACCGCATCCACCGTGATGTGTGTCACCTTCCTGTAATTTTAACAATGCTCTGCCTTCTTCAGTCTTGTACATCTGCTGTCTCTTCATTGCTTCGTCAAAGTTTACAAGATGTCCGTCAAATTCCGGTCCGTCTACGCATGCGAACTTGATCTCATCACCAACATGCAGACGACATGCGCCGCACATTCCTGTACCGTCTACCATGATCGGATTCATACTTACAATGGTAGGAATCTCCAGTTTCTTGGTAAGCAGGCAGACAAATTTCATCATGATCATCGGTCCGATTGCTACACAAACGTCATACTTATTGCCTTCTTCGATCAGTTTTTCGATCTTGGTTGTTACCATTCCGGCATGTCCGTATGTTCCGTCATCTGTACATGGATAATAATTTCCGGCAACGGCTTCCATTTCTTTCTCAAGAATCAGCATGTCCTTTGTCTTTGCTCCGACAATAACATCTACATCGATTCCGTGTGCTTTCATCCACTTAACCTGCGGATAAACAGGTGCAGCACCTACACCACCGGCAACAAATAAGATTTTCTTATTCTTCAGGCTTTCCAGATCTTCTTTTACAAATTCTGATGGGCATCCAAGCGGACCTGTGAAATCTCTGAAATAATCCCCTTCTTTTAATGATGCCATCTTCTCTGTAGAAGCGCCAACTGACTGGAATACAATCGTGATGGTTCCTGCTTCTCTGTCGTAATCGCAAATCGTAAGCGGAATTCTTTCCCCTTTGTCATCCATCTTAACGATTACAAACTGCCCCGGTTCACAATGCTTTGCAACACGAGGAGCTTCAACATCCATAAGATAAATCTTATCAGCTAATTTTTCAGCTTTTGTTATCTTGTACATTGCTTATGCCTCCTAATTGTTTTACTCTCTTTATGATAAATTATAAACAATTAAATATCAAGTACTTCTTCTACTTTTATTCTGATAAAATCAACTCATATTTTCGAATCGTGACATCGCTGATCCGTCCTTTTTTATTTACAAGCACTGCTTTAAAGGTAATACTTCCCTCAGGCATCGTGATCGGACCTGTATACTTCACCGTAGTGGAAGACGATGGATCCGGATCACTTCCATCCGTCGTATAATAACCTTCATAGTTTTCAGGTACCACGATTTCAATGCTTTGCACGGTATCATACGATCCCGTTGACGGCGTCACAGACGGCGCATCTTCAATCGGAAACTCGATCGTGTAGGTCTTCCTGGCAACCAGACTGGGAATTCCTTTTTCGTTTACGGAAATTGCTCTGATCTCCGTTACTCCTTCGTCAAGCCGAATCGGTTCCGTATACTTCAGACTATTCTGAGTCGGATCGGTTCCATCGGTCGTATAGTAGATGGCCGTTCCTGTGCCGGTAAGTTCCAATGCCTGAATTTCTTCATATTCTTTCATCTCATCCAGACTGTATTCCGGTTCTTCCGAAATATAATCACTACATGCTGAGAGAACCTGTTCACTTGTACACTGATCAAGAAGAACGGACACCTTCATCTTCTGATCCGTATCTATGTAGAATTGAATCGCTTTTTGATAAATTTCCGTGTTCGAAGGCTGTTCTTTGAGTGCATTCAGAAAAACCTTTTCTCCGCTTTCTGTATCATTCTGTGCCAGATAGACCTTCGCAAGTCCTTCATAGGCCTCACCACGCTTCTCATTTTTAGAAACAGCCTTTTCAAAGCAAAGAAGTGCCTCCTTGTATTTGCCGTTTTCCAACATCCGGTAGCCTTTATTCACTTTACCGGTATAAGAATTCAAATATACAATTACACCGACGATCAAAGCCAGGATAACCCCGGAAAATAAAATGATTCGTTTTCGGATTTTCTTTTTCTTTGCAATCTGTTTCTTTCGTTCTATTCTCTTCTTTCGCTCTCTGAGTTCTTCCGGAGTCAAATTACCGCTACGACCTTTTCCCGTATTTCTGCGAGGATTGGCTTTCCCGCTGCTTACCTGACCGGCTGAAGTTCTCTCCGAGGTACTCCTTCTTCCGTCCCTTGCGTGTCCTACCGGATCAAATGATTCCGTTACAGCACCTTTTACCTGAGCTGCGAGTACGTCATCAAGCGGATTATAGTCAGGCACGATTTGTATTTCCCGGCCGCATCGGGGACAGATCAGACGATCGTCCGAGATTTGCGCTCCACAGTTCATACATTTCATTGTCTTTCGTCTCCTTCCGTTTTTCTAAACGTATTCTTCTATATATTGTTCAAATTCTTCCATCGACATCAGCACTTTTCTTGGTTTTGTTCCTTCTTCCTCGCCTACAACCCCGGCTTCTGCAAGCTGATCCATAATTCGTGCTGCACGGTTAAATCCAATCTTGAATATTCTTTGAAGCATGCCGATCGATGCTTTATCTTTCTCAATAATAAATTTGCCTGCTTCCACGAAATAAACATCCCGGTCATCCGCTCCTCCGGATGCCTGAGCAGCCGACGGATTCAGATTAACGTGGTTCTGGATATCTTCGTTGTAAGTGATCTTGCCACTGTTTTCTTTCAGATACTCGACAACATTCTGTACTTCTTTGTCAGAAACAAATGCTCCCTGAACACGCACAGGTTTCTGATATCCTGCCGGATAGAAAAGCATATCACCTTTTCCGAGAAGTTTCTCTGCCCCGTTCATGTCAATAATCGTTCTGGAATCGACCCCCGATGAGACGGAAAATGCGATTCTTGACGGCATATTTGCTTTGATCAGACCGGTAATGACATTAACCGATGGTCTCTGTGTCGCAAGTACCAGATGGATTCCGGCTGCACGTGCAAGCTGGGCAAGACGGCAGATCGATTCTTCCACATCTCCTGGTGCAACCATCATGAGATCTGCAAGCTCATCTACGATAATCACGATCTGCGGCATCTTCTGCGGCTTATCAGGATCGTCAATATCTTTGATATTTTCTACTCTGTCATTGAAACCTTTGATATCTCTTACATTGTATTCAGCAAAAAGCTGATACCGCTTATTCATTTCTGCAACCGCCCAATTCAGCGCACCTGCCGCTTTCTTGGGATCCGTTACAACCGGGATCAGAAGATGCGGAATCCCGTTATAGACACTTAGTTCTACTACTTTCGGGTCTACCATAATCAGTTTTACTTCATCCGGTTTTGCTTTATAAAGAATACTCATGATCAATGTATTGATACAGACGGATTTTCCGGAACCGGTTGCTCCTGCTACAAGAAGATGCGGCATTTTCGCAATATCAGACACAACAACCTTTCCGGCAATGTCCCGACCTGTAGCAAATGCAATTTTTGATTTATTCTTTTTAAACTCATCAGACTCCAGCAGATCACGCAGCATGACTGTAGAATTTTCCTTATTCGGAACTTCGATTCCAACCGCCGCTTTTCCCGGGATCGGTGCTTCTATTCGGATATCGGCAGCAGCAAGATTCAGCTTGATATCATCGGCCAAGCCAACGATTTTACTGACTTTCACGCCCATTTCCGGCTGCAGTTCATATCTGGTAACAGAAGGTCCACAGCTGATGTTCGTAATTGTAACATTGACCCCAAATGTCTGGAGTGTCTTCTGAAGCTTCATGGCAGTCTCTCTAAGATGCTTATCGGAATCCCCGCCGCTTCCTGATCCCTTCTTAAGAAGAGAAATGGGTGGGAAGCTGTACTCTTTCGGCATCTGTGTCTGTGATATGATTTGTTCCACATCCGCTGTTTCTTTCGAGACATCTGCCTTCATTTTTGATGAATTGCGTTTATTCTGAGGAACATCCGCCGTATGATCCTGAGCTGTGATTCTTTCTGAAACAGTCTCCGGCTGTGTTTTCCCGGATGCTGCCTTTGCTTCTTCCATCGCATCTTTCAGGAAATCCGGGACATGCTCAGCCGGATTTACAGACGGTTCCGGTTCGGGCTCCGGTTTCAACTCTACTGCAGAAAGCGGCATTGCACGGTTAATTACAACATCGTCAAGTGCAATCTGACCAGTCTGCTCCATTATATGCTTCGCTGCTGCCTCTTCCGCCCCTGCAATCACCGTGTTAACATCTTGTTTCGAACGCTTTGTTGCTTTCACTCTCGATGTGCGTTTTTTCTGTTCTTTCTTATCGGTTTCCGATTCGGTTTTCGGCTCTTCCAGCTTCCTGTCCAGTGTGGTATTAAACGACACACCGGAGACTTGGTGATCCATCCGCTTCTGTTCCCTTTCCTGTTCGCGAATCTGCTCCTTCTGCATCTTCTTCTCGATAGATTCTTCTCTGTGACGCTGCATATCTTCACGCGCGCGGTCATAAGCCTTCTCGCTTCCCTTTCTCACTCCGCGTAAAACAGAGCGTTCTGTGATCAACACAATGCAGATGATCATCAGAATCACTACGACAACATATGTACCGGCCACTCCGATCGCAGGCACCATCAGATCTGCAATACCTTCACCAATCAGTCCGCCTCTGTCATTCAGAAGCTGGAGAAGCACACACAACAGAATTGTAAGTACGGCGGCGGCCGATATTTTTATATATGCAACCGAATTTCCTCTATTAGAAACCACAAAAGCAACTCCGCAAAATAACAGGATCGGGAATACATACGCCATCCATCCGATATATTTCTGCATCACTCCAGCGATCTTCGCTCCGACAAATCCTGCCAGCCCGAAATTACTGATTACAAGGAGAATACTCACTGCCAATGTCACCCAAATCAAAATCTCTCCTGCAATAAAACTGTTCTGAGAGGCAGCTGCAGCTGTTTTTGTCTTTTTTGCTCCCCCGGTATTCCCTGTTTTCTTTTTTGTCTGACTTCTCCCCTTCGATTTAGAAGAGGTGGAAGTCCTTGACGTTTTTTTCTTTCCCTCTGTTTTTGAAGCCATAAAACTTCCCCCTTATCAAATATACCCCTTTTATCTTTGCCGGTTTAATAATCGGCTGATTTTATACATACTATACTATTATAGCATTAGCCGCCGTTCGTGTCATTACTTAATTTTCATCAGACTTTTTTTGTTTTTCCCGGATCATTTCATGCAATTTTTTCAAAGCCTGACTGATTCCGCCTACTTCATCAATGAGACCTTCTCTCACGGCCTGCTCTCCGTCGAGCATCGTACCTACATCTTTTACCAATTGTGTCGGATCCAGCATCAGTTCTTCAATGCGTTCCTGACTCATCTTTGAGTGGGCAGCCAGAAATCCGGTAATCCGATCCTGCGTCTTCTCCATATTTCGAAGGCTCTGCATGACACCGATAAACATACCGCTGGTTCTGACTGGATGAATGATCATGGTGCCACTCGGAACAATGAAAGAATAATCCGCCGAAACCGCCAGTGGCCCTCCAATAGAATGACAGCCGCCAAGTACCAGCGAAACGGTCGGTTTACTGAGGGAAGCTATCATTTCTGCAATGGCTAATCCTGCCTCCACATCACCTCCGAGTGTATTAAGAAGGATCAGTACTCCGTCAACTTCCTCACTATTTTCGATCTGGGCCAGCTTAGGTAGAAGATGTTCATATTTGGTTGCCTTCGTATTTCCGGACACCGCTTCATGTCCTTCAACTTCTCCTATCACCGTCAGAAGTTCAATTCGGTGTGCATGACCTTCTTCAAGCGGAAGTGTTCCCATTTCCCGGATATGAATGTCTTCCTCCGATAGATTTTCCGGTTCTTTCTTGTCATTTGCCTCTGTCTCACTCATGTTGGATCGCTTACGTATCTGATATTCTTTCACATCACTGTCTTCCATTATTGCTCCCTCTCTTTCTATACACATTTCATTCAGAACACGGTTCTCTGCAAATAAAAGTATGCACAGGGGAAGGAAATACTATACTCAAAAATGGTTCGCGGGATCATTTTTCTCATCTGCATGGCAACAAAAAGGGAGACTGCTTTTTCACAATCTCCCTAAATCATTTTATTAACTATACTGCTTCCAGTGCCTGTTTCAGGTCATCAATAATATCGTCAATATTTTCAATGCCCACACTGAAACGGATCAGATCCGGCTGTACTCCTGCTTCCAGAAGTTCTTTATCATTCATCTGACGATGTGTATGGCTTGCCGGATGAAGAACACAACTTCTCGCATCTGCGACATGAGTCACAATCGCAATCATCTTAAGACTGTCCATCATCTTCACAGCTGCATCGCGACCACCTTTCAGACCGAATGTAATGACACCGCAAGTACCGTTTGGCATATATTTCTTGGCAAGATCATAATATTTATCACCTTCCATAGATGGGCAGTTCACCCATGCAACTTTTTCCTGGCTCTTCAGGAACTCAGCAGCCTTCAGCGCATTTTCGCAATGTCTGGGCATACGAAGATGCAGTGTCTCCAGGCCGATATTAAGAAGAAACGCATTCTGCGGTGACTGGATAGATCCAAGATCTCGCATCATCTGGGAAGTCGCTTTTGTAATGTATGCTCCTTTACCGAAACGCTCCGTATAAACCAGCCCATGATATGTCTCATCCGGAGTGGTAAGTCCCGGGAACTTATCCGCATATTTTGTCCAGTCAAAGTTACCGCTGTCAACGATCGCACCGCCGACACAGGATGCATGACCATCCATATATTTGGTGGTGGAATGTGTAACAATATCCGCGCCCCATTCAAACGGGCGGCAGTTGATCGGTGTTGCAAATGTATTATCAACGATCAGCGGGACTCCATGTGCATGTGCTGCTTTGGCAAATTTTTCAATATCCAGTACAGTAAGTGCCGGATTGGCAATCGTCTCACCGACAACAGCTTTCGTGTTCTCCCGGAAAGCCACATCAAGTTCTTCCGGTGTGCAGTCCGGATCAACGAAAGTTGCCTGGATGCCCATCTTGCGGATGGTATGTGCATAAAGATTGTATGTACCGCCATATACAGCAGAAGAACAGATAATATGATCTCCTGCTTCCGCAATATTCATGATTGCGTAGAAATTTGCCGCCTGTCCGGATGACGTTAGCATCGCTGCATATCCGCCCTCCATATCACAGATCTTTGCTGCGACAGCATCATTGGTTGGATTCTGCAGCCTTGTGTAGAAATATCCGGAAGCTTCCAGATCAAACAATTTTCCCATCTGATCGCTGTCGTCATATTTAAATGTTGTACTTTGATAAATCGGCAGAACACGCGGTTCGCCGTTCTTCGGTGTATATCCTGATTGAATACACTTCGTCTCCATTCTGTAATCGCTCATGTTGAGTCCCCCTAAGAATATAAGTATTTTGTCTTCAGAGTGCGTACCATATCGGTGTACACTTCCTTACACTCTGCCGGTTTTCCATCCTCTATCAGCCTGACACATGGCTCAAGATACTGTTTCCAGATTTCCAGATAAACCTCTCCCGCATCTGTGCTGCGTCCAAGCCTCTTAACAATAGTCGGCGCTATATCATAGTATTCTCGAATGATCTGCATACCACCTTCGGAATTTGCCAGATATCCGTCACGGTAATTTCTCAGTGTTTCCAGTTCATAACAATGATCCGGCTTGCCGAGGCCCTCACAGACTGCAGTGGTTATATAGCACATCCGTGCTTTGAATCCGCCCTCAATATCTTCATATGATGATTTGCCAAGATCCATCTCCAGCCCGTTATCGTTCCACAAAACAATCATACGGTCTACGACTTTCTCACACACAGGTGTCCTGCCGTAACGCATCATCGGGATAATGAAAGACACCATTCCCATATTGTAATTCATCAGAATTTGTTCTTTCTTACGTTTGGATCCGGCTTTTTCCAGAATCTGATGCATGGCATCGGGAATCACGGACGCTACCTCTTCCACCGCCTCATCCGGATTATCAGCTTCTGCACACTCCCGTTCAATTGCATCAAAAAGGGGCTTGAATTCCTCATATTTGCTCTGGAACAAATCAGAATATGTACGTTTGTTAAATTCCTTCGCAAGAGGAACAGCCAGTTTGAACAATCTCTCCAGTTCTTCCTTCGTGTTATGAGTCATATCTGATTCCTCCGTTCCGGAATTATTCTTCCCAGTTGTGGTACACTTCCTGCACGTCGTCATCATCCTCAAGAAGATCTAAGGTCTTCTGAATATTTTTGATATCTTCTTCACTTTCCAGTGTCACCCATGTCTGCGGGATCATGGTCACTTCCGCACTTGCCATCGGGATTCCTGCTTCCTCAAGTGCAAGACGGACCTCACTGAAATCATCCGGTGAAGTAAGGATCTCAAAGCTGTCTTCTTCCTCTGAGAAATCTTCTGCACCTGCATCCAGTGCCTGCATCATCAGATCATCCGCATCCAGTTCACATTCTTCCTTATCGATAATGATCTGTCCCTTCTTGTCAAACATGAAGGAAACGCAGCCGGAGGTTCCGATATTGCCTTTTCCTTTCGTAAAAGCGCTTCGTACATTTGACGCGGTACGGTTACGATTGTCAGTCAGCGCATCGACAATGATTGCTGTACCGTTCGGGCCATATCCTTCATAAACGATATGTTCATAATTGTTCGCGTCTCCATCTCCCGCTGCTTTCTTGATGCTTCGTTCGATATTGTCATTCGGCATATTATTTGCCTTTGCTTTTGCTATTGCATCTCGAAGTCTGCTGTTATTTGCAGGATCAGCTCCGCCGCCTTCCTTTACAGCAACTGCAATCTCACGGCCGATCTTCGTAAAGATTTTTCCCTTCGCAGCATCATTTTTTTCTTTTTTATGCTTGATATTCGCAAACTTTGAATGTCCAGACATTGTATTTACCTCTCTGTTCGTATAGTATTCACTAAAATATTAATCATTTTATTTTAGCACTCTTTTCGGTTCCTGACAAGAACCAACTGTTACTTCATCTTCATAATCCGTACTTTGCGGATGGTATTGTTATCAACTGACAGTACCTGGAACACATATCCTTCAAATTGTACCGTGCATTTTTCGTCTTCAGAGGGAATTCTGTCAAGGCAATCGATCAGATAACCATTGATCGTGTCATAATCCTCTTCTTCAAAATTAATGCCCAGTATTTCTTCCAGATCTTCAAGCTGTGCCATTCCGTCTACGATATATGTACCGTCCGGCTGACTTGTGATCAGCTCCTCTTCTTCATCATATTCATCCTGAATATTGCCGACGATCTCTTCGATGATATCTTCCATCGTAACAATTCCTACGGTCTGTCCGTATTCATCGAGAACGATGACCATATGCCGTTTGTCTTTCTGCATCTGCTGAAACAACTTATCGATACTTTTTGTCTCAGGGACAAAGCTTACCGGCCGGATGATCTCTTTCAGATCCTTGATCCGGACATTTCTTAAAGAATCATCCAGATAACATTTCATGGCATCTCTGAGATGGACGATCCCGATAATATTGTCAATATCCTCCTCATAGACCGGAAACCTGGAATTATTCTCTTCAAGAATAAATCTGATTGCATCTGAAAGTGTTGTATTTCCGTCCAGGCCCACAATATTTTTACGATGGGTCATGATATCTTTTGCTTCAGAATCCATATATCCGAAAACATTACAGATCATCTTCATTTCGCGCTTTGCAAGAACACCTTTCTGATAGCCTTCCTCAATCTTCTCTATAATTTCTTCAGCCACCCGCTCCTGATCTTCATTTTCCGAAAAGACTCTTCTCATTTTCTGAAGTAAACTATTGCCTTCTTCCATAATTATTTCAGTTTCTCCTTTACTATGTATGAAGCATCAGACTGACACACAATGCCTCATCAACTTTTCTCATCAGTTCCCGGTCCACATGACAGACTAAATCTTTCAGTCGCTGCTTGTCGATTGTGCGTATCTGCTCCAGCAGGACTACAGAATCCTTCACGATTTTGTACCGTCCCGAATCGATTTCAACATGTGTAGGCAGTTTTGCCTTATTCATTCGGGATGTTATAGCTGCACAAATCACAGTTGGGCTGTGCCTGTTGCCTATATCGTTCTGGATGATCAGCACCGGACGGATGCCTCCTTGTTCTGAGCCGACTACCGGACTTAAATCTGCATAATAGATATCTCCACGTCTTACCTGCACTTCATTCACTCTCCGATTTCAAGATACAAGAAGTATTCCCATCTTTCATCAGAAGTATTCCATGCATACTTTTCATTCTTACTTATAATATTCTATTCAAAATAATCTATCTGCCTTACTACCTCTCCGCCGCGAATATATTCCCGGGGAACACGTTTATTGATGTCACAGACAAATTCATAATTAAACCTTCCGGATAATTCACTTAACGTTTCAACCGGAAGATACACCCCTTCATTTTCACCAATCAGGGTAACCTTATCTTCAAACTTCACATTAGGAATATCTGTCACGTCAACCATGAACTGGTCCATGCAGACTCTTCCAACGATCGGCGCTTTCTTCCCATGAATCAAAACATATCCTTTATTGGACAGACTCCTGGGATACCCGTCACCGTACCCGGCCGGTACTGTTGCAATCTGCATTCTCCGATCCGCTACAAAGGTTCCACCATAGCTGACGGCAGTCCCTTTTTCAATCCATTTCAAATATGTGATATGGGAAATCAATTCCATAGCCGGTTTCAATGGAACCGAATCTTTTCTCACTTCCTCAGAAGGGTACATACCGTAAGTAGATATGCCCGCTCTCACAAGATTCAGATTCAATTCCGGCTGATCGATGATCGCAGCACTGTTTGATACATGAAGTAGTGAGAAATGGATACCCCTTTTCTCCAGTTCTTCTTTAACCCGGATATATGAAGTAAATTGCTGATCTGTGATCTCCTTATTTTTCTCATCAGCCCGCGAAAAATGTGTAAACATTCCTTCCAGCTCTACACATGGAAGATGACTGATCTTTTCGATTGCGTTCACGCTTACGTCATCCGGCGCAAATCCGAGTCTGGACATTCCGGTATCAATCTTAATATGAAAGATTGCATTCATTCCCAGTTCTTCTGCTTTTGCCGATGCCAGAGCTGCCAGTTCACCGTCATAGACCGTCATACGGATCTGATGCCGAATCATCGCTTCCATCTGATCCGGGAAAATGCATCCGAGGCAAAGAATCGGTTTTCCAATCCCAGCTTTTCGAAGCAGGATCCCTTCTTCCAATGTTGCCACAGCATATCCCCATACGTACTCCACATCTTCTAACATTTCTGCAATCGGTACGGCACCATGTCCGTATCCGTCCGTTTTCACGACAACGATCATCCGCGCATCGTTTTTAATATTACGATACATCATTTGCATGTTATACATTACTGCATCGAGATCGATCACTGCACGCAGTCTGTTATATGTCTTCATTTCAAGTTTTCCTCCAAAGTTTTTAGTGTTCTGCCAAGCCCCCGGATGAGATCTTCAGCAAGCACACTGTAGGATCCACATTCTTCTCTTGCCGTATCTCCGGCAAGGCCGTGCAGATATACTCCCAACACAGCCGCGTCAAAAGTCGGGAGGTTCTGAGCCATCAGGCCGGCAATCGTTCCTGCCAGCACGTCACCGGAACCGGCCTTCGCCATTGCTGCATTTCCGGATGAATTCAGAAACGTCGGATGTCCGCAAGCTGCGACGAGTGTTCTGCTATCTTTCATGGCACAAACGACCTGCATTTTTTCAACAAACTCACGTAGAAGAGCGTTCCTATGATTCTTTAGTTCTGCAACAGGATATCCTGTCAATCTTGACATTTCTTTCATATGAGGTGTCAGCACATACTGTTCTTTCTGGCGCGCCCATTTTCTTCGCTCTTCTTCGGTAAATTCCGCAAGAAGATTGAGACCGTCCGCATCAATCACACACGGCTTCCGGTTCATTTCCAGCGTCATTTTAAAAAGTCTCCGCGAATACTCTGAAATTCCAAGTCCGCATCCGATGCAGACCATATCTGCCCATTGAAGCAGATCTGGAAGTTCCCGGAAACAATCTAAGGCCATCTCATCATAAGTCGTGATAATAGCTTCCGGCAGAAGCTGCTGAAGAATCTGTCTGTTGGATTCTTCCGTGTATATCCGTACAAGGCCTGCGCCTACCATGTACGCCGCATGGGCACTTAAGTACGCTGCCCCCGACATTCCCCTACTTCCGGCAATAAGAAGAACCCTTCCATAGCTTCCTTTATTGGAATCCGGCTTTCTCTCCGGCATCCTGGAAATCACATCCTGTTTTTCCAGCATAAAATAAAGATCGTCCCGGTTTTCAAAGCCCGGATCCGTAATGCCGATATCCTTTACCAGTACTTTCCCCGCATACTCGGAACCCGGAAAGAAAACCTGACCTGCCTTAGCGTATGCAAACGTGACTGTCAAATCAGCCCGGAACGCACATCCCAGTACTTCCCCGGTGTCAGCGGAAATTCCGGACGGAGTATCAATCGCAACTTTGTATCCCTGATACCGGTTCATTTGTTCAATCACATTCTGGTAATGTCCTTCGATATTTCGGCAAAGCCCGATTCCAAATACGGCATCTATAATAACACTATATTCCTTCTCCGGTAAAGTGTTTCCTACAGACACGCCCAGATTTTCCAGAATATGCATCTGCTGCTTCGTTTCTTCACTCCTGGATTCCAATTTTCCGGCAAAACACACATCGACCCTTTTTCCTTCTTCGGCAAGCAGTCTTGCCACCGCGAATCCGTCTCCACCGTTGTTGCCGGAGCCGCATACCACCAGTGCATAGGACAGATCAATCTGCTCTTCTTTCATTGCAGCCATACACTGAAGCGCCGCACGTTCCATCAATACCAGCGAAGGAATCCCGATCTCATGGATCATTCTTCCGTCCGCCGCTTTCATCTGTTCAGCCGTCAATATATATTTCATATTCTCACCTTCCAATACGCAATAAAGAGCCCCGCAGCCGGAACTCTTCTCTCATTACGCCGATTCAGGCAAAATGTGTGTAACACATTCTGTCGAATTATGAATTATCTGTATGTTCCATATTATAACGTGTTATATTGTATGAAAGTCTCATCAGACTCTCCGATAAATGCACGTTCTCAACAATAATATTATCCGGAAGATTCAAATCTGTATGTGCAAAATTCCAGATCGCCCGCACACCATTATCAACCAGAACATTCGCAACATCTATGGCTCTTGTCTTCGGAATCGCAAGTACTCCGATTTCAATATCATTCTTCTGAATAAAATCACTCAGTTCATCCATCATCCGGATCTCCACACCGCGGATCGTAATTCCCACAAGTCGTGGATTCACGTCAAATAATCCTTTTAATACAAAACCTCTTTTTTCAAATGCTGCATAATTAGCCAGTGCCTGTCCAAGATTACCGGCACCGATAATGACCATGTTATGTTGGTTGTCCAGTCCCAGAATTTTCCCTATTTCCGTATATAAGTATTTTACATTATACCCGTATCCCTGTTGTCCAAATCCACCAAAATTATTAAGGTCCTGACGAATCTGGGATGCAGTTACTTTCATTCTCTTGCTCAAATCGTTGGAGGATATTCGTTCCACACCGTGTTCCAGCAATTCGCCAAGATAACGATAGTATCTCGGAAGTCTTCTGATTACTGCCTGAGATATTTCTCTTTCTTCCACCTGACATCCACCTTCCATTCTTATTCTAAATTTCATTATATAAAAATGACATAAAAAAGTCAAACTTAATAGTTGTTTTTTATTGTATTTCCGATATAATGAGGTAGACAGTACCTATTTCTACAGTATAAGGAGGTTTGAAAATGATACTGGCATGCCACAATTTAACGAAATCCTTTGGGGAGCAGGTTATTGTGAATAAAGGCTCCTTTCATATAGAAGACCGTGAGAAAGCGGCGCTGGTCGGTCTGAACGGCGCCGGGAAATCCACAATTTTGAAAATGATCGTCGGTGAATTGAATAGTGATGACGGTGATGTAATTCTTACCAAAGGAAAAACAATGGGCTATCTTGCCCAGCACCAGGACCTGATGAGCGGGAATACCATTTACGAAGAAGTCCGCACCGCCAAATCTGAGATTATCGAAATGGAACGTCAGATTCGTGCACTGGAACTGGAAATCAGTACGCTGACCGGTGACGCACTTCAGATGAAACTTGACACTTATCATAGACTTACCGCTGCATTTGAACGTGCTGACGGCTATTCTTATAAAAGCGAACTGGTCGGTGTTCTTAAAGGCCTTGGGTTTACTGAGGATGAATTTCAGAAACCGGTGGACGCCCTTTCCGGCGGCCAGAAGACACGTGTTTCCCTCGGC
The DNA here is from genome assembly GCF_052065755.1 of Bariatricus sp. HCP28S3_D3. Taxonomy (NCBI): domain Bacteria; kingdom Bacillati; phylum Bacillota; class Clostridia; order Lachnospirales; family Lachnospiraceae; genus Bariatricus; species Bariatricus sp. HCP28S3_D3. The sequence goes on along the minus strand of NZ_JBQHTK010000006.1, from coordinate 94,397 downwards.
AAACTTCTGCTGACGAAACCGGATATTTTACTGCTGGATGAGCCTACCAATCACTTGGATATGAATTCAATCGCATGGCTTGAGAACTACCTGCTGAATTACTCCGGTGCAGTGCTCATCGTCTCCCACGACCGTTATTTTTTGAATCGTGTCGTAACGAAAGTGCTGGAGATTGAAAACGGTACACTGATGACATATATGGGAAATTATTCAGATTATGCCCAGAAGAAACAGCAGCTCAGAGACGCAAGGCTGAAAGAATATCTGAATCAGCAACGGGAAATCAAGCATCAGGAGGCAGTCATCGAAAAGCTTCGTTCCTTCAACCGGGAGAAATCAATCCGACGTGCGGAAAGCCGGGAAAAGCTGTTAAACAAAATCACACCTGTTGAAAAACCGGTTGAGCTGAATACCGATATTCATTTAAGCCTGGAGCCTTCCTGTGTTAGCGGGAACGACGTGCTTCGCGTTGAAGGCCTTGGAAAATCATTTGCTCCCCAGGTCCTTTTTCAGGATGTCAGCTTCGAGATTAAGCGAGGTGAACATGTAGCCATCGTAGGCGATAACGGAACAGGGAAAACGACACTGCTTAAGATTTTGAACAATGTGATCGCGGCGGATTCGGGAAGCTTTACACTGGGAACCAATGTACATATCGGTTACTACGATCAGGAACATCACGTACTTCACATGGAAAAAACGATCTTTGAAGAGATCTCCGATGATTATCCGACACTTACGAATACACAGATCCGGAATGTTCTAGCTGCATTTTTATTCACAGGCGATGATGTATTTAAGATGATCGGTGATTTGAGCGGCGGAGAACGCGGACGAGTATCTCTTGCAAAGCTGATGCTCTCCGAGGCGAACTTCCTGATTTTGGACGAGCCTACGAACCACCTGGACATCGCTTCGAAAGAAATTTTGGAAAATGCATTGAATGAGTACACCGGAACCGTACTTTATGTGTCCCATGACCGTTATTTCATCAACCAGACAGCCACGCGTATTCTTGACCTGGTGAACCATACTTTTGTAAATTATATTGGAAACTACGATTACTATCTCGAAAAGAAAGAGGAACTCACGACGGCATACGCCGGTGGCAATATTTCAGACAAGCAATCTACGAATGAAGGCACTTCTTCAATGTCCCAGTCCAAAATGAGCTGGCAGGAACAGAAAGAAGAACAAGCAAGAATCCGGAAGCGTCAGAACGAACTGAAAAAGACGGAAGAACGCATTACCCGGCTGGAAGAACGAAACCAGGAGATCGATACGCTTCTTATGCAGGAAGAAATCTATACCAATTCCGTCCGGTGTCAGGAACTGGCAAAGGAAAAGGCTGCAAATGAAGAAGAGCTGGAAGAGCTCTATGAAAAATGGGAAGAGCTGGCTGAATAACTGTTAAAAACGCGCCTTATCGGCGCGTTTTTCCTGTTTTTATTTACAATCTCTCAGCGATCGCTTTGATAAAATCTTCGCTGTTCAATACAGTCGGATTTGGAAGCGTCGTGATCAGTGCAAGATCTTTAGTCATATTTCCGCTTTCAATTGTATCGATCGTTGCCTTTTCCAGCTTATCGGCAAAATCCATCAGCTCCTGATTTCCATCCATCTCACCACGTTTTCTGAGTGCCCCCGTCCATGCAAAGATCGTTGCCACGGAGTTAGTAGATGTTTCTTCTCCTTTCAGGTGCTTGTAATAGTGCCGCTGTACCGTTCCGTGTGCTGCCTCATATTCATAGTATCCTTCCGGAGATACCAGCACGGAAGTCATCATGGCCAGTGATCCGAATGCGGAAGAAACCATGTCACTCATCACATCACCGTCATAGTTCTTACATGCCCAGATATAACCGCCTTCAGACTTCATCACACGTGCTACGGCATCGTCGATCAGCGTATAGAAATACTCGATTCCGGCTTCTTCAAACTTCTCTTTGTAATCTGCATCAAAAATCTCCTGAAAAATATCTTTAAAGGTATGGTCGTATTTCTTGGAAATCGTATCTTTCGTTGCAAACCAGAGATCCTGTTTCGTATCCAGTGCATAGTTAAAACAGCTTCTTGCAAAACTCTCGATTGACTGATCAATATTATGCATGCCCTGAACAATTCCGGATCCGGTAAAATTATGAACCAGCTCTCTCGTCTCGGTTCCGTCCTCTGCGGTATAAACCAGTTCTACCTTTCCGGCACCCGGGATCTTCATTTCAGAACCTTTGTAAACATCCCCGTAAGCATGTCTTGCAATCGTGATCGGCTTTTTCCAGTTCTTTACACAAGGTTCAATTCCTTTTACAACGATGGGTGCACGGAATACAGTACCGTCAAGGATCGCACGAATGGTTCCATTCGGGCTCTTCCACATTTCTTTCAGATTATACTCTTTCACACGGGCTGCGTTCGGAGTGATCGTTGCACATTTTACTGCAACCTTATATTTCTTCGTTGCGATTGCAGAATCCACAGTAACCTGATCGTTTGTCTCGTCTCTGTGTTTCAGGCCCAGATCATAATATTCTGTCTTCAAATCAATATACGGAAGAAGAAGATGCTCCTTGATCATCTTCCACAGGATCCTTGTCATCTCATCTCCGTCCATCTCAACAATTGGTGTCGTCATCTGAATCTTGCTCATGCTTACTCTTCCTTTCTTTTGCCTGTTATTCCTGCTCAATATGAAGATTCTCCATAACATTCAGGATATGAATATGTGCCAGTTCTTCTGCACGGTCCGCATCTCCGGTCCGTAGTGCATTCAGGATCTCCCGGTGTTCTTCCAGAGATTTTTTTGCCCTGTCTTCTTTCTTCACGGATCGTTTTCTTGCCACCTGAACATATTTATGAAAATCAGAAAGAATATGTCTGAGTATCCGGCTCTGACTTGCGTCATAAAGAACCTCATGAAACTTTCCGTCAAGTTCTGCAAGCTGTTCGGCATTTCCACGATCCAAGTGGTATTCTGTAAGAAGCAGGACTTCTTCCATTTCCTGAATCTGCTCCTCTGAAATGTGCTCAGCCGCCCAACGTGCACATAGGCCTTCAAGCATGGAACGCGTCATATAGATATCATGCACGTCCTTCTCCGTAATGCCCGTCACATAGGCCCCTTTGTTCGGAATAATGTGAACCAGCCCCTCCAGCTCCAGCTGACGGAGTGCTTCCCGAACCGGCGTCCTGCTGACTCCAAGTTCCTTACCCAGTGTTGCTTCTCGTAATTCTTCATTTTCCTTAAATTTGCCTTTCAGAATGTCCTCGCGGATCTCCTGAAAAACCTGTCCCCTCAGTGAATATTTATCCATGATTCTGCTCCTGAAAACTATATTTTTTGTTGGGGTCAATATAAAATCTGACCCAAGTAAACCTGGCTCATTTTTGTATCATTGTATACAACGATACATTTATTGTCAATAGGCTAGATTATTTTTTCTGCTACATCCGTTTTTCATACTTCATCAATGTCTTGATGTATTTTACCAACTGCTGGTATCGCATTTCCATCGTCTGTGCATTTTCTGTAAAATCCATACTCTGCGCAGCGGCGGAAAGGAATTCATCTGTGAGTTCTGTTTTATATTTTTGAAGGAACCGCAGTTTTTCTTCGTTGCTGCTCAGATCAAGAAATCGCATGATCAGACTCTGTTCCTCCTCATCCGCCACTGCGGTCTCTTCCTCCAGTTCAAACCGATATTCCTGATCTGCATCCGGGAATTTTCTCTTATCGACCTGCTCCAGAAACATTTCCAAAGGTCGTGCAAATACCGGATGTTCTCCGTAAAGTCCTTCATAGACGACAAGCTCTTCTGCACGCTCTGTATGCTTTGCAATTGCAAGTACGCGATAACGATTCCCTTTAAAATGTCTGTAACACTCACCGACTTTCGGCATTCTGCCTTGTTTCATGATTCTCATCCCTTATCTAATAGAGTTTGGCACTGATTGTTTTAGGACGGAATCCTTCTCGCTCCAATGCCTGAATAATTCTGTTTTTGTGTTCCGTTCCAAATGCTTCCATGGTGACTCTGAGTTCAACGGCAGCATTTCGATTAATGCTGACAAACTGATTATGCTCCAGTTTAATTACATTTCCCTGTTCATCAGCAATTGTCTTTGCGACGCGCACAAGTTCACCCGGTTTATCCGGAAGAAGTACGGATACAGAGAAAATACGGTCTCTCTGAATCAATCCATGCTGTACGATGGATGACATGGTAATGACATCCATATTACCGCCGCTTAAGATACAAACAACCTTTTTGCCTGTCAGATCCATCTGTTTTAAAGCAGCCACAGAAAGAAGTCCTGAGTTTTCGACAACCATTTTGTGATTCTCGACCATATCAAGGAATGCACCGACCAGTTCATCATCTTCTACTGTAAGGATATCGTCTACATTTTCCATAACATACTGAAGCGTCTTTTCACCAACTGTTTTTACAGCGGTACCATCTGCGATCGTATTTGCGCTCGGAAGAGTCACAACATGGCCTGCCGCTACGGCCGCTTTCATACTGGCTGCTGCTGCCGGTTCCACACCGATCACTTTGATCTTAGGATTCAGCATTTTCGCAAGTGTAGAAATACCCGTGATCAGTCCGCCTCCGCCGATCGGCACAAAGATATAATCGACCGTCGGAAGTTCCTGCACGATTTCCATCGCGATCGTTCCCTGTCCTGTTGCAACATCAAGATCATCAAACGGATGAACAAATGTATAGCCGTGCTCCTCCGCCAGCTCATAAGCCTTTGCACAGGCATCATCATAGACATCTCCGTGAAGTACCACTTCCGCTCCGTAACTCTTGGTACGATTGACTTTGATGAGTGGGGTAACGGTCGGCATAACGATGGTAGCCTTACATCCAAAGGCTTTTGCGGCATATGCGACACCCTGTGCGTGGTTTCCTGCGGATGCAGCGATCAGTCCTCTGGCGCGTTCTTCCTCTGACAAGGTACTGATCTTATAATAAGCGCCTCTGAGCTTATAGGCACCTGTATACTGCATGTTTTCCGGTTTCAGATATACTTTAGCTCCGGTCTGTGCGCTTAAATGCTCACTGTAAACCAGTTTGGTAGGTTTGGTGACCCGTTTTACAATCTCGCTTGCTTCTTCAAATTTCTCTAACGTTAACATGTCTCTTCTCCTTCTTCTGTCGTAAATAAAGCGTTTACAAACTGATCTGAATCAAATTTCTGCAGATCATCAATGGATTCTCCCACTCCGATATATTTAACAGGTATTCCGAGTTCTGCCTGAATCGCAACGGCAATTCCTCCTTTTGCGGTACCGTCCATCTTCGTCAGAATGATACCGGTAATGTCTGCAACTTCACTGAATTCTCTGGCCTGTGCAAGTGCATTCTGACCGGTCGTTCCATCCAGCACGACCAGAGTCTCGCGGTACGCTTCCGGATATTCTCTCTCCAGCACACGATTGATCTTCTTCAGCTCTTCCATCAGATTCTTTTTATTATGAAGTCTTCCCGCCGTATCACACAGCAGTACGTCGGCCTTTCTCGCTTTAGCAGCCTGGACCGCATCATAAACGATGGCTGCCGGATCCGCTCCTTCCTGCCCGCCGATCAGATCGGCCCCGGAACGGTTTGCCCATTCTCTTAGCTGTTCACCGGCTGCCGCACGGAATGTATCTGCTGCCGCAAGGACAACTTTTTTGTTCTGGTCTCTCAGTTTTCCCGCTAGCTTTCCAATGGTTGTCGTCTTGCCAACCCCATTTACTCCAATCACCAGAACTACCGATGTTCTTTCTTCAAATTCATAAGCCGTCTCTCCTACATACATCTGTTCTTTGATGCTGTCGATCAGAAGCTGCTTACATGCGATCGGCTCTTTGATGTGCTGCTCTTTAACTTTTTTGCGCAGATCCTCAAGAATCGCATAAGTGGCCTTTACTCCCAGATCTCCCATGATCAGAATTTCTTCCAGCTCTTCATAAAAATCTTCGTCAATATTGGTAAATCCGTGGAAAATACTGTCAATGCCCGATACAATATTGTTTCTGGTCTTAGTAAGCCCGGACACAAGTCGTTTAAAAAATCCCATTTTCTCTTCAGCCATATAATGCCTCCCATTCCTACTGATCCAGTTCATTTTCCAGAAGATCGACAGACACAAGCGTAGACACGCCTTTCTCCTGCATGGTAATACCGTAGAGGCGGTCTGCCGCCGTCATGGTACCTCTACGATGCGTGATCACAATGAACTGTGTATATTTTGTAAGTTTATGTAAATACTGTGCAAATCTGGTTACATTGGAATCATCCAGTGCTGCTTCGATCTCATCCAGCAGACAGAAGGGCGATGGTTTCAGATTCTGGATCGCAAAAAGCAGCGCAATCGCGGTCAACGCCTTCTCTCCACCGGAAAGCTGCATCATATTCTGCAGTTTCTTGCCCGGTGGCTGTGCGATGATCCGGATGCCCGCTTCCAGAACATCTGCATCCTCCATCAGCTCCAGTGTACCCTTTCCTCCACCAAATAGTTCTTTGAAAACCTGATTGAATTCCTGCGCGATACGCCCGAACTGCTCGGTGAACTGTTTTCTCATCGCTTCATCCAGTTCCTCGATAATCTTCGTAAGTGTTGTCTCCGCTTCGACCAGATCGTCATGCTGACCTTTCAGGAACTCATATCGTTCCGCAAGATTTTTAAAATCCTCTATTGCATTGACATTGACCGAACCGAGTGCTTTAATTTCTGCCTTCAATTCCTGGATCCGCTTCTTCATCATAGACAGATCTGTCAGATTTTCATCTCGTATCTCAAGAGCCCTGTTGTAAGTAAGTTCATACTCTTCCCACATATAATTGATCTGTTTTTCAGATGCTTCCTCATAGCCGGTTTTCCGGCTGTCCAGACGGAAAACTTCCTTGTCCAGTTCTGCCATATGTTTCGACAATTCGTCCCTTTTTCCAAGGAAAGCCTTGTTCTTCTGATTCAGTTTCTCGCGTTTTTCACGCGATTCTTCAATCTGGGTTTTCAATTCCGTAAAGAGTTCTCCTGAATCATCGATGGTCTTTCGAATTTCTGCGATCTGCTTTTCTTTCTCTTCAATTTCACCGGAGTTCTCGCCCTTGCTTGCATCTAAGGATGCCAGTTCTTCCTCAAATTTCACAATTTCTTCACTGATACGATTCAGATTCTCCTCAATGAATGCATTCTTCTGATCCAGGGCTGCATAAGTCAGATGGATATTTTCATTTTTTTGTACGGCAGTGCTTTCTTCCGCTCGCTCTTTTTCCAACTGCATCTGCAGTTCATCGACTTTTGTTGAAAGCTCTTTTTCCAATTGCTCACTGGTTTCCAGTTCTACCTGAATAGATTCCTGGTTTTCTTCGATTTCATGCACGCGGTGTTCCAGTTCTTCCCGCTCTTTATGCATGCCTTCTGTATTTTCTCTGGTGTACTTCTGTTTCGCATCCACCTGATCCAGATTCATTTTTGCAGTATTCTGTTCGACATAATCCTTCTGCAGGTTTTGTTGTATTTCTTCTACTTTCGCATAAAGCTCCGCACGCTTCGAACGGGCAGCATCGACTTCCGCCTGTGCTTCCTTCATCTCGTTCTCAAGGAGCAGTACTGTTTTCTCAAACTCTTCGATTTCGCGCCTTCTGCTGAGCAGATTGCTGCTGTTCTTAAATGCCCCTCCACTCATAGCACCGCCCGGGTTCATAAGATCTCCTTCCAGAGTTACAATTCGCAAAGTCTGATGGTATTTCCTTGCAAGTGCAATTCCAGTATCAATATGGTCCACCACAAGCGTTCGCCCCAGAAGATGAGCTGCAAGTTTTTCAAACTTCGGCTCCACGCTGACCAGTGTGTCTGCTGTTCCGATCACACCTTTTTCTTTTAATACTTCCGGTTTCCCGATTCCCTGTCCGGGCCGGATAGCAGTCAGTGGGAGAAAGGTTGCACGTCCGAATTTATTTTTCTTCAGATAACCGATCATCTCTTTAGCAGTTTCTTCATCCGAAGTTACAATGTTCTGGATACTTCCGCCAAGAGCCGTCTCGACAGCGATTTCATATTTTTTATCTACTTTGATGATATCTGCAACAACTCCGACGAGCCCCGGAACACTGCTTTTTTTCTCCATAACTTTCCGGATGCTGTTTCCGTATCCATCATAGCGTTCGGTAATATTTTTCAGAGACTCAAGTCTGGACTGTTCCCTGTGAAATGCAGTCTGCCCAATCCGGAGTTTTTCATTCTTATCCGCAATTTCCTTCTGCATTCTCTCAATATCAGCTTCATAAGCTTTCACTTTATTCACAGAATCTACGATTTTTTGGGAAATGCGTCTCAGTTCATCCTCATAGATCTTACGCTCGTCACGATGCCGCTGGGCATCACTCTCAGCTTCTACCAGTCGTTTATAAAGCTGCGCTCTCTGCACCTTGATCTGTTCCAGCATCGTATCATAATGCTGGAGTTTCGCTTTCGTAGAAGCTCGGCCGTTCAGTACTTCCATGATTTCATTCTGATGGTGTTCAATCTTCGCGGTGATCTGTGCAATCTGGGACTGAACTGAAACAAGTACAGTCTTAGCCTGTTCCTGCCTTGCCTCTTCCGAAGACAGCTTCTCTGCGATTTCTTTATGTTCTTTTTCCAGTGTCTTTTTCTGTTTTATACGTTCTTCCAGTTCGAGATCAATCGTTCTGGCCCGCTTCTCATAATGTTCATCATTCATGCGGGCACTCTTGATCTGCTCCTTAAGGAGCTCGATCTGGCCTTCCAGCTGCTGCTTCAAGAGTGTCGTCTCATTCAACTGACTCTTTGCCTTCTCAATAGACGCATCGATCTCATCTACCTGATTCTCAATGAGCTCGTATTCGTTCTTCATATCCTCATACTGCTGATTTGCCTCATCAAGCTCATTCTTTGCAATTGTAAGCTTCTGGTCCACATCTTTCATCTGCTCTTTCAGACGCATCGTTTCCATAAGAAACATATTGATGTCGTACCGCTTCAGTTCTTCTTTCTTCTTCAAGTAAATCTTCGCTGTCTCTGCCTGTTTCTGCAAAGGCCCGAACTGTTTCTCCAGCTCTCCGAGAATATCATTGACACGAACCAGATTCTGCTGCTCTTCTTCCAGCTTTTTCAGAGACATATTTTTCCGTCGTTTAAACTTTACGATACCAGCCGCTTCATCAAAGAGTTCTCTTCGTTCTTCCGGTTTACCGTTCAGAATCTTATCAATCTGTCCCTGCCCGATGATCGAATATCCTTCTTTACCGATACCCGTATCGTAGAACATCTCATTAATATCCTTAAGACGGCAGGCGCTTCCATTGATCAGATACTCGCTTTCCCCTGAACGATACAGTTTTCTCGTAACCTTGACCTCTTCAAAGTCCACCGGCAGTTTATGATCCGAATTATCCAGTGTAATGGCAACCGACGCATAGCTGAGCGGTTTCCTGTTCTCTGTCCCCGAAAAAATAACGTCCTGCATACTTCCTCCGCGAAGCTGCTTAACTCTTTGTTCTCCAAGAACCCACCGAACGGCATCCGATACATTGCTCTTTCCGCTCCCGTTTGGACCCACGATTCCAGTAATACCGTTATGAAACTCAAATACAATCTTATTCGCAAACGATTTGAATCCCTGTATCTCTATACTTTTTAAATACATGCTTCACCTGCTAAGCCTTTCTGTTTTTCAGTTTCAAAATCGCCTGATAAGCAGCCTCCTGTTCCGCAGCCTTCTTGGTGCGGCCGATTCCCTGTCCGTAAGTCGTATCCCCGATCCGGACCTCCACCTGGAAGGATTTATTGTGATCCGGTCCCACTTCACCGACAAGCTCGTAACAGATTCCCTTCTCTGAATTTCCCTGGACAAGTTCCTGCAAGATAGTCTTGCTATCATAAAAGAGTCTTTTTCCTTCCAGATCATTTAACACATGGTTCAAAATGAACTCTTTTGCATTAGCAAAACCACCATCCAGATATATAGCGCCGATCAAGGCCTCCAGCGCATCCGAAGTGATTGAATCCCTCTTCCTTCCCCCGGTTGCATCTTCTCCCTTTCCCAACAGAAGGAAATCTCCCAGATCCAGATCACGCGCACAGAAAGCAAGCGCCTTTTCACATACCATACTGGCACGAAGCTTCGTCAGCTCCCCTTCCGGCATCTTTGGATTCTCGAAAAATAAATATTCACTTGAGACCAGTTCCAGTACTGCATCCCCCAGGAATTCCAGCCTTTCATTGCAGTCTGTCTTTTTCAGGCGTTTTTCGTTCACATAAGAGCTGTGCGTCATCGCATGTTTCAGAAGACCTTCATCCGAAAAACTGTAACTGATTTTTTTCTCCAATTCTTTTAAATTTCTGCTCATATTATCCTCTTCTAAAAGAAAAAGCCCTGTTACGGGCTTTTCCTTTATTATGCCTAATTAATTGCGTTCTTAATCTGCTCAACTGCGTCACCGACAGTTGCAATCTTCTCCGCATCTTCGTTATCAATTTCAATATCAAAAGTATCTTCAATTCCCATAATAATCTGGAAAATATCCAAGGAATCTGCTCCCAGATCGTCCACAAATGTTGTGTCCGGAGTAATTGTATCCGGGTTGCATCCTAATACATCGGCGATAATTTCTTTTAATTTCTCAAATTCCATAACTGTTGCCCTTTCTTTCCTTACATATTAACCGGTTCTTCACCAGCCTGAATACATTCTTTGATTTTTTCATTGATACGCTGTTCCTTAAATGTCACGCACTGTAAAATAGAATTGCAGACTTCTTTAGAAGTGGAACTTCCATGCGTCTTCACAACCAGTCCGTTAAGACCAAGCAGCGGAGCGCCTCCATATTCACTGGCATCAAAATCCTTCATCGTGGATTTCAGCGCCGGCTTCACCAGAAGTGCGCCAATTTTGCTGCGGAGGCTCGTCATCATTCCTTTCTTCATCTTACTGATCAGAACAGAACCGACTCCTTCGTACAGTTTCAGAATAACATTGCCGACGAACGCTTCACAGACGATCACATCGGCCTGACCATGCGGAATCTCTCTCGCTTCAATACTTCCCGTGAAATTGATATCCCTGCATTCTTTCAAAAGCGGAAATGTCTCCTTCACCAACGCATTCCCTTTTTCTTCTTCCGCACCGATATTCACGATTCCAACCTTTGGATTCTTGACACCCATCACGTGTTTCATGTAAATGGAACCCATTTTTGCGAACTGTACCAGATGCGATGGTCTTGCATCCACATTCGCTCCACAGTCGATCAGAAGAGCAAATCCCTTCTCCGTTGGAATCAGCGGTGCAAGGGGCGGCCTTTCGACTCCCTTGATGCGTCCTACCAGAAGCTGCCCTCCGGCCAGCACTGCTCCGGAGCTTCCTGCCGAAACAAACGCGTCTGCTTTCTTCTCCTTCACAAGTTTCAGCCCGACCACTATGGATGAGTCTTTCTTCCTTCGGATCGCCATGACCGGCGGTTCCGCGGTCTCAATCACCTCTGTCGTGTTCACAATGGTGATCTGTTCTTTGTTGTAAGTATATCCGGCAAGTTCGTCTGCTATGACTTCTTCTTTTCCTGTCAGAATTACCTGAATATCGTCGCGCTTCTGCACAGCTTCGACTGCACCTTTTATGATCTCCTTCGGTGCGTTATCTCCACCCATCGCATCCACTGCGATCTTTGTCATTTCCTTCATACTGTTACCTCCTGACATATCTGGACCGGTACAAAGCCCGATCTTGATATGCTTTACAACTAAAAACTATAATACTAAACATTGTTCTAAAAATCAATAGAATTGTGAAAGGATATCCGGGTCTCATGACCGTTTTTATGGATACGCAATCCCCATTCTGGTCCCCAGCGTGACTACTGCCGCATTCGGCGAATACGTTCCGAACAGATTTGCGACTGCCTGGGCATCATTTGTAATGAAGACCGTCACTTGTCTTTCGCAAATTTCAGAAAGTTCATTTTCCAGATATTCCCCGTAAAATTCCGCCAGAAGTCTGAGACTTTTGTAGTACCCTCTGTCTGCAATCTTCCCATCAAGAAGATTATTAGCCATGCAGATACTGACCTCGCAGCTTTCGGAATCCTCCCCGAATGCTTTCATTGTATCGCAGACCGTATCTACGATTACTTTATGAATACATTCGGCAGTTCCGATCGTATCCGGCATACTGCTGAAATCCTCATGCAGCCGGTTCGAGAGTTCTGCCAGTTCATAATCCTCTCCCTTACGGATCGCTCTGCCGCGCTTGATCGCTGTATTTCCAAAATCAAAGACATACACCGTCTCTCCGGTAATCCCCTGCGCCTTCGCACATCCCATCAGAGAAATCGTCTTGACTGTCTCATTGCAACAAAAACGTATCGTCGGAAACTGCCATTTTGTTTTCTGAAATTCAGATAAATATTTCAGATATTCCATGACTTTATGCTCCAGAAATGCTCCGGTTTCTCCTGCGGCAACTCTCCCGACAAAAAAGACATGCGTACAGGATTTCCAGAAGCGCCAGTCAGCTTCCGTAAGTTCATTCTTCTTTCGGCCTTCTGTTCCTTCTTTTAAGGAAAAGATCATGCAAGCGAGACCCAGGCTGAGACGATCCAAAATTCTTTCCGCTTTCTTCCGGTTCTCATCGGATTCTACGAGCTGTTCATTCAGAAAACTTGCAATATTATGATCTTCCACATCATGAAAAGCAGGAAATTCGCTGCTCACTTCGTCAGCCAGATGACGATAGGCATAGATATCACTTCCTTTAATACCATCCAATGCCCGGAGCGATGGCAAATCACTCTTATTATAATCACGATCAAAACTTACAATATAATCATTCAGCGAAAGGTAGGACTGTGATCCATCCGGGAGATATTTAAAACATTTGTTGTTCATAGCTTCTCCTTCCGTTTTCATTCTCATCAATCATTCCACCGATAAATTTGTTTCCATCTTATCATAACAGACCATTTTATTCAAGAAACAGCACATGTTCTTAACGATTTATCCGCTTCACTTTAACATCTTCATCCATGATCTTGCCCCGCTCCCATAGTTCCCTCTCTATGATGGGTTCATGTTCATTCGAAAAATAATAACTTTGATACAGTACCGACGGATCCGGTCGCTGATGGCTCTGCTTTCATCCTGTGCGATCGCTCCGAGGATACAAAGAAACAGTTCATTCCTTTCCGTCTCGCTTGATTTGACCACCTTTTACCCGATTGGTTACGGCAGATGTTGTCCTCTCTGCAATACGCGACATACTCAAACTTATTGATTGTTCGCCCCTTTGCTCCATTTCCATTACAGAAACTTCTTCACTACTATGGGCTCGGCTGACTTCTCACAGTTCGTTGTTACTAGGCTAATGGAACCTCTGTGAGACCTCCACGCTTAAGGTGCACGCTCTTTCTCTCCATATATCCGCCACATTTACTCTGCTACTACAAAAGTGGTAGTTATTAGACTTTGTTGAATTAAGCCAACTTATCTCTCGTAGCCTAGCCTTATATGTGATTTCTGTTCGTCGGACCAGAGATTTGCCTGCAGCTTCCTTCAGATTCCACCTCACGATGGACACCCTTGCTGTTCGGCTATACATTTCCCACTACCTGGGCATGTTCGGGACTTTCACCCGTTAGAGCGCGCCCATGGCGCGCAAACTTAAAAAAAGGATTCCAGTTCATCTGGAATCCTTTCTGATTTTTCCGCATCACTATTATTCAACAGTAATGATTTCTTTTTTGTTGTAGCTTCCGCAAGCCTTGCAAACTCTGTGAGGCATCATAAGAGCTCCACATTTGCTGCATTTTACAAGATTCGGTGCGCTCATTTTCCAGTTCGCTCTTCTCTTGTCTCTTCTTGCTTTGGAAGATTTATTCTTTGGACAAATTGACATAGGTTACACCTCCTTAAAATTCTTATAAAGATCGCGGATAACTGACATTCTGGGGTCCAGACTTGTGTCTTCGCAGTCACATGTACCCTCATTCAGGTTCTGGCCACACACGCTGCAAATCCCTTTACAGTCTTCGCTACATAGAACTTTCGTCGGCCACCCTACTAAAATCTCATTATAGAGCAACTGCTCTACATCAAGATGATATCCGTCAATGTAATTCGCTTCGTCGGAATCGTCATCATCATCGGCACAATCCATATCCGTATTCACATTCTTCTCAATCTCAAGATCAAGGTCTACAGCAACATCCTCGAGACATCTGTCACAGGGAATAATCACAGTAAGCGATGATCCGCCAGTAATATGAAGCTTCTTATCACCCGCATATTCGATACGGATATGCAGGGGACTGATCCTGTCCACCGGAAATGTTCTTCCGCCAATTGAAACCTGCTTCATCTCGGGAACAACGTTATCTTCTATGGTCTTATGTGGTTCAGATAAGACGTCGGATAGGTTTATTAACATACTCTTAACTCCTATTCACACCTAATCTATTATACCATGTAAAACGTATTTGTCAACCAAATTATTTACGAATTTTAAGGTTTCTATACTAAATAGAGTACTATAACAGTGCAACAGTCTCTCTTGCAATTGCAAGTTCTTCGTTTGTCGGAATAACAAGAACCTTAACTTTGGATTCCGGTGTAGAAATAATCATTTCTTCTCCGCGTTTTGCGTTTGCTTCCTTGTCGATTTCAACTCCGAGATATCCAAGATATGAACAGATTCTTTCTCTTGTTGTTCCGTCATTTTCTCCGATACCAGCTGTAAATACGATGTTGTCTACACCGTTCATTGCAGCTACGTAGCTTCCGATGTATTTAGCAACACGATATACAAACATATCAAGTGCAAGTGCAGCGCGTTCATTTCCCTCTGCTGCAGCTGCTGCAAGATCACGGAAGTCGCTGGATACACCAGATACACCGGCAACACCGGATTTCTTGTTCAGCATATTCAGGATCTCAGAGATTCCAAGGCCTTCCTTCTTAGCAATATACTCAATGATCGCCGGGTCAATATCACCGGAACGAGTTCCCATCACAAGACCTTCCAGAGGTGTAAGTCCCATAGAAGTATCTACACATTTTCCATTCATAACTGCGGAAATAGAAGAACCGTTTCCAAGGTGGCATACGATGGTTTTGGTCTCTTCATACGGTACTCCCAGGAATTCTGCTGTCTTTCTGGAAACATATCTGTGGCTGGTTCCGTGGAAGCCATAACGTTTGATTTTGTATTTTTCATAGTATTCATACGGGATTCCATACATAAATGCTTTCTTAGGCATGGTCTGATGGAATGCAGTATCAAATACAGCAACATTCGGGGTACCCGGCATCAATTTCTCACATACCACGATACCTGTCAGGTTTGCCGGATTATGAAGTGGTCCAAGATCGATACATTCTTCGATAACTTCCTTTACTTCCGGTGTAACAATTACAGATTCACAATATTTCTCTCCGCCGTGAAGTACACGATGGCCTACTGCTCCGATCTCGTCCAGGCTCTTAACAACACCGGTCTCGGCATCGGTCAGTGCATCAAGCACGTACTGGATTGCTTCTGTATGAGTCGGCATCGGTTTGTCCTCAGTGATCTTTTCTCCACCCGTCGGCTGATAAGTCAGTTTTCCATCGATACCAATTCTTTCGCAAAGTCCCTTTGCCAAAACTGCCTCTGATTCAGAGTCAATGAGCTGGAATTTCAATGAAGAACTTCCACAGTTAATTACTAATACGTTCATAATGTTTCTCCCTTCGTGATTCATGAATTTAACGTTTTTCCTATTCCATCTGAAAACGTACACTCTATATTTCATTATAGCGTATTTCCATGCCCCATACAAGCTTTGTTATTTTTTTGACAACTGTATGAGTGTCCGGACTGCATCCCGGATGAACTGTATTGTCTCTATACTCCCTTGAGAAATGGGAATATCTGCATTGCAATTGTAAAATAAATGATCGTAGTCCCGGTATCCACCAGAGTCGTGATAAGTGGTGCTGCCATGATTGCCGGATCCAGTCCCATCTTGTCCGCGATCAGCGGCAACGTACAGCCCACCACTTTCGCCATAATGATCGTGCAGATCATCGTCAGTCCGAGCGTCAGAGCAAGCAGGAACGGTGAATCCACCTGGTTGCGGTACATGATCATAATTCGGATTCCGTTGACCAGGGCAAGGAATGTTCCGACCAGCAGCGCGATGGAAACTTCTTTCACGATGACACGGAAAATATCCTTAAACCGGATCTCTCCGACGGTTAATCCGCGGATAATCAAAGATGAACTCTGAGAACCACAGTTTCCGCCCGTTCCGGTCAGCATCGGAATAAACGTATTCAGTACAGGCATGGCAAGGATCTGTGCCTCAAAATGTCCGAGCGCCAGTCCGGAAAAGGTTGCCGAAAGCATCAAAAGTAACAGCCACATGCTTCGATTCTTGGCGTGCTGGAATGCGGAAGTCCCGAAATAAGACTCTTCGTTGGGTGTAACACCGGCCATGATACTAAAGTCTTCCGTAGCCTCATCCTGCAGGACAAGCATCGCATCGTCTACTGTTACGATTCCGACCATGCACATCTCATGATCTACGATCGGGATGGCAACCAGACCGTATTTCTTAATCTTGATTGCGACGTCTTCCTGGTCGTCGGTTGTCTGTGCATAGAGGATATTCGTATCCATGATTTCTTCCATGGTACGGCTTTCACTGCTGGTCAGAAGGTCCTTGATATCGACCACTCCCACCAGTTTCCGCTTCTCTGTGACATAACAAGTATAGATCGTCTCACGGTTAATACCGACCTGACGGATCTTCAGAATGGCTTCCGCGACCGTCATGTCCGGACGCAGTCCCACATAATCCACGTTCATGACACTACCCGCACTATCATCCGGATATTTCAAAAGTGTGTTGATCTGCTTTCTCGTATCTTCATCCGTCACCATGAGCAGACGATCCACAACATTGGCAGGCATCTCCTCCAGCACGTCGACCGTATCATCCAGATACATTTCATTCATAACTTCTTCCAATTCAGAATCAGTAAGTGCATTGATCAGTGTCTCGCGCATATCGCTGTCCATATATGCAAAGGTCTCCGCTCCTTCTTCCTTAGCCAGAAGACGGAATAGGATTATCATCTGCTTATCTTCCACTTCACTCAGAAACTGTGCAATATCGACGGGATAATATTTACCCAGCTCTTCTTTCAATTCCTTATATTCTCTCGTTTCCAGAAGCTTTAAAATTTTATCGCGATCCACTTTATTTCCTCCTTCCCAGCCCAAAAAATCTATATCGAGTATGGAAATACAATTCTTTTGCCGAAAACTTCTTTTTATAGTATAATCTTTTTGAACACAAGATACAAGGAGATTCTCGTTAAGAACATGAAAATTGTAGGTTTAATTACAGAATATAATCCTTTCCATAATGGTCACAAATATCATATTGAACAGGCTCTGAAACAAACCGGTGCCGATTATGCCGTTGTATTAATGAGCGGTAATTTTGTCCAGAGGGGTGCACCTGCCATCATGCCGAAACACCTGCGCACCAGAGCCGCACTGTCTGCCGGAGCTTCTCTTGTTCTGGAGCTTCCTGTCTGCTGCGCATGCGGAAGCGCCGAATACTTTGCCCGCGGTGCCATCGAAATCTTCGATGCACTCGGCTGCATTGATTCGATCTGTTTCGGAAGTGAATGCGGAAATGTGGAAAAACTTGATCAGATCGCCCGGATTCTCTCCGAAGAGCCGGAAGAATTCCGTCGCTCTCTTCAAAAGAATCTAAAAAACGGACTTCCGTTTCCTGCCGCCCGCGAAATGGCACTTGCAGAATACACCGGAGATCCCGATCTTGCTGAGATACTGGATTGTCCGAACAATACGCTGGGAATCGAATACCTGAAAGCGCTCCATCGTACCGGAAGCAATTTGAAAGCCTTCACTATACAGCGTAAGGAATCCGGATATCATGATACAGAGCTCTCCGGCACTTTGAGTTCTGCTTCCGCAATCCGACATCTTCTTGTGGAACCGGAGGGCATGAGCCATAAAGAAACAGGTGCGATTCTTCCGGAGATTCTGAACGATCAGATTCCGGCTTCCTCCTTTGCAATTATGGAAGAAAACTATCTGAAAAGATTTCCTGTTTTCGCAAACGACCTGTCCCTGCTTCTAAAGTACAGGCTTCTTTCCGAAACCCGAGAATCCCTCACGCAATACGCAGATATCACAACGGATCTGGCTAACCGCATCATGAACCGGTGTAACGAGTTGATATCATGGGATCAATTCTGTGAACTGCTGAAGACACGCGAGGTGACCTATACAAGAATCAGCCGGATTCTTCTCCACATTCTTCTTAATATTCGTCAGAAGAACATGGATGATTATGCCCGTACCACTTTTGCACAATACGCCCGCATACTGGGTTTTTGCAAAAAAGATGCCGGTCTCCTCACCGTTTTGCATGAGCACTCCCGGATTCCTTTGATTACAAAATTGAACACCGCCCCGCCTCTTTCCGGCGAGGCAGTCGCAATGCTTCGACAGGATCTCTTTGCAAGTGACCTCTATGAGTCCGTGATTACAAACAAATATGGCACACCCTTTATTCCAGCACCTTCGCAACCGTTGGTCATTCTTTGATTTACGTAGTAATTTCATATCATACAAGTGGGAGCTGTGCCCCATCCGGGTCACAGCTCCCACCTGTATAAGAGTTCCTCTTTATCGCATATATACGCTTTTCAGATTCAAACCGCTTTTTATGAAACCTTAAGCCTTTTCGTCACGGTCACCGCACAGGCTCCCGGTCCAATATGGCATGCCACGCTTAATGACAAAGGTGCCATATAGATATCATATTCCGGGAAAGTCTCTTCCAATTCCCGTTTCCATTCATTTGCATCTTCCTGATTTCCGGTATAGGCTGCATCAATATACAGATTTTCCGGGCCTTTACAATCGGAGAACTCTGTATCGATCACCTTCTGGATCGTTTGGATCATTGTCTTCTTCGCGCTCTTCCATCCTCTTGCCTTTGAAAAAGCATCCAGCTTTTCCCCTTTGATGCGAAGAACCGGTTTCAGATTGAGTACTGTACCAATTGCAGCGGCGGCCGGTGTAAGGCGTCCGCCTTTCTTCAGATATTTCAAAGTATCAAGTGTAATATAGATATCGGATTCTAATTTTATTTCTTCCAGAAGTGCTTTGATCTCTTCTGCATTTTTCCCTGCATCAGCAAGCGCTTTTGCTTCCATTACAGAACGACGCTGTGTAACGGAAATTCTCTGGTTGTTGACCACCTTTACTTTTCCGTCGTATTCTTCCGCCAGCATCATAGCTGTCTCGCAGGAACCGCTGAGTCCGCTTGACATTGGAATGTGTACGATTTCATCATATTCTTTGAGGATGTCATCCCAGAGCTTCATCACATCGCCCGGTGCAGGCTGAGAAGTCTTGATATCCGCGTCGCTTTCCATTTTCTGATAAAATTCTTCCTGAGTCAGCGTAATCTCCTCAAAAAAGAGTTCGTCATCAATATAGAAAGGCATCGGAAGCACAAATACTCCCATCTCTTTACCATCTGCCTGCGTGATACCACTGTTACTGTCAGTTACAATTGCTACCTTACTCATATTTGAATACCTCTCTAATTCTTAAAACTATGGATTGGTGCCGGAATTCTTCCTTGTCTGTTGATGAAAGCACTGCAGTCAAACTCATTCACCGGCATGATCGGCGCATACCCAAGAAGTCCGCCGAACTCTGCCACATCCCCTACATCCTTGCCAATGACCGGAATCAGACGTACTGCTGTGGTCTTCTGGTTCACCATACCAATTGCCATCTCATCGGCAATGATTCCGGATATCGTTGCCGATGATGTCTTCCCCGGAATCGCAATCATATCAAGTCCTACGGAGCAGACGCAAGTCATCGCCTCCAGTTTCTCCAGGCAGAGTGAGCCGGCATTTACCGCATCGATCATCCCCTGATCCTCACTGACCGGGATGAACGCACCGCTAAGGCCGCCGACATAGGATGACGCCATCACACCGCCTTTTTTCACCTGGTCATTCAGCATCGCAAGCGCTGCCGTCGTTCCCGGTGCCCCCACTCGCTCCAGACCGATCTCTTCCAGAATCTCAGCTACCGAATCACCTACAGCGGGCGTAGGGGCAAGTGATAGATCCACGATTCCGAACGGAATTCCCATCCGTTTGGATGCCTCTCCTGCAACAAGCTGTCCGACACGCGTCACTTTAAACGCCGTCTTCTTAATAGTCTCGCAAAGCACCTCAAATCCCTTGCCACGGCATTTTTCGATTGCCTTCTTGACAACACCCGGACCGCTGACCCCTACGTTGATGACCGCATCGCCTTCTGTCACACCGAGAAATGCTCCGGCCATAAACGGATTATCATCGGGTGCATTACAGAATACCACCAGTTTTGCACATCCCAGCGAGTCTTTTTCTTTGGTAGCCTCCGCCGTCGCCTTGACCATCTCTCCACAGAGACGGACAGCATCCATATCAATGCCTGTCTTCGTGGATCCGACATTTACGGAACTGCAGACACGTTCTGTGGAAGCAAGTGCCATCGGAATCGAACGGATCAGGTTCTCATCGCTTTTCGTCATTCCCTTTGACACCAGTGCCGAATAACCGCCGATAAAGTTCACGCCCACCGTCTTTGCAGCCTCATCCAGCGTTCTGGCGATGGTCACATAATCTTCCGGAGTCTTGCAGGCAGAGCCGCCCACAAGTGCGATCGGCGTAATGGAAATTCGTTTATTTACAATCGGAATTCCGAATTCCTTTTCAATTTTATTGCCTGTCTCAACCAGATCCTTTGCAATCGTCACAATCTTATTATAAATCTTTTCATTTAATTTTTCCAAATCAGAATCAATACAATCCAGAAGACTGATTCCAAGTGTGATCGTTCTCACATCCAGATTCTCCTGTTCAATCATCTGATTCGTCTCTGCCACCTCATAAAAATTAATCATCGTTCCCGTCCTCTCTTACAGTCTGTGCATTCTCTGGAAAATCTCTTCTCTCTGACAATGAATATCCACACCGATCTGAAGACCGAGGTCGCGAAGATCCACGGAAACAATATCCAGCTCCTTCTTTGAATTCTCAACATCTACAACTGCCATCATGTTAAAATAACCATCCACGATCGTCTGGGAAATATCAAGAATATTGATATTCGTATCTGCCAGATATGTGCAGACTTTTGCAATGATACCTACCGAATCTTTTCCTACCACTGTAATAATACATTTCTTCATAGTGTGCCTCCTGTGTCTTCTGTTCTAGTCTTATTAAACGGTTACTACTTCTGAAATACGATCTCTTCTTGCCACGGAAATCGGTATCTCCTCCCCTTTATAAGGATTATCTCCCAATGTCACTTCCAGTTTTACAGTCTCATATGCAAGTTCTGCATAATTATTCTCCTTGCTGAGGTGCCCCAGCAGCACATGCTGCAAGTTCTCATGTAGTATATCACAAAGCAGGCGTCCTGACAATTCATTTGATAAATGACCTTTGTCCCCCATGACTCTCTGTTTCAAATAGTAGGGATAGGGTCCTACCTCAAGCATATGGATATCGTGATTGGATTCCAACAGAACCGCATTCAGATTCTTCAGATTCTCCACCGTATATGCATCATATTTTCCAAGATCGGTCGCGACAGCCACTCTTTTCTCATCCTGCTCAAAGCGGTATCCGCTCGGTTCATTTGCATCATGCGAAATGGCAAATGCATGGATATCAATATCTCCCACCCGAAAATCCTCATCTACATGGATTTCCCGGTAAAGCCCGTCCGGCATTTTCCCCAGTCCTTTGTATTCGCGGATTCCTCGCAAGGTTCCGGGAGTGGCATAGATTGGAATCTGATACTTCCGGCTGAATACCCCCAGTCCCTGAATATGGTCGGCATGTTCATGGGTGATCAGAATTCCGTCCAATTCCTCACCTTTGATTTCCAGAGAACAAAGTCCCTCTTCAATCTTTTTTCTGCTGATTCCCGTATCCACTAGCAAATGTGTATCTTCACTTCCAACGTAAATGCAGTTTCCGCTGCTCCCGCTGGCAATGCTGCATAATCTCATCCGTTTATCTCCTGTCGTATCTATTTTTCATATTCGAAAGCGCGCGGTCGATCTGCACTTTCGTTTTCTCAAATTCTCTGCTGTTATCGATCGTAAGATCGCAAAAATCCCGGTAAGTCTCTTCGGTCACCTGGGATGACATCATGGATGCGGTCTTTTCATCCGAATAGCCTCTGTCTGTACGAAGCCTCTGAAAACGCACCTGCTTCTCCGCATAAATATACCAGATCTCATCCATCATTTCGCGGTATACCGGTTCTGTCATCAGTGCCGCCTCAAGGACAAAGATTCCGGTTCCCTTTTTCTCTTCTTCTGCAATCAACCGGTGGATCCTCTCATTGACCGCCGGATGCACGATCGCATTCAGTACACTAAGCTTTTCCGCATCGGAAAATACGATTGTTCCCAGTTTCTTTCGATCGATCGTACCGTCCGGATTGCAGATTCCCTCTCCAAAATATTCCCGTATTTTCCTCCAGCATTTTTCCTTCGGTCTCTGGAGTTCGTGAGCGATCAAGTCCGCCTGGCAGATTCTTGCGTGGTGTATTTCTTCCAGATACGCAAGAACCTGACTTTTTCCGGAACCCACTCCGCCGGTTATTCCTATCTTAATCATCCTAGTACCCCTTCCGATATCCCGGAGTTTGTCCATATCCTTTTCTGGTCCGCTATGTTTCTGTCCTCAATGAATCCTGTCCACAGCTTTTCCTTCCTATTTCGCCTCATACCAGCTCTGTCCGGTATGCATATCAATGTCAAGCGGGACATCCAGAGTAGCGGCATTTTCCATGCATTCCTTCAAAATCGCCTGCACTTCCTCCAATTCTTCTTTCCATGCTTCTACCAGAAGTTCATCGTGTACCTGAAGGACCAGCCGCGATTTCATCTTTCTCTTTGTCAGTTCCTTGTCTACCGCGATCATGGCGATTTTGATAATGTCAGCCGCGGTTCCCTGAATCGGAGAATTCATGGCCACACGTTCCCCGAACTGTCTTTGCATGAAGTTGCTGGAAGAAAGCTCCGGTACCGGGCGCCGTCTGCCGAAAAGCGTCACTACATATCCCTGCTCTTTTGCATGGGCGACCGTATCATCCAAAAATGTCTTAATTCCCGGGTAGGTTTCAAAATATCGTTCAATATATTCGGCTGCCTCTTTTCGCGTAATGCTCAGATCCTGGCTCAGTCCAAAAGAACTGATTCCGTACACGATTCCGAAATTGACCGCTTTTGCATTTCTTCTCTGCAGGTCCGTCACCTCATCAAAAGGCGTGTGAAATACCTGGGATGCAGTGATCCGATGGATATCCCTCGCCTCACGGTAAGCCTGGATCAGTTCCTTATCACCGGAACAGTGCGCCAGCACACGCAGTTCGATCTGTGAATAATCCGCATCAACAAACACATAACCATCTTCCGGGACAAAAACCTTGCGGATCAGCCTTCCAAGCTCCATTCGAACCGGTATATTCTGAAGGTTCGGTTCCGTACTGCTGATCCGTCCTGTCGCCGTGATGGTCTGATTAAATTTTCCATGGATTCTCTGATCCTCTTCCCTGATATAGACAGCCAGCCCATCCGCATAGGTGGATTTCAGCTTACTAAGCTGGCGGTATTCCAGGATTTTGGAAACCACAGGGTAATCCGGTGCCAGCTTATCCAGCACATCAGCCGCCGTGGAATAACCGGTCTTTGTCTTCTTACCGTTCGGAAGCCCCAGATGTTCAAAGAGAACAACGCCCAGCTGCTTCGGAGAATTGATATTAAATTCTTCCCCCGCAAGTTCATAGATCTCTTTCTCCAGCTCTGTGATCTTTCCGCCAAGCTGTTCTCCGTAGACACGAAGCGCTTCTCCTTCCACCTTTACCCCGTTCTGCTCCATTTTGAACAGCGTAAATACCAGCGGCATTTCGATTTCACGAAACAGCTTTTCCATATCCGTCTCGCGTAATTTTCCAAGCAGGACATCCGCTGCCGCAAACGCCGTGTACGCCTCATAACAAATCTTTTTCTCCTCATCTGCTTTCGGATCGATCATCAGTCCCAGATATTCCTGCGCCACATCTTCAAACGGATATTCACTCTTCAGCGGATTCAGCAGATAAGCAGCAATCGCCACATCGAAACATTTATCCACATCATCCGGATTTATTTTCACGTTTTTCAACAGTTTCTTCAGGTCAAATACCACAAACTGCCCTACCTGACCGGCCACAGCCTCGAGTCCGGCAAGAAGAAACTCCGAAGAGATCTCTCCCTCTGCCGGGATACAGTAGATCTCCTGATCGCCAAACGCAAGACCGATTCCGGCCTGTGCGGCAAATAACGGAAGTACATTTTTCGTCTGTTTATAGACCAGAGCTCCGACTCTTGCGGCCTGCTTTGCTCTTGCAAATACCGTCTCCGCCTCCCCGCGTGTATGAATGACCTGAAAAACACTCTCCAAAGCATTTTCGCTCTGCATCTCAAATCTTGACAAAAGATTCTTGAACTGCAGTCTCTGGAAATATGCATATGCCTCCTGGGTGTAGAGATTACCCAGTTTCGCCTCATCCAGATCATACGGGAAATCCGCTTCGACATTGATCGTCGCGAGCACCTTGCTCATTTTCGCCTGCTCCCAGTACTCCACAAGATTCTTTGCGGCGCGAGGCGGCTTCAGCTCTGATGCATGCTCGTACGCATGTTCAATCGAACCATAATCCGCAATGATCCTGGTCGCCGTTTTCTCTCCGATATTCGGAACCCCGGGAATATTGTCCGAAGCATCTCCCATGAGTGCCTTGACATCGATAAATTCCTGCGGTGTGACCAGATACCGTTCTTTCACATCCGCCGCATAATAATCTTCAATCTCGGTTCCTGCACGTTTTGTCTTGGGAACCCGGATTTCCACATGGTCAGTGGCAAGCTGAAGGAGATCCCGGTCACCGGAAAGAATCACGACTTCCATTCCCTTTGCTTCGCATCTTCTGGAAAGCGTTCCCAGAAGATCATCCGCCTCCAGTCCCGCCTGCTCAATGGTTCGAACGCCCATCGCATGAAGGACTTCCTTCATAAGCGGCACCTGCTCCCTTAATTCTTCCGCCATCGGTTTTCTCGTTCCTTTATATTCAGAGTACATCTCATGCCGGAACGTAGGCGCGTGGACATCGAATGCCACCGTCAGATACTCCGGCTTTTCCTCTTCCAGTATCTTAAACATAATGTTCAGAAATCCATAGACCGCATTGGTATGCAGTCCCTCCGCATTCGTCAAGTCCGGGAGACCATAAAACGCCCGGTTCAGAATACTGTGTCCATCAATCAGTACAATCTTACTCATGCCGTTATTCCTTTCTGCACCTTGTCATGCTGCCAGCGGGGATCCTGTACATCCAAAAGCCCCTTCTGGAATCAAAAAAATCTGCAGCTGCGAAGCCAATAGAACTTTACTCTACCGGTTTCGCAGCCACAGATTTTTATACTGCCGGCGGCGGGACTTGAACCCGCACGCGGTTGCCCGCAACAGATTTTGAGTCTGCCTCGTCTGCCATTCCGACACGCCGGCCTATCACGAACCGTAGATAATCATAACACAATCATCCGCGGTTCGCAAGTGTTTTTTTTAATTACTGACAATCTTTCTCTGCTTCTTCGGTATTCTTTTTGAGTGCATCATAAACAGGAAGCGAATCAAAGGTTGCGAAATAGTCCATCGGTGTCTCCGCACGCCGGATCAGCTGCGTACTTCCGTCCTCTTTCAGGAGAACTTCCGCGGAACGAAGACGTCCGTTATAATTATAACCCATAGAGAAACCATGCGCTCCTGTATCATGGATCACAAGCAGATCCCCCATATCAATCTTCGGCAGCATGCGATCGATCGCAAATTTATCATTATTCTCGCAAAGGGATCCGGTTACATCATACATATGATCACACGGTTCCTCTTCTTTTCCCATAACGGTGATATGATGATATGCACCGTACATAGCCGGACGCATCAGATTCGCTGCGCACGCATCTACGCCGATATACTCTTTATGAGTATGCTTCTCATGGATCGCTTTTGTAACAAGGCATCCGTACGGTGCAAGCATAAAGCGGCCAAGCTCCGTGTAGATTGCAACATCGCCCATTCCGGCCGGAACCAGCACTTCCTCATATACTTTCCGCACGCCTTCACCGATCACCTTGATATCATTCGGTTCCTGATCCGGTTTGTACGGAATTCCGATACCTCCGGACAGATTGATGAATTTAATATGCGCACCCGTTTCCTTCTGAAGCTTTACAGCAACTTCAAAAAGCACTTTCGCAAGAGTCGGGTAATACTCGTTCGTCACCGTATTGCTTGCAAGAAATGCATGGATGCCGAATTCCTTTGCCCCTTTTGCTTTCAGGATCTTGAAGGCTTCAAAGATCTGTTCGGTGGTCATGCCGTATTTCGCGTCGCCCGGGTTATCCATGATGCTGTTGGAAATCTTGAACAGTCCGCCCGGATTGTACCGGCAGCTGATCGTCTCCGGGATTTTTCCGATCGTCTGCTCCAGAAAATCAATATGTGTGATGTCATCCAGATTGATGATCGCACCCAGCTTTGCCGCAAGACGGAACTCTTCCGCCGGCGTATCGTTGGAAGAAAACATGATGTCCTCTCCTACAGAGCCTACGGACTCTGACATCAAAAGCTCCGTGTAAGATGAGCAGTCACATCCGCATCCATACTCTTTCAGAATGGAAAGAATATACGGATTCGGTGTCGCTTTCACCGCAAAATATTCCTTGTATCCTTTATTCCATGCAAACGCTTCCTTCAGTGCTTTCGCATTTTCACGAATTCCCTTCTCATCATAGAGATGAAACGGTGTCGGGTATTCCTTTACAATCTCTTCCAGTTGTCCTTTGGTCACGAATGGTCTTTTTTCCATGGTGTCCTCTCCTTCCTTGTCGTTCGATTATTTGATTGTATTTCTCTGAACTGTGATTTATTTCACATGTTCATGGGTAAACAGATGATCCTGACAATATTCATAATTGCCATTGCATTTGGAACAGTAACGGAATTCCAGGTTCGGATCATCCAGTTCTGTTCTTCCGCAGACTGCGCATTTATGCTTTGCTCCGCCTGCGTAGGTTGCAGTCGGTCTTGTCACCTCTTTCTGGAATTTATGCTTACGGATCACCTGTTTCGGACGATAACGCTGCATATTCCGATTCAACAGGAAGAAAATCAGGAAGTTAAGGAGCGATGCAACGATCGAAATCCTGGTAACGATTCCGCCTGCCACAAAATCCCATAAAATCAGTACTGCGTCCAGTATAGCCAGCCACTTCATCTTCACCGGAATGATTCCATAAAGATAAAGCTGCAGATCCGGCATGATCGCCGCACATGCAAAGAAAATAGACATATTGATATAATACGTACTGAAAATACCTCCGAAACCAACCATACCGCCTGTGATAACATACACGATAAATGCGCCGATAATGGTGAAAATGATTCCCGAGAAAATATACACATTATACCGGAACGACCCCCAGATCGTCTCCAGCGAGGTTCCCAGCGAATAGTACAGGAGCATCATAAAAATCACAAAGATCAGGCTGAAATTAGGTGGAATGATCACCCAGCTGATCAGGCGCCAGATCTGTCCCTGAAGGATCAGCCCCGGTTCCAGCGTAAAATAACTCAAAAGCTGCGGAGATAAGAACGAAAGCAGATATCCCACACCGTAACACACCAGCAGATAGACTGTCAGATTCTTCACCGCATATCTGCCGAATTTACGTTCCATTTTATCCATCCATTTTCTCATAAACTGACTCCATTTCTGTATTTTTTATACTCTTGTTATTGTATCCTTTGACTTTGTCTTTGTCAATTCTTCCGCTTAAGTTTACCGCCGTTTTAACAAATTCTACATCTTTTTTATGACATTTTCATATATTTTCTACATTCTTAATCGAACTTCCATTTGTATTTTCATCCATTCTGTCGTATAATGAAAAATGTTGCCGAAGCTAACGGCACACACTATTTAATAGGTAGTTATATTGACATATACGAGCCTTTTTAAGGCTCTATCAGTTAAGTAAGGAGTAGTATTTTATGAGTCAGAAAGAGTTACATACACTTGGAATTGACATCGGTTCTACAACGGTTAAAATTGCAGTACTTGGCGAGAACAATGAAGTGCTGTTTTCTGACTACGAACGCCATTTTGCCAATATCCAGGAGACACTGTCAGACCTTCTCGGCCGGGCGATCTATAAGCTTGGTTCGATCCGGGTATCCCCGATGATCACCGGTTCCGGCGGATTGACTCTGGCAAAGCATCTGGGTGTTCCGTTCGTACAGGAAGTCGTTGCCGTGTCTACCGCCCTTCAGGATTATGCTCCGCAGACGGATGTAGCCATCGAGCTTGGCGGCGAAGACGCGAAGATCATTTATTTTGAGAACGGAAATATCGAACAGCGTATGAATGGGATCTGCGCCGGAGGTACCGGTTCTTTTATTGATCAGATGGCCTCTCTTCTCCAGACCGATGCGTTGGGTCTGAATGAATATGCAAAGAATTACAAAGCACTCTATACGATTGCCGCACGCTGCGGTGTATTTGCAAAATCTGATATCCAGCCATTGATCAACGAAGGTGCCACCAAGGAAGACCTTGCCGCGTCCATCTTTCAGGCTGTTGTGAATCAGACGATCAGCGGTCTTGCCTGCGGAAAGCCGATTCGCGGCCATGTCGCATTTCTGGGCGGTCCTCTGCATTTTCTTCCGGAACTGCGTGAAGCATTTATCCGCACACTGAAGCTGGATGATGAACATGTGATCGCACCGACCTATTCTCATCTTTTTGCGGCGATCGGGTCTGCGCTTAATTCTCCAAAGGAAGTAGAGACTTCGCTGAACGAGATGCGGCAGAAACTTGCCTCAAAAATCCAGATGGAATTCGAAGTAGAACGTATGGAACCGCTTTTTTCCTCCGAGGCAGACTATCTGGAATTCCAGCAGCGCCATGCAAAGCATCAGGTTCCGGTGGGGGATCTTGCCAGCTACCGCGGCAATGCCTATCTCGGGATTGATGCAGGTTCTACGACCACCAAAGCAGCACTGGTCGGAGAAGACGGAACACTTCTGTATTCCTTTTATCATGGTAATGACGGAGATCCGCTCGGAACCACGATCACTGCCATCAAAGACATTTACAGCAAACTTCCGGAGGGCGTCTCCATCGTCCACTCCTGCTCAACCGGTTATGGGGAAGCACTGATCAAAGCGGCTCTTCTTCTTGACGAGGGTGAGGTAGAAACAGTGTCTCACTATTACGCTGCATCCTACTTTGAACCGGATGTAGACTGTATCCTCGACATCGGCGGTCAGGATATGAAATGCATCAAAATTAAAAATCAGACCGTAGACAGTGTTCAGCTCAACGAGGCATGCTCTTCCGGATGCGGTTCTTTCATCGAGACATTCGCAAAATCTCTGAATTACTCCGTGGAAGAATTTGCCCATGAAGCTTTATTTGCAAAACATCCGATCGATCTCGGAACGCGCTGTACCGTATTTATGAATTCCAAAGTTAAGCAGGCACAGAAAGAAGGCGCGGAAGTGGCCGACATTTCTGCAGGACTTGCTTACTCTGTAATCAAAAACGCTCTGTTCAAAGTAATCAAAGTATCCGATGCATCTGAACTTGGCAAACGGATCGTTGTTCAGGGCGGAACCTTCTATAACGACGCGGTACTTCGAAGCTTTGAGAAGATCGCAGGCTGTCAGGCAATTCGCCCTGACATCGCCGGAATCATGGGAGCCTTCGGTGCCGCTCTCATTGCTCGCGAACGGTACCAGTTCAAAGAATGTAAGAATACAACCATGCTTTCCATCGAAGACATCAACGCACTGGAATACAGTACGACCATGTCCAAATGTAAAGGCTGTACCAATAACTGTCGTCTGACCATCAATAAGTTCAGCGGTGGCAGACGTTTCATTTCCGGCAACCGCTGTGAACGAGGTCTCGGAAAAGAGAAGACCAACAACCATATTCCGAACCTGTTCGCCTATAAGAACGAACGATACTTCGGATATGAACCGCTCAGCGAACTGGAGGCTTACCGTGGCACGGTGGGAATCCCGCGTGTTCTCAACATGTATGAGAACTACCCGTTCTGGTTCACTTTCTTTACCAGACTGGGATACCGTGTGGTTCTCTCCTCTCCGTCCACACATCAGATTTACGAATTGGGTATCGAGTCCATTCCAAGTGAATCCGAGTGTTATCCGGCCAAGCTTGCACACGGACATGTACAGTGGCTGATCAACAAGAAAGTGGATTTTATCTTCTATCCTTGTATTCCATACGAGCGAAGCGAATTCGAAGATGCCGACAATCACTACAACTGCCCGATCGTTACATCCTACGCGGAAAATATCAAGAACAATATGGACCCGATCGTAAAAGGAGAGGTCGAGTTTCTGAATCCGTTTCTCGCACTTACGAGTGAAGAGACGGTTACGACAGGCCTTGTAAATAAGTTCGGATCTCTGAAAAAGATTCCGGAGTCTGAAATCCGGACTGCAGCGCATGCTGCCTGGGAAGAACTTGCAAGCTGCCGTGCGGATATCCGCAAAAAAGGGGAAGAGACTCTTGCATATATGGAAGAGACGGGAACCAGAGGCATTGTGCTCGCCGGTCGTCCTTATCACTACGACCCGGAAGTAAACCACGGAATACCGGAACTGATCAACGCATACGGTATTGCAGTCCTCACCGAGGACTCCATTTCCCATCTGAATCCCGTCGAGCGTCCGCTCAACGTTATGGACCAGTGGATGTACCATTCCCGCCTTTACGCAGCCGCAAACTATGTGAAGACCCGCGATGACCTGGATCTCATCCAGCTCAATTCCTTTGGATGCGGTCTGGATGCAGTTACTACAGACGAGGTTGCCGACATTCTGACCGGTTCCGACAAAATTTATACTTCTCTTAAGATCGATGAGGTCAACAACCTGGGAGCTGCCCGTATCCGAATCCGTTCTCTGATCGCCGCAATCCGCGTACGTGAACAGAAACAAATGAAACGAGAGATTCGCCCTGCATCGATTGAGAAAGTACAGTTTACAAAGGAAATGAAGGAAAACTACACCATCCTTTGCCCGCAGATGTCACCGATCCACTTCAATCTCATTGAGCCGGCTTTCCGTAAAGCGGGCTATAAGATCGAAGTACTGAAGAACGATAATAAAAACGCCGTAAATACCGGTCTCAAATATGTAAATAACGATGCCTGCTATCCGTCTCTCATCGTAGTAGGACAAATTATGGACGCCATCCTGTCCGGCAAATACGATACGGACAAGCTTGCCGTGATCATCAGCCAGACCGGCGGCGGCTGCCGTGCATCCAACTATATCGGTTTCATCCGCCGTGCACTGAAAAAGGCCGGCTATGCACACATTCCGGTGATTTCGATCAACCTGAGCGGACTGGAGAGCAATCCAGGCTTTAAGATCACCCCGTCTCTTGTGATCAAAGGTGTTTACGGGGCGATAATCGGCGATGTGTTTATGCGCTGCCTCTACCGGGTACGTCCATATGAAGCTGTTCCGGGCTCTGCAAATGCATTACATAAGAAATGGGAGGAAGAGGCCATCCGATTCATAACCAAGGATCATCAGAGCCGAAGAGAATTCAAACGTCTCTGCCGCGCAATCGTACATGACTTCGATACTCTTCCAATCAAAGACGTAAAGAAAGCGCGCGTAGGTGTAGTCGGAGAAATCCTTGTGAAATTCCTTCCTGCCGCCAACAACCATCTGGTGGATCTGTTGGAACAGGAAGGCGCCGAAGCTGTCGTGCCGGATCTTGTGGATTTCCTGCTCTACTGCTTCTACAATACCAATTTCAAGGCAGAACATCTGGGCATGAAGAAATCATCTGCCAGACTTGGAAATCTTGGTATCCGTGCTCTGGAATGGTTCCGCAAACCGGCAGTGGATGCTCTGAAAGCAAGTGAACGTTTTGACGCTCCATCCCATATTGAAGAGCTTGCTGAAATGGCAAGTGAGATCGTTTCTCTCGGAAACCAGACCGGTGAAGGTTGGTTCCTGACCGGTGAAATGCTGGAGCTTATCAAGAGCGGTGCATCCAACATTGTCTGTACGCAGCCATTTGCCTGCCTGCCGAACCACGTAGTTGGAAAAGGAGTCATCAAAGAACTCAGACGCCGTCATCCGGAATCCAATATTGTAGCGATCGACTACGACCCGGGTGCCAGCGAAGTAAACCAGCTGAACCGTATCAAATTGATGCTTTCAACGGCTTACAAGAAAATGAACGAAACAGCATAAATAATAAGCGCAGATCCGAAATCTCAGACCTGCGCTTTTTTATATTTGTTATTTATTCCATTTCACTGAGCAGTTTATCGATACTTACCAGCTTCACGCTGAGAACGAAAACCTGTGCGGCAACTGCAAGCTCTTCAGGTGTCGGGAATGAAGGTGCGATACGGATATTGCTGTCTTTCGGATCCTTGCCATACGGGAAGGTTGCTCCCGCTCCCGTCATGATCAGTCCTGCTTCTTTCGCCTTAGCGACAATCGCTTTCGCACATCCTTCCATGGAATCAAAGGAAATAAAATATCCTCCACGTGGAGCGATCCAGGAACCGATCTCCAATCCTCCAAGCTCGGTTTCGAGAACATTCAGAACCGTTTCGAACTTCGGACGCAGAATATCTGCATGCTTCTTCATATGCTCTACCATTCCATGAATATCTTTGAAATAACGCACATGACGAAGCTGATTCAATTTGTCATGTCCGATCGTCTGAATGGACATCATCTGCCGGATCTCTTTCAGGTTATTATCAGATGCTGCGATTGCTGCGATACCGGAACCAGGGAAACTGATCTTGGAAGTGGAACCAAATTTATAAACCATATCCGGATGTCCTTCCTTTTTACATTCCATCAGGATCTCGATCAGATAGTCCTGTTTGTCTTCATATAAATGATGGATACCATACGCATTGTCCCAGAAAATACGGAAATCCTCGGCTGCCGGATTCAGTGTGGCAAAACGATGAACGGTCTCGTCTGAATAAGTGATTCCCTGTGGATTAGAGTATTTCGGCACACACCAGATTCCTTTTACACTTGGATCATTTTCTACATACTGAGCCACCAGATCCATATCCGGTCCGTCCTGTGTCATCGGGATATTGATCATCTCAATACCAAAATGCTCTGTAATCTTAAAATGGCGGTCATAACCCGGTACCGGACAGAGGAATTTTACCTTATCCAGCTTTGCCCATGGAGTACTGCCCATAATACCATGTGTCATCGCACGTGCCACGGTATCATACATCACATTCAGACTTGAATTTCCGAAAATAATGATGTTGTCTTTCGGTACTTCCATCATATCCGCAAACAGCTGCTTTGCTTCCTTAATACCATCTATCACACCATAATTTCGACAGTCAACGCCTTCTTCACATACCAGATCCGAATCACCGTTCAGCACATCCATCATTCCCATCGAAAGATCAAGCTGTGCCTTAGACGGTTTTCCTCTTGACATATCAAGCTTCAGACCTTTTCCCTTCACATCTTCAAATTCTACTTCCAGTTCTTTCTTAAGCTCCAGCAATTCTTCTCTACTCAAATCTTTATATGCAGTCATAGCAAATCCTCCATTTTATCGCACTGAATTTTATCTCACCGAATGATAGTATATCGAAAGAATGACGTTTCGTCAACCATTTCCTGCATTTTATTCAATTCAAAAACAGATTTTCGGCATTTTATAATGATAATTTGAAATTTTATATTTAGTTTTATTCATTTATTACTTCATCAGAATCGACAAACAGTGTAAAATGCAAAAAGGAGACGCATTTGATACGTCTCCCATTTTATTCTGCCCTGTTTAAACAACACTATGCCTGCAGATATTTCTATTTTTTAATCAGCAGTGATTTTCCAGTCATTTCTTTTGGCTGTTCCATGCCCATCAGTTCGATCAGAGTCGGTGCGATATCGGCCAGACATCCTCCCTCTCTGAGTCCGTAACCTTCTGCATTGACCAGAATAAACGGAACCTGATTGGTTGTATGAGCGGTGAACGGTTCGCCGGTCTCCTCGTCGATCAGCTGTTCTGCATTTCCGTGATCGGCACAGATGAAAATCTGTCCGTTTACTTCTTTGATCGCGTCAACGGTCTTTCCTACGCATTCATCCACTGCTTCTACAGCCTTGATAGCAGCTGCTTCCACACCAGTATGTCCTACCATATCCGGGTTTGCAAAGTTGATGATGATAACATCATATTTATCGGATTTGATTGCTTCCACCAGTTTATCACATACTTCATAAGCGCTCATCTCCGGCTTCAGATCATAGGTCGCAACCTTTGGCGATTTCACAAGAATACGATCTTCGCCTTCATTTGGTTCTTCTACTCCTCCATTAAAGAAGAAGGTTACATGCGCATACTTTTCTGTTTCCGCGATTCTTGCCTGTGTCATATGATTTGCTGCCAGGAATTCGCCAAAGGTATTGGTGATCTCAGTCTTCACAAATGCCACGGATTTGTTCGGAATCGTAACATCATATTCTGTGAAACATACATACGTTGTCTTAATTCTCTCTCCGCGGTCGAATCCGGTAAATTCATCATCGCAGAATGTTCTGGTGATCTCTCTTGCACGGTCCGGACGGAAGTTAAAGAAAATCACAGAATCGCCGTTCTGGATTGTTGCGGTAGGTGCGCCATCTTTCAGAACAACCGTCGGCACAACGAACTCATCTGTCTCATCCTTATCGTAGGACTGCTGAACGGCCTGCACCGGATCCTCTGCCGTAAGTCCTTCTCCTTTAACCAGTGCATTATAGGCTTTCTCTACACGGTCCCATCTGTTATCGCGGTCCATCGCATAGTAACGTCCCATCACAGAAGCGACTTCACCGACACCGATCTCAGCCATTTTATTCACCAGTTCCTGTACGTAGTCTTTTCCTGATGCCGGAGGTGTATCACGTCCGTCAAGGAAACAATGAACATATACTTTTGAAAGACCCTGGCGTTTTGCCAGCTCAAGAAGTCCGTAAATATGGGTATTATGGCTGTGGACGCCGCCATCGGAAACCAGACCGAACATATGAAGCGCAGTTCCGTTCTCCTTCGCGTTCTGACATGCCTTTAAAAGCTCCGGATTCTCAAAGAAATCTCCATCCTGGATCGCTTTCGTGATCTTTGTAAGATCCTGGTAAACGATTCTTCCGGCTCCCATATTCAAGTGGCCTACTTCTGAATTACCCATCTGTCCGTCCGGAAGTCCTACAGCCAGTCCACTTGCGTTGCCTCGAACAAACGGACACTCTGCCATCAGTTTATCCATAACCGGTGTCTTTGCCTCTGCAACTGCATTACCGGTTGTTTTTTCATTTAATCCATAACCGTCCAAAATCATCAAAACCGTTGGTTTCTTACTCATCTGTTATACACTCCTTCATCAAATAGATTTAAAACGCTCTACCCTCGTATTTTACATGATTTTGCCTATACTTGCAATACATTGTGAATTATTTGACCATTTTTCAACAAACTCTTAATTGACAAATGTAAATAAAATGGTATAATTAATATCAGTAATAATTATCGTTTTTATCAAGGAGGTATTTCATGAATACGAAAATTTTCAGAAACATGTCATATGGCGTATACATCGTTGGAACGATGGACGGTGATCGCCCGACCGGATGCGTTGCAAACAGCGTGATGCAGATCACGTCTTCTCCGGCTACCATTGCTGCAAGTATCAACCATGACAACTACACAAACGAATGTATCGAAAAAGCAGGCGTCTTCTCTTTTTCTATCTTATCAGAAGCATCACCGGCCGATCTGATCGGAAAATTCGGTTTTCAGTCCGGAAAAGAGATTAACAAATTCGATGGGGTTGATTTCGAACTCGTATCCGGTGCTCCTGTTTTAAAGCAGACCTGCGGATATGTTGTCTGTAAGGTAGTAGATAAGATGGAAACTTCCACGCACACCGTATTCCTTGGCGAAGTGATCGCTGCCGAAGTATACGATACTTCTGTTCCGGAAATGACCTATTCTTATTATCATAAAGTAGTAAAAGGAAAGAGCCCGAAAAACGCACCAACCTATCTTCCGGAAGAAGAAGAAGCTCCAAAACAGGCTGTATCAAAATATGTCTGCCAGATCTGCGGCTACGTATATGAAGGGGATGAACTTCCGGCTGATTTCATCTGCCCGATTTGCAAGCAGGGAGCCGATAAATTCAAAAAAGTTGATTAATAATCTCACTAAAAAATCCCGCCTCCGGTTTATCGCCGGAGCGGGATTTTTATTATGTTCTTTAATAATATTCTTTAAGATGGATCGTTCTCTTATTTCCAGTTAACGATCTTTCCGAAATCCGGTTTCAGAGCTGCGCCGCCTACTAAGCCGCCGTCAATATCCGGCTGAGCAAATAATTCCGGTGCAGTAGCAGCATTTACAGATCCGCCATACTGAATACGGATTGCTTCTGCTGTCGCTTCATCATAGATCTCAGCGATGCATTCACGGATTGCCTTGCAAACTTCCTGTGCCTGCTCTGTCGTAGCAGTCTTGCCGGTTCCGATCGCCCAGATCGGTTCATAAGCGATTACGGCTGTCTTTGCCTGATCCGCAGTAACATTCAGGAATCCAACTTTAACCTGCTGGCGGATGAAATCCATTGTTACACCCTGTTCT
Organism: Bariatricus sp. HCP28S3_D3; assembly: GCF_052065755.1. Lineage (NCBI taxonomy): Bacteria > Bacillati > Bacillota > Clostridia > Lachnospirales > Lachnospiraceae > Bariatricus > Bariatricus sp. HCP28S3_D3. The sequence goes on along the minus strand of NZ_JBQHTK010000006.1, from coordinate 57,499 downwards.
CTCTGTTCCAGAGTCTCTCCACAGCACATGATCGGTGTAATTCCATGTTCAAATGCCTTCAGCATTTTCTTATTAACGGTCTCATTCGTCTCTGCAAAATATTCTCTTCTCTCAGAATGTCCGAGAACCACATATTTAACTCCTACATCTGTAAGCATTGCCGGAGAGATTTCTCCTGTATATGCACCTTTCTCTTCAAAGTACATATTCTCAGCACCTACCTGGATGTTGCTTCCTTTAGCAGCTTCCATAACAGGAATGATGTCGATAGCAGGTACACAGAATACAACATCTGCGTCTTCTGTTGCTACCAGTGGTTTTAATGTATTTACCAGTTCAACTGCTTCAGACGGAGTCATGTTCATCTTCCAGTTTCCGGCAATGATTTTCTTTCTAGCCATTTTATGTTCCTCCTATTTATCGTTCGCTGCAGCTACGCCCGGAAGTTCTTTTCCTTCAAGGAATTCAAGAGAAGCTCCGCCACCTGTTGAAATATGAGTCATCTTGTCACCATATCCAAGCTGGTTAACAGCTGCTGCGCTGTCGCCGCCACCAATGATCGTAACAGCATCTGTCTCAGCTAAAGCTTTCGCTACAGCTTCTGTTCCTGCAGCAAACTTCGGCATTTCGAATGCTCCCATCGGTCCGTTCCATACAACCGTCTTAGCTTCTTTAACAGCTTCTGCATATAATTTAGCAGTTTCCGGTCCGATATCAAGGCCTTCCCATCCATCCGGAATCTCGCCGCGTCCAACGATCTTGGTGTTTGCATCGTTAGAGAAGTCGTCCGCAATCACATTATCAACCGGAAGTAATAACTTAACGCCCTTTTCTTCTGCTTTCTTGATCATATTCAGAGCATATTCACAATAATCTTCTTCCAGAAGAGAATTACCAACAGATCCGCCCTGAGCTTTGCTGAATGTGTAAGACATACCACCACCGATAATCAGTGTATCAACTTTTTCAAGCAGGTTCTCAATTACAGAGATCTTGCTGGAAACTTTTGCTCCGCCAAGAATAGCAACAAACGGTCTTTCCGGATTGTTGACTGCGTTTCCAAGGAAATCGATTTCTTTCTGCATTAAGTATCCTACAACTGCTGTATCAACAAACTGAGTAACACCTACGTTAGAGCAGTGTGCACGATGAGCAGTACCAAATGCATCGTTTACAAATACATCACAAAGAGAAGCGAGTTCTTTGGAGAATGCTTCGCCGTTCTTTGTCTCTTCAATTCTGTAACGTGTATTTTCAAGAAGGATCACATCGCCGTCTTTCATAGCTTCTACTGCAGCTCTCGCGTTCGGTCCTACTACTTCTGGATCTGCAGCGAATTTTACTTCCTGTCCAAGAAGTTCAGAAAGTCTTACAGCTACCGGCGCAAGAGATAATTCCGGTTTCGGTTCTCCCTTCGGTTTTCCAAGATGAGAGCAAAGAATGATCTTTCCGCCGTCAGCGATCAATTTCTTGATGGTCGGAAGTGCTGCGACAAGACGGTTCTCGTCTGTGATCTTTCCATCGATGAGCGGTACGTTAAAATCGCATCTTACAAGGACTCTTTTGCCCTTAACATTAATGTCATCTACTGATTTTTTGTTAAGCATGTCATATGCCTCCTTAATTTCTTAAAAAATAAGGTCCGGTCCCAAATAAGACCGGACCCTTTGTGAGTCTATTCTGGAAATAATCCGTCAGATTCAATTGCCAAACATCCGGCTTACAGTAATGTTCCGAAGTGTTTGATTGTTCTTACCATCTGGCTTGTGTAAGAATTTTCATTGTCATACCAAGAAACAACCTGAACTTCTGTAGTTCCGTTGTCAAGCGGCATAGCCATTGTCTGTGTAGCATCGAATAATGAACCATATGTCATACCAACGATATCGCTTGAAACGATTTCATCTGTATTGTATCCGAAAGATTCGTTAGAAGCTGCTTTCATAGCTGCATTGATCTGATCTACAGTTACATTTCCTTCAACAACTGCTGTAAGGATTGTAGTAGAACCTGTCGGGGTCGGAACACGCTGAGCAGATCCGATTAATTTTCCATTTAATTCAGGAATTACTAAACCAATAGCTTTAGCTGCTCCTGTGCTGTTTGGAACGATGTTGCATGCTGCTGCACGAGATCTTCTGAGATCGCCTTTTCTCTGCGGTCCGTCAAGAGTCATCTGATCACCTGTGTAAGCATGGATTGTACACATGATACCAGATTTGATCGGTGCAAGATCGTTCAATGCCTTAGCCATCGGTGCCAGACAGTTTGTTGTACAAGAAGCTGCTGAAATGATATGATCATCTTTTGTAATCTTTTCATGGTTTACATTGTAAACGATAGTCGGAAGGTCATTTCCTGCCGGAGCTGAGATGATAACATTCTTAGCACCTGCTGTGATATGTGCTTCTGCTTTTGCTTTAGATGTGTAGAATCCTGTACATTCAAGAACTACATCTACATCAAGTTCTCCCCATGGAAGGTTTTCAGCTTTAGCTTCAGCGTAGATTTTGATTTCTTTTCCATCAACAGTGATAGAATCTTCGCCAGCTGTTACAGTATCAGCTAATGCGTATTTTCCCTGAGTAGAATCGTATTTTAATAAGTGAGCTAACATTTTAGGAGATGTCAGGTCGTTGATTGCAACGATCTCATATCCTTCTGCTCCGAACATTTGTCTGAACGCAAGACGTCCGATACGTCCAAATCCATTGATTGCTACTTTTACTGCCATGATTTAGTCCTCCTAAAGTTTAATTGTATTACTGTTTGTTACAGCTACAGAAATGATAAATGATTAACATTGTTAAAGATTCATCAACTATGTTTTATTGTACTAAATCCCGAACAAAAATTCAAGTGTCTTTTGCATTTTTGTGGGCTGTTTTCCATTTTTTATTTAATTCTCCTGAAAACCGGCTCCCTATTTTTAAACTCTGCATAATATCGAAATCCGCAGTCTTCGAGGATCCCGGAAACCTTGTCAAATCCATAAGCGATATGCTCTTCCCTGTGGGCATCTGAGCCGATCGTCACGATCTCGCCTCCCAGTTCCCGGTAACGTTTCAGGATATCCGGATGTGGATGTGCAAAGGGAAGACCATACTTAAGTCCAGCCGTATTCAATTCAAGCCCCTTTCCATGTTCGATCAGAAAACGCAGTATCTCGTCGATCTGATCCGAGAATGCCTGGTAGGAATACTCTTCTTCTCTATGTGTACCGTAGCGCACGGAGTAATCCAGGTGCCCCAGCGCATCAAAATCCGGACAACAGCTGATATCAGTCAGCGTCTCATCCAGCACTTCCCGATATGCTTCCCTATCCGTCCGCCCATCAAAGAAGTCTCTGTAATATGGATCCTTTCCCCGAATCACATGTACGGATCCGATCACATAATCAAAAGAATATCCTTTCAGGAAAGAGTGAATTCTTTCCGGGAGATGCGGCTGAAGTCCGATTTCCACACCGATTCGCAGATCGATCTGATCCTTATATTTTTCCCGAAGCTCTGAAAATGTGCGGAAATATTCTTCTCTGCCAAATATAAATTCGATTCCTTCACAGACATAGTCCATATCTTCATGGTCTGTGATGCAGATACTTTCGAGTCCTTTCGATATGGACGCAAGAATCATGCTCTCCGGGTCTGCTTCGGAATCCCCCGAAAAGCGTGTATGCATATGTGAGTCGCTGCACATTTTTCTCCTTTCCGGAACGATGCCGTCTTGTACTACAGGGATGTGTTTCTGTCTGTAATGATCGTTCCGCCTCCCAGCACGTAATCTCCGTCATAAAGAACCAATGCCTGCCCCGGCGTCACCGCCCTTACCGGTTCGTCAAATGTGCAAAGGATTTCATCTTCACCCGTTCTTTTGACCGTACACGGTGCACCTTTATGATTGTATCGTATTTTGCCAAATGCACGCATCTCGCCTTCGATATCTTCAACTGCCATAAAGTTCAGACGATTTGCCTTCACGAACCGTGTCATGGATTCTTCATTCGTTCCTATTACGACTTCGTTCGTTTCCGGTCGAATCTCCAGAACAAATGCGGGGTGTCCGAGAGAGAGGCCCAGGCCCTTGCGCTGTCCGACGGTATAATGTGTAATTCCTTTATGTCTTCCAAGGATTTTCCCGTCGGTACTGACAAAATTCCCCTCGGGTACTTCTTTTTTGCTTTCTCTTCGGATAAATTCCGCGTAATCCCCGTCCGGTACAAAGCAGATATCCTGACTGTCCGGTTTACTGGCCACTTTGAGATGGATATTCTCTGCAATAGCACGGATCTCTTCCTTGGAATACTCTCCCACCGGCATCAGAGTCCGTTTCAGCTGATCCTGTGTCAGATTGTAAAGTGCATATGTCTGGTCCTTCATTCTGGTTGCCGAATGCTTAATCGCATATCTTCCGTTTGGAAGTACATCGATTCTTGCGTAATGCCCTGTCGCAATATAATCAGCACCGATTTCCATACTTCGCGTAAGAAGTGCTTCCCATTTCACATACCGGTTGCACGCAATACACGGATTCGGAGTCCGTCCGTTCAGATACTCATCCATAAAATAGTCAATGACATATTTCTGAAATTCTTTCTTAAAATTCATCACATAGTACGGAATATCCAGTGCGGCAGCTACCCGGCGCGCGTCTTCCACTGCACTGAGGCCACAGCATCCACCGTTTTCCTCCTGCACCGTTTCTTCTTCATCCTGCCAGATCTGCATTGTGACACCGATCACATCATATCCCTGTTCCTTTAGCAGGTAGGCAGCAACGGAAGAATCCACACCGCCGGACATTCCAACAACAACTTTCTTTTTCTCCATCCTTCTTCTCCGCGGCAAAGTCTAGTATACTAGTACTCTTCTTCCTCGTCCTCTTCTCCTTCATGAATATCGGACTTCGGTTTTTCAAGTCCTTCGATCTTAATTCCATTCTTCTGCGCATAATCCCAGAGTGCTGCATGAATTGCTTCTTCCGCCAGAAGAGAACAATGTACCTTTACCGGCGGAAGACCGTCAAGTGCTTCCATAACGGCTTTATTCGTGATCTGCATTGCCTCCTGAATATTCTTGCCTTTCACAAGCTCCGTCGCCATACTACTGGTCGCAACGGCAGCTCCGCACCCGAAAGTCTTGAATTTGACATCCCTGATGATACCGTTATCGTCAATATCAAGATAAATTCTCATGATATCTCCACATTTCGCATTACCTACTGTTCCCACTCCACTGGCATTTTCAATCTCACCCATATTTCTCGGGTGCTGAAAATGATCCATTACTTTTTCTGAATACATCTATATTTACCTCCTGTTATTTCTCCTGTTTTTTCATAAAGTCTTCATAAAGCGGTGACATATTTCTCAGATCACTTACGATCGTTTTCAATTGTTCTACGACATAGTCGATCTCTTCTCTGGTGATCTCTTCATTCAGTGTCAGCCGCAGCGATCCATGCGCGATCTCGTGTGGAAGTCCGATCGCCATCAGCACATGGGACGGATCCAGAGATCCCGAAGTGCAGGCAGAACCGCTTGATCCACAGATACCTGCCATATCCAGACGGATCAGAAGGGATTCCCCTTCGATAAACCGGAAACTGAAGTTTGCATTATTCGGAAGCCTCTTTTCCGGGTGTCCGTTCAGCTTTGTATACGGGATTTCATCAAGCACCCGGCTGATCAGATAGTCACGCATTTCAATCTCTTTCTTTGCACGTTCCTCCATGGTAGCCGCTGCCCTTGCTGCTGCTGTTCCAAGCCCGATAATTCCCGGTACATTTTCCGTTCCGGCACGGCGCTTTCTCTCCTGTGCGCCGCCATGAATAAAGGAGCGGATCTTAACACCCTTGCGGATATAAAGGAACCCGATTCCTTTCGGTCCGTTCAGCTTATGACCGCTGGCACTCAGCATATCGATCTGACACTCATTTACATCGATCGGTACCTGTCCAAATGCCTGAACTGCATCCGTATGGAACAGCAAACCATGCTTTTTCGCGATGGCACCGATCTCTTTGATCGGTTCGATGGTACCGATCTCATTGTTGGCGAACATAACGGAAATCAGGATCGTATCCGGGCGAATCGCCGCTTCCAGCTCATCCAACTTCACAAGTCCGTTCTCATCCACATCCAGATACGTCACTTCATAGCCGCGTTTCTGGAGATATTCCCCGGTATGAAGAATCGCATGATGCTCAATCTTCGTCGTGATAATATGCTTTCCTTTCTCTGCATACGCTTCCGCCGTTGCCTTCAGTGCCCAGTTGTCGGATTCCGATCCGCCTGCCGTAAAATAGATCTCATTGGGAGCAGCTCCGAGCATCTCTGCAATGCGTTCTCTCTGCTCATTGATCTTCTCTTTGTTACCGGATGCAAAGCTGTACACACTTGAGGGATTGCCGTAATACTCTGTAAAATAAGGCAGCATCGCCTCCACTACCTCCGGGGCTGTCTTTGTAGTTGCAGCATTATCCAAATATATGACTTTATTCATAAGTTCTTCCTCCTTCTTGTCTTTATATTCCATCTTTTACATTCTATATTTTTCATTTTCTTCTTTTTGATTCGTTTCTTTCTGGTTCGTTTCTTTTATGAGAGTATCGATCATAATGCCGTCTACTGTAGCAGTTACACTCTCATTGACTTTCTGCCAGACGTATTTCGCAACACAACGGTCTTTGACGGTACAGGTCTCTTCCGGGTGAAATGCTGCACACGTTACCGGCTCAACACTTCCTTCCAATGCCCGAAGCACATCTCCAACCGATATTTCCGATGCCTTTCTGGCCAGTATGTAACCGCCTCCGGCTCCTCTTACACTTTTGACCAGACCTGCCTTCTTCATCTTGGCCATCAGTTGTTCCAGATATCGTTCGGAAATATCCTGTCGTTCGGAAATGCTGCTGATCGACACCGGCCCCACCCCTTCATATTCTGCCAGATCTATAAATGCACGCAGTCCATATCTTCCTTTTGTGGATAGTTTCACGCCATCACCTTCTATTCATTACCAGTATATCCTGTTTTATTCCTAGTTTTTTGCTAGGATTAATTCATAAAGAGAATATCACTATACAGATGTTCTGTCAAGTCACTTTTCCGAATAAGCTTTAACAAATATCCTTCTAGGAGTCATTATGTCCAGGAAGCAAACCATTATCAGAGGAACTTTTATATTAACCTTTACAGGATTACTTACAAGAGTGATTGGATTCTTTTACAGGATTTTCCTGAGCCGAACCTTTCAGGCCGAAGGAGTAGGCCTGTATCAGCTTATTTTTCCGGTCTACACCCTATGCTTTTCTCTCACCTCCGCAGGGATTCAGACTGCGCTTTCGCGCATTGTTGCCAAGTACAAGGCTCTGAATCAGGAGAAAACCTGCCAAAATGCTTTGAAAACCGCACTGTTTCTCAGTATGATTCTCTCTTTTGCTGCACTGATTGTCGTTCAAAAGCGCGCAGAACCGATTGCTTCTACCATATTACAGGAACCGCGATGCGCAGAACTGCTAACCTCCATGTCCCTTGCTTTTCCCTTTGCTGCAATCCACAGCTGTATTTGTGGATATTATCTTGGAATGAAAAAAACAGAAGTACCAGCCGTGTCCCAGCTTCTGGAGCAGCTGTTCAGAGTACTTTCCGTTGTTTTTTTGTGTCAGATCGGCCTGCATTTTTTCATGGGAACCCCTGTTACCATCGCAGTACTGGGCATGGTCTGCGGAGAAATAGTCTCAGCAATTTACAGCATCTTTATGCTGCACGAAACTCTGTTTTCTCCGTCCGGGAAACTTCAGGATTTTCTTATACCGGCAAGGGAACTGCTTCACCTTTCTATTCCCTTGACGGCAAACCGGGTGTTACTCAATCTTCTTCAGAGTGCGGAAGCAATCCTGATTCCGTTGCGTCTTCAAATGTATGGACTGACTTTATCCGACTCCTTAAGTACATACGGGGTTCTGACCGGTATGGCGCTCCCCTGCATCCTGTTTCCATCTGCGATCACAAATTCCGTCTCCACCATGCTTCTTCCGACCGTCGCGGAGCTCCAGGTCTCTGATTTGCGAGATAATCTGCCCAAATTGATACGAAAGGTTGTCTTCTGCTGTTTTTCTCTTGGTTTTCTCTGCATGGCCGGGTTCTTCGTTCTCGGAAATATTATGGGAAATCTTATTTTCCACAACAGCGAGGCCGGCAATTTCATTATAACACTGGCTTTTATTTGTCCGTTCTTATATACCAACACAGCATTAATCAGTATATTGAACGGTCTCGGCAAAACATCGTTCACATTTCTTACCAACACAGCCGGACTCTTGATGCGAATCTGCAGCGTGTATTTTCTGATCCCCAAATATGGGATCCTCGCATATCTGCACGGGCTTCTTGCCAGCCAGTTTCTCATATCTGCACTTTCTCTTTACGGACTTCTCCATTATGGCAAGCGAAAAGAGTCTGACTAGCCAAGCCAGACTCTTTTAACAGATCAATTTCAGAAACCATTTTACGATTCCCGGATTCAGATACGCTTCTGTCATGATCCCTGCCAGAATCATGATGGCCACAAATCCTGTTTTTCCCGCATTCCACTCTGACTGTGGATAATGATACAAATACCACAGAATCACTATGTAGGCCAGGCTGTAAAAAAAGAAATGTGGTAACATTCCGGCTATACACAGAAGCATACCCCGGGCACCAAGACGGAGCACAGACGCAGCAGCTACGATTCCTGCCGAAAAGCCTGTCCAGAGCAATGTTCCGATCGCCGCTGTTTTCTTAAACTTTGTACCCCCCGCAAGTCCCAGGAACACTGCAGGCAACATCCTGTATCGCAACAAATACGGGAAATACTCTCCTATATCAATCTCCGACTGTGCATACTGGGTAAAAAATGATTCATGAAACACTCCTGTTACTGTACTAAAACTGTCCGCAGCGAGATTGGCATAGACGATTCCCAAGAGGAACCCGGACACGAAAACAAGCACCAGCTGCTGCTTACTTTGATGAAGCTGCACTCCCATGGCCTCCCTTTTTTCAAGATATTCCATTATATGTCGGGTTTTCCTCGCTGATTCACATTTTACTCACTTATTTCCGATTATACTTTGCATCGTAAGCCAGAATAGAGGCCACTGTTTTAGAGTCTTCAATCTCACCGTCAAATATCATCTGTTTCAGTTCTTCTACTGTATGTAATTCCACATTGACGAATTCATTCGGATCCAGATGCTGTTTCGATGGTACAAGATTTTTTGCCACATATACTTCAATCCGCTCATTGCAGAATGCAACGGTTGTTCTTAATGTAATCAGCCATTCCAGGTTCTCTGACCGGTATCCTGTCTCCTCCTCCAATTCTCTTGCCGAACAGTTGATTCCCGGCTCTTCCGGATCATCCAGTGCCCCTGCCGGGATCTCCAGTGTAAACCGTTCCAGAGCATTCCGATACTGACGAACCATAATAATACGCCCGTCATCCGTTACAGGCACTACTGCAGCTGCTCCCCGGTGATGAATATAATCCCACTCCTCTGTATTTCCATTGGAAAACTGCATATAGTCACGATAAACATCTACGATCGCGCCCTGATACATTCGTATTCGTTTCACTCTGGTCATTTCTTTTTCCATATGATCCATCCCTCTTTTCCCGTATTATCATAACTCAATCCCACCACATCATGCAGGATTACTCTGAGCCCATTCTATCCAGCAAAAAACAGCTATCCCGAAGGTACCCCTTCTGAATAGCTGTTATTTCCTGCTTATTTTGCGTAATCCGTAACTCTTGATTCGCGAATTACGTTTACTTTTATCTGTCCCGGATATTCCAATTCGAATTCAATCTGTTTTGAAATATCTCTTGCCAGCAATACCATATCGTCATCAGATACTTGTTCTGGAACTACCATTACACGAATCTCTCTACCTGCTTGAATTGCAAAAGATTTATCAACGCCCTTAAACTGGTTCGTGATATCTTCTAACTGTTTTAATCTGTTTGTATATGTTTCCAATGTTTCTCTTCTCGCACCCGGTCTTGCCGCAGAGATCGTGTCTGCCGCCTGAACGATGCATGCAATCAGAGTCTCTGGTTCTACATCACCGTGATGCGCTTCTACTGCATTGATAATTGTAGGTGATTCTTTATACTTTCTACATAAATCCACACCAATCTGAATGTGTGAGCCCTCTACATCATGATCAATTGATTTACCAATGTCATGTAAAAGTCCGGCTCTCTTAGCCAAACGGACATCAAGTCCGATCTCGCCTGCCAGAAGTCCGGAAAGTTGTGCTACTTCAATAGAATGCTTGAGTGCATTCTGTCCATAGCTTGTTCTGAACTTCATTCGTCCAAGAAGTCGAATCAGTTCCGGATGAATACCATGTACACCAACTTCCAACGCTGCTGCTTCACCTTCCTCGCGGATCATTGTATCCACTTCTTTTTGTGCTTTTTCTACCATTTCTTCGATTCTCGCCGGATGAATTCGTCCGTCAACAATCAAACGCTCCAGGGCAATTCTTGCCACTTCTCTGCGGATCGGGTCAAATCCGGATAAAACAACCGCTTCCGGAGTATCGTCAATAATTAACTCCACACCGGTCAATGTTTCGAGGGTACGGATATTCCGACCTTCACGTCCGATAATTCTTCCCTTCATCTCATCACTCGGAAGCTGTACTACAGAAATTGTAGTTTCAGCAACATGATCTGCAGCACATCTCTGAATCGCCGTCACGACGCATTCCTTCGCTTTCTTATCAGCCTCTTCCTTCGCCTGATTCTCCAGCTCTTTAATCATTTTCGCAGTGTCATGTTTCACATCATCTTCAACAGTTTTCAACAGATAATCTTTTGCCTGTTCGGAGGTAAGTCCTGAGATTCTTTCTAGTTCCTGTACTCTTTGTTTGCTAAGTTCTTCTACCTTTGCTTCGCGCTGCTTAATCGCTTCTTCTCTCGAAGTAAATGCCGCTTCCCTGCGTTCCATTGCTTCCGAACGCTTGTCAACGGATTCCTCTTTAGAAAGGACTCGCTTCTCATAACGTTGTAACTCTGCCCGACGTTCTTTGGTTTCCTTCTCGAGTTCGTTCTTCGTTCTGATCGATTCCTCTTTTACTTCCAAGAGAGCTTCCTTCTTTTTTGCTTCTGCCGTCTTCAATGCATCATCTATGATTTCTCTTGCTTTTGTATCAGCATTTCCGATTTTAGAATCCGCATCACTTTTTAACTTCGACACGGTAGCAAAATAAGTAATCGGCACCGCCACAATAAGTGTGACAACCACAGCAATAATTATACTCATTATTGGCACAGGAGCACCTCCTTATTTAGTTTTCATTGTACAAATACAACACTTAAATTCTATACTGTTTTCACAAATATGTCAAGCATTCCGTGCCAAAACTTGTATCACTTGACGATTAGGGCTCAAACGCCTTTTTTATGTCCGTATAGCGAAAGCCTTTGCGTGCCAGACTGGCATATGCTTTCTGCAAGCTGACAGGATCCATCTCTTCCGGATTCCAGTGCTTTTTATGCATGATCTCCCGAATTGCCTCCCGATCCGAATGCTCTGCATAAACTTCTTCCAGAACCTTGTCAACGAGTTCTCCGGACACGTTCTTCTGTGCAAGAAGTGCCTCGATCTCACGGCGGCTCTTCTTGCCCTTCCTGCTCTCAATGAAATTTCGGACATAGTTCTCGTCATTTATGTATCCAAAAGACTTCACATACGCAATCGCCGCTTCCGTCACGTCCTCCGGATATCCGTTCTGTCTGAGCTTCTGCCTGAGCTGCTCCTCCGTTCTCGCCATATCCGTCAACAAATGCATGGCTCTCAGCTTTGCCCGTTTCAGAAGTACTTCCTCTTTCAGTCTGCTCCAGATCTCATCCGTAATTTCGCTGCCTTTCTCAAGGCCATAACTCTTCAGATCCGTTTTATAGAGCATACATACATATTCTCCATCTAAATACATCCTGAATTTTGTCTTTGTGACCGACTCTATTTCCGTAATAATCATGCATTCTCACCTGCCGAATCAGTCTTCCTGTGTCTCCGGGGCACCCTCGCCAAGTCCGTAATGCTCTCTGACCTTTTCTTCTACTTCTTCCATAATCTCCGGATGAGAAGCAAGATAAGTCTTTGCATTTTCCCTGCCCTGTCCGATCTTCTCTCCGTTATATGCATACCATGCACCGCTCTTATTGATCACATCCACGTTTGCGGCAAGATCAAGGATATCTCCTTCTCTGGAAATTCCTTTTCCGAACATGATATCAAACTCCGCTTCTTTGAACGGCGGCGCGATCTTATTCTTCACAATCTTGACACGGACACGGTTTCCTACCATCTCACCGCCCTGCTTCAGAGTCTCGATCCTTCTTACATCCATACGCACAGAAGCATAGAACTTCAGAGCTCTACCTCCCGTAGTGGTCTCCGGATTACCGAACATCACACCGACCTTCTCACGAAGCTGGTTGATGAAGATCACTACACAGTTCGACTTACTGATTACCGGCGTCAGTTTTCTGAGTGCCTGGGACATCAGACGCGCCTGAAGCCCGACATGACTGTCTCCCATGTCACCTTCGATCTCCTGTTTCGGTACAAGTGCAGCTACGGAGTCCACAACAATGATATCGATCGCTCCGGAGCGCACCATCGTCTCCGTGATCTCCAGTGCCTGGTCACCGCTGTCCGGCTGGGAAATATATAATTCATCAATATCCACACCAATATTCTTCGCATACACAGGATCCAGCGCGTGCTCCGCATCAATGAATCCTGCAATTCCTCCGCGCTTCTGGACTTCGGCGATCATATGAAGTGCGACCGTCGTCTTACCACTGGACTCCGGTCCGTAGATCTCCACGATACGTCCCTTCGGTACGCCGCCCATTCCGAGCGCAATATCGAGACTCAGGGATCCTGTCGGTACAGTCTCCACCTGAACCTGTGCGGCCGGATCCCCCAGCTTCATCACAGTTCCTTTTCCAAAATCCTTCTCCAGTTTTGCAATCGCTGCATCCAGCGCTTTCTTTTTATTCTCATCACTCATTGCTGCCATAATTCAAATTCTCCTTTATCTTTACTGAATTTTCTCATCAAAGTTTACTTTTGGAATTCCGACTCTATCGAACGAATGTTTGTCGTAAATCAATAATAGTACATACGTTCTGTTTTGTCAAGCAGTTTTGTTCTTATTATGACGAATGATCTATTGCAGAACCGAACCACAATGCCATCGTCATCTCTCTGAAAATGTGCCACTCAAAAATGGTCCACCGAACCATTTTCTCATATGCATGGCAACTGAAAACGGAAAGGATCAAAATACTCTGATCCTTACCTCCTTGAATGATACCATACCAAAATCTTCTTTACAAGCAATTTCACGGATCCTGTTGCGATAAAAAGCTGTACCAGAAAGAAGCAACACTTCAGCCGCAGAGCCAAAGTGTTGCTTCCAAATCAAATATAAGAAATCATTCTATCCAAAGATTTCCCGCACTAAATTTCAAACCATTCCATATCCTCCGGAACATACAGATTTCCGTGATAATACGCTTTTCCCTCAGCCGTATACAATTCCTTCCTGTTCTTCAGATGGTCTTCCTCAGTGTGATACAAAATCAAATTTGCCACGCCCAGCCGTTCGGCAAGTTCACATGCTTCCCGCACCGTGCTATGGTGTTTCTCGTAAGGTTTGTATCGATCGGCCTCGCTATATAGGCAGAATGCCTCATGCATCAGCCAGTCGCTGTCCTTTACATACTCGTATTCGCATGGGTTATAGGGTTCGTCTCCGCAGCAGGAGAGCTTTGTGCCGCCGGGTAGGATCATGGAGAATCCGTACTGTTTCGCTTTCGTCGACTGGATATCAAAGAAGGTGACCGGACAATCCATGATCATCTTCCGGTCCCCGTTTTCCAGAGGAATCATCTGAATCCTTTCTCCGATATGCTTTGTCACCTTCTTCTGAATAGTGAGCTCCGCGATCGTCACCACCTTATTTACCAGATCCGAATGGCAGTAGATTCTGAGATCACCCTCATATTTCCCCTGATTCATCTTCTGTCCAATCATACGGATCAGCCAGATAACGCCAAGAATATGATCAAGATGTTCGTGAGTCAGGAAAATATCGTGGATTTCTTCCAACGGTACCTGTGCGTCCTTCAGCGCTTTTAAGATGCGGTTTCCACCGCCACCGTCTACCAGAAAATGCCTGTGTTTATCTGACAATACGAAACAGGTGTTAAAATATTCCGTCACCGCTGCATTTCCAGTCCCTAACACCGTAAGTTTCATGGTTATTCCTCCTCTTGTACTTCGTAGTACTTCATCAGTGCCTGAGTTCCGAGATCTCCCAGCCCTTCTGCCTCAAGCTCCTCGTAATTTGCAAGAACAAGACTGAGCATCTCCAGACTGAGTCCGCTGATATTTGCCTCCACCAGCGCCAGCTTCATATCTTTGATGAAATGCTTCATAAAGAATCCCGGTGCATAATCCTCCTCCAGGATCTTCGGTCCGAAGGTGTCGAGCTGTTTGCTTCCCGCTGCTCCTGTGGAAACCGATTTTAATAAAGTCGGCATATCCAGACCTTTCGCTTTCGCATAGCTCAGAGCCTCGCAGACTCCTGTAAGGGTTCCCGCGATCATAATCTGGTTGGCAAGCTTCGCATGCTGGCCGCAGCCTGCTTCACCCTGATAGTTGATATTGGTTCCCACGGCCTCAAAAAGTGGCATACATGCCTCGAAATCTTCTTCCTTTCCGCCGACCAGAATGGATAAGGTTCCGGCCTTCGCCCCGGTATCCCCTCCGGTGACCGGCGCATCCAGCACATGAAATCCTTTTTCTTCCCCTTCTTTACTAATCTTCACAGAGATCTGTGGACTGGTCGTCGTCATATCAATCAGATAAGCACCGGCATCTGCAGATTCCAGAATGCCTCCTTCATCGAAGTATACTTCTTCCACATCCTGCGGAAAACCAACGATCGTAATGACCGCCTCGCATCCCTTTACGCAGGCAGCAATTGAGTCATGAAACAGGGCTCCTTCCCCGATTACATCTTCCACCTTTGCACGATTTCTCGCATAAATATGCAGTTCAAATCCTGCCTTCATCAAATTACGCACCATGGATTTTCCCATGATCCCTACACCGATAAATCCTACTTTTCTCATTTCTTGATTCCTTTCCTTTTCCCGATTCCGCCTGTTTTACTCCCAAATATTTCCGGGAAAACCCGATAAAGCGCCTCTGCCACACCATCTTCCTCATTGGAAGCTGTGATCATATCGGCAGCCGCCCTGCAAAGCTCACCCGCATTAGATACCGCTACTCCAAGTCCTGCTTCCCGAAGCATTTCGCTGTCATTGTCCCCGTCACCGAACGCGATGGCCTCCGACGGGTCGATCTTCAGCATTTCCAGAAGTTTCTTAAGTCCGGCATGTTTACCCGCCGCCTCGTCCGATATTTCGATCAGATGCGGGGCACTGGTCGTCACATAGATTCCGGGAATCGTTTCCCGAACCAGCTTCAGGATCTCGTCTTTTTCTTTTGGATTTGCGATCACATCCATGCAGTCCAGTTCCTTCTCATGCTCCTTGAGAAAGCTCCGGATATCCGGTACTGCATGACGGGTACTTTGAATGTAACCGCGAATCTCAGGCCGTACACCAAACATCTCAGGGCAGTCAAAATAGTCCTGACCGGTGTACGCCTTTCCGTCGATGAATGCCTCGTAAGTCACAGAATAATGTTCTAAAAGTGCAAACACACTCCTGACCACCTGGCTTTGAAGCTTCAGGGACCAGATCTGTTCCCGTTTCTCGACATCCATCAGTACCACGCCGTTGGAAGTGATCGCATACCGGATCCCGTCCATTTTCGTGATGCACTCCGGAAATGCCCCAAACGGCCTCCCGCTTGCCGGGACCACCAGGATTCCCGCCTCGATCAGCCGTTCAAGCGCATCCCGCGTCGTCGCAGAAAGCGTACTCTCCTCATTCAGAAGCGTTTTATCCAGATCGGAAACTACACATTTGTATCTCATCTTGTTTCTCCAAACTTCCCGGAAACCGAAGAAATTATCTCTTTTCTACGACCTCGCCCTGCTTTTTATAAATACTGTTTGCCGGAACATAGCCTCTTACCATGGAAAGTGGATAAATATTCGTTCCTTTTCCAACCACGCTTCCCGGATTCAGAACCGTTCCGCATCCGACTTCCACATTATCTCCCAGCATCGCGCCGAATTTCTTCATACCGGTCTCAATACCTCCCTCCGGAGTCTTGATCACAACCAGCTTCTTATCAGATTTCACATTGGACGTAATCGAACCGGCACCCATGTGGGATTTATATCCGAGAACCGAATCACCGACGTAATTATAATGTGGAACCTGCACTTTGTTGAAAAGAATGACATTCTTAAGCTCAGTGGAATTTCCCACAACAGCGCCTTCCCCTACAATCGCATTTCCGCGGATAAATGCACAATGACGGATCTCCGCTTCCTTTCCGATGATCGCCGGGCCGCCGATAAATGCAGTCGGAGCCACCTTTGCGGACTTTGCCACCCACACATTTTCACCGCGCTTTTCATATTCTTCCTCCGGAAGTGTGGCACCCAGTTCTAAAATAAAGCTGCTGATCTTCGGCAGTACTTCCCATGGATAGGTAACACCTTCAAAAATGTCCTTCGCAATCGTCTCTTCCAATGTGTACATTTCTTTTACAGTCATTTCTTTCATTCTTTTTTCCCTTTCCCTTTTTCTGTGTTCTTCACAGGTTTTTTATAAAACTCAGCCGCCTTGTCATAACAGCCTCTCAGTTGATATTGGTTATTTAAACCCAGCACGCCGTTTGTACGGGTTATAATGAACTGCTCCAGCTTTCTCATATATTCATCCGGCGTGATATCACCGTCTGCAACATATGTGAGCCCCTTTTCCCAGCTCGCAGTCAGTTCCGGATTCAGAAGTGACTTGATAGAATGGTCCACCACATCATAGATCATCTCGCCGAGAAGTGTCGGTGTGATCACCTGTGTCTTCTTGTTCAGCGCCAGGTATTTGATGTTAAATAATTTCTTCAGAATCTCCGCGCGTGTGGCACTGGTACCGATTCCGCTACCTTTAATCTGTGCGCGCAGCTCTTCATCCTCGATCAACTGCCCCGCATTTTCCATCGCAAGGATCATAGAACCCGAATTATATCGTTTCGGAGGAGAGGTTTCTCCTTCTTTGATCGCAAGGCCTTTCACAGGAAGAACCATTCCCTTTTTCAGCTTCTGAATACATTCAAAAAACGCCGCATCCAGATCCTGTGTTTCATTCTCCCCATCCGAAGCCGGATTTTCAGAAGACTCCGCATCGACGGCAGTTCCCTTTGGCGATGCCGCTTTCTTCCCCGGGATCCCCGCCACCTTCAGATATCCCTCTTCAGCCAGCACACGGAAGCTTGCAAAAAACTGTTCTTCCTGCATCTGTGTCGTCACAGCCACTTTCTGATATACTGCAGGCGGATAGAAAATACTGAGAAATCTCCGTACAATTACATCATATACGTTTTTCGCCACCGGCGCAACCGAATTCAAAGCCGGCAGCCCCTGTCCGGTGGGAATGATCGCATAATGGTCCGTAATCTGTTTATCATTGACATACCGTGTCTTCGCGAGATTCTTGTAGCTGCCGAAATTCAGAATGTCCTGCATATAAGGCGCCGCCACAGGATATTTGCTCAGCCCGTTCAGATTCTTCGTGATTTCCTTCGCAACCGCAGTGGAAAGCACACGGGCATCCGTTCTCGGATAAGTCACCAGCTTCTTCTCATATAATTCCTGCACAATGCGCAGCGTTTCGTCGGGACTGATCTTGAACCGTTTGGAACATTCATTCTGCAACTCTGCCAGGTTAAATAAAAGAGGCGGATTCTTCTTTTCTTTTTTCTTTTCGATGGAAAGGATCTTCGTCTCCGCAGGCCCTTCATTTAGGTGTGCGATCAGGTTCTCGGCATCCTCCCGCTTCTTAAATCCATTTTCTTTATACAGTTTCGGCGATTCAAAATAAAGGGAGTCCTTCACCGCTCTCCACTCACCGTCAAAGCTGTGCCCGTCCACATCCACACTCTGCAGGACACGGTAGAACGGAGTTTTGACGAATTCACGAATCTCACGCTCGCGGCGCACCACCATCCCCAGTACACAGGTCATCACGCGTCCTACGGAAATGACGGTGTAGTTATTTCCCAGATAACCGGAAATGCTGTTCCCGTATTTGAGTGTAAGAAGTCGGGAAAAATTAATTCCCATCAGATAATCTTCCTTGGCCCGAAGATAAGCGGAAGCCGAGAGATTGTCATACTCGGACAGATCCTTCGCCTCCCGGATCCCTCTCAGGATCTCTTCCTCCGTCTGGGAATCAATCCAGACCCTGCGGCGTTCTTTTCCCTTCACATGAGCCATCTGCTCCACCAGCCGGTAAATATATTCTCCTTCCCGTCCGGAGTCGGTACAGACATAGATCCGCTCCACATCTTCCCGGGTGAGCACACCTTTCACAATCTCAAACTGTTTCTTCACAGCCGGGATTACTTCATATTTATATTCCTTAGGAATAAAAGGGAGCGTCTGAAGGCTCCAGCGTTTGTATTTCTCATCATAAGCTTCCGGATAACTCATGGTCACCAGATGCCCCACACACCAGGTCACGATGGCTTCATCCGCCTCCAGATACCCGTCCTTTCTTTTTAAATTCAGGTGCAGCGCCTTGGCAAATTCCTGCGCAACACTCGGTTTTTCGGCTATATAAACTGATTTTTTACCCATAAATAATTACAAATACTCCTGTCCGTCCTATCGATGTTGTTTTCCAAAGAACCATTTTAGAATCCGCACCCACAGACCTGCTTCATCCGCCTTTTTCGGTCTCTTTACCGTAAGCGCTTCCTTCATGAAATACTCCTGAGCACAGACTTTTTTGGTCCCTTTTTCTTTCTTTTTATAGCTGCCGTCACTTTGCAGCTCACGTGCTTTCTGGTTATCCTCCAGCATGATTTCCAGCATATGTACCAGCTGGTCTTTGATCCGGCTGTCGTAAACCGGGCAGGCCACTTCCACACGTTTTTCGGTATTTCTCGTCATCATGTCCGCTGAGCCGATGTATACCTTCTGATCCGGTCCTTCTCCAAAACAGAAAATCCTGGGATGTTCCAGAAAACGTCCAACAATGCTGGTCACTTTCAGATTTTCCGTATAACCCGGCACGCCCGGAAGGATACAGCAGATTCCCCGGACGATCAGATCGATCTTCACTCCGGCCTGAGACGCTTCCGATATTTTGCGGATAAAATCCACATCCGTCACCGAATTCATTTTCATGACGATCCGCCCGGAGGCACCCTTTTTGATTTCCTCATCTATGAGATGCAGGATCTTCGGTTTCAGGCTTGTCGGCGATACGATCAGATTCTCATAGCTCCCGTTCAGATTTCCGATCGACATATTTTTGAAAAATACGGACGCATCATTTCCGATGCTCTTATTTGCCGTAATCAATGAAACATCGGTGTACATTGCAGCCGTCTTCTCGTTGTAATTTCCCGTACCCACCTGCGTGATATACTGAATTTCATTCTTGTTCCGGTATGTGATCAGACAGATTTTCGAATGCACCTTGTAACCATCAAATCCATAGATCACCCTGCAGCCTGCCTCCTCAAGCCGTTCCGACCAGTCAATGTTATTCTGCTCGTCGAACCGTGCACGAAGCTCGATCAGTACCGTGACCTCCTTCCCGTTTTCAGCCGCCGCACAGAGATATTCCACCAGTCTTGCTTTCTTTGCAAGACGGTAGATCGTGATCTTGATTGTTAGAACCGACGGGTCCTGAGAAGCCTCTTTAATCAGACGCAGAAACGGATCCATACTCTCATATGGAAAGGATAAAAGAACATCCTTCTTTTTTACCTGCTTCATCACACTGTCGTCGGTCAGGTAACGGCACGGCTGCGGGGTGAACGGTTCATCCACCAGCGGACGCTTCATGGAAGACGGCACTTTATCCATAATCGAGAAAATGTAATCCAGCTTCATCGGCATTTTGGTCCGGAAGATCTGAGCCGGGGTGATCTTAAATTTATCGCAGAAATACTTTTCCGCATCTTTGGAAAGCGGCTCTGCCGTCTCCAGACGAACGACCGCCATTCTGCGACGTTTATGAAGCGTCTCCTGCATACGGAATCGGAAATCATCGTTGATCTCCAGGGATTCGTCATCCGGGGAAATATCCGCATTTCTCGTCACGCAGATATAGTTCCGGTCTGTAACCTCGTATTTTTCAAAGATCAGATCCAAATATTCCATCAGCACCTTCTCCATCCGGATATAACGGATGTCATGCCCCGGCAAATACAGAATGTCGGATACAAACTGCGGTACCGGCACGATTCCCAGCATGGACTTGTTGTCCTGCTTCAGATTGGCGATTACATACAAGGCTTTATTCAGAAGATGAGGAAACGGATGATTCGCGTCCACGATCTGTGGCGAAAGGATCGGCAGAATCTGATCTTTAAAATACTTCTTAACGTACTTCTTTTCCTGTGCTCCCAGTTCCTTTATGGAAAGCCCGCAGACACCATACGGGCTCAGCAGCTTTTTAATCTCAGAGTATGTCTTGTCGCGCTCCTTATATAGCGGTGCCACTGCCGCAAAAATCGCATCCAGCTGTTCTTTCGGCGTCATGCCCGAACGACTGTCAACCGCCGTATGATCCGTCTGGGCCATGTCATACAGGCTCCCAACACGGATCATAAAGAACTCATCCAGATTGCTGGTAAAGATCGCAACAAATTTCATCCGCTCCAGAAGCGGAACCGTCGGATCCTGTGCCTCTTCCAGAACCCGGTGATTGAATTTCAGCCAGGAAAGCTCTCTGTTCTGTGTATAATTCAGCATTTCTTTGTCCATAATCCTTCCCCCTGTCTTGCCTGATACCGTGGCAAATATCTTCCCCTATAAAATAAGTTTAAAAAGGCCGTAACATTTGTTCAAATGAAACGGCCTATCAGATGTTCTCTTATTTTGCCTTGATATATTCCTTCGCAACAAGTGTCTCTGCACACAGGATTGCTCCACCTGCCGCTCCACGTACTGTGTTGTGGGAAAGTCCTACGAATTTCCAGTCAAACAATGTGTCTTCTCTCAGACGTCCGACCGTGATTCCCATACCATTCTCATAATCCACATCCAGTTTTACCTGCGGACGGTTATCTTCTTCGAGATAACGGATAAACTGCTTCGGCGCACTTGGAAGCTCCAGTTCCTGCGGAAGACCCTTAGAGTTTTCCAGTTTTTCAAGAAGCTCTTCTTTTGTCGGGCTCTTTGCAAAGTTTACAAATACCGCTGCGGTATGTCCGTTCAGAACCGGAACACGGATACACTGGGTCGTGATCACAGGCTCTTTCGCTTTCACGATCTGTCCGTTTTCCACTCTGCCCCAGAGACGAAGCGGTTCCTGTTCACTCTTCTCTTCTTCGCCGCCGATATACGGAATAATATTTTCTACCATTTCCGGCCAGTCTTTAAAGGTTTTTCCGGCTCCTGAAATTGCCTGATACGTTGTAGCTACAACTTCGGTCGGTTGGAATTCTTTCCAGGCGGTAAGCACCGGTGCATAGCTCTGGATCGAGCAGTTCGGTTTTACGGCTACGAATCCGCGTTTTGTTCCGAGACGTTTTCTCTGAGCCTCAATCACTTCAAAATGCTCCGGGTTGATCTCCGGTACAACCATCGGTACATCCGGTGTCCAGCGATGTGCACTGTTATTGGAAACAACCGGTGTCTCTGCCTTAGCATAAGCATCTTCGATCGCACGGATCTCTTCTTTCGTCATATCGACCGCACTGAAAACAAAATCAACAGTAGATGCAACTTCCTCTACTTCATTAATATTATGTACGATCAGTTTCTTTACTTTCTTCGGCATCGGAGTGTCCATTTTCCAACGGTCTCCAACTGCCTCTTCATATGTTTTGCCTGCAGAACGCGGGCTTGCTGCTACAGTGACAACCTCAAACCATGGGTGATTCTCCAGAAGGGCGATAAAACGCTGTCCAACCATTCCGGTCGCTCCAAGAATCCCAACTTTTAATTTCTTTTTCATCGCTTTTCCTCATTTCTTTTCTCTATTTTGTCTTTAGTCGGAACACATTTGTACGTGTTCCAAGTATAATAACCCATTTCCCTAAGAAATGCAAGCTATTTTCCATTCCAAATCCGCGTGCCATGTACGCTGTTGGCACGTAGCCGGCAGTAAATGCTGGCTACTGTGTGAACAGTAACTATATTAGCACTCTTCCAGATATTTCGTATAGATCTCAATGACCTTACGCATCGCATCCGGTCCCGGTGCTCCGATCGTCTTCCGCTTGTTCACACAGGTCTCCATGCTGATTGCGTCATAGATGTCTTCCCCAAATACCGGTGAGATCGCTTTGTATTCTTCCAGAGACATATCATCCAGCGCAATTCCCTTATCGATACAGTAGAGAACCAACTGACCTACGATCCCGTGTGCATCCCTGAACGGCACTCCATGATTCACCAGGTAATCCGCCGCATCTGTGGCATTGGTGAAACCGTGGCGTGAACTCTCGTTCATCCGCTCTTTGTTGAACTTCATTGTAGAGATCATTCCGGTAAATAGGGCCAGACAGCCCTTCGCCGTGTCGATCGCATCAAAGATCAGTTCCTTATCCTCCTGCATATCCTTATTATATGCCAAAGGGATTCCTTTCATCGTTGTCAGAATCGACATCAATGCACCGTAGACACGTCCCGTCTTACCGCGCACCAGCTCGGCAATGTCCGGATTCTTCTTCTGCGGCATGATGCTG
Organism: Bariatricus sp. HCP28S3_D3; assembly: GCF_052065755.1. Classification (NCBI taxonomy): domain Bacteria; kingdom Bacillati; phylum Bacillota; class Clostridia; order Lachnospirales; family Lachnospiraceae; genus Bariatricus; species Bariatricus sp. HCP28S3_D3. The sequence goes on along the minus strand of NZ_JBQHTK010000006.1, from coordinate 34,570 downwards.
CTTCCCGTACTGTAGCTGTCATCAATCTCGACAAACTGGTACTCATTCGAATTCCAGATGATCACCTCTTCCGAAAACCGGCTCAGATGCATCATGATCGTGGAAAGCGCACTCATCAGTTCGATCAGATAATCCCGGTCGGAAACGGAATCCATACTGTTGAGCGTCGGCCCGTCAAATCCAAGAAGCTCTGCCGTATAGTTCCGATCCAGCGGATAAGTCGTTCCCGCAAGCGCTCCTGCTCCCAGCGGACAGGTGTTCATCCGTTTATAAATATCCTTCAAACGCGAATGATCCCGCTTGAACATTTCAAAATAAGCTCCCATATGATGCGCCAGCGTCGTCGGCTGCGCTTTCTGCATATGTGTAAATCCCGGCATGATCGTATCAACGTTCTGCTTCATGATCTCCAAAAGCTCCCGCAAAAGATCCACCACCAGTCCCTGCAGGGAAATAATCTCACTCCGGATATACATCTTCATATCCAGTGCCACCTGGTCATTCCTGCTGCGCCCGGTGTGGAGCATCTTACCCACATCCCCGATCCGCTCGATCAGATTCGCCTCCACAAAACTGTGTATATCTTCATATTTATCTGTAATCTCAAGTCTGCCGCTCTCCACATCGCGGAGAATACTTTCCAGACCTGCAATAATTTCTTTCTTCTCTTCCTCAAACAGGATTCCCTGCTTACAAAGCATCATCACATGGGCGATACTTCCCTTAATATCCTGTTCGTAAAACCGTTTGTCGAATGAAATGGACGCATTAAAGTTATAAACGAGCTGATCCGTCTCCTTCGTAAAGCGTCCTCCCCATAACTGTGCCATCGCTTTCCCTCTTTTCTGCCTTTTCATCACTTAGTAAACCTTTTTGAGTGTACCACAGTTTTCCTACTTCTGTAAAGTTTCCATCCGCTCTTTTTTCGAGAAAATACAGCCACAGTAATCCTGCCTGTATAATCCATACTCTCTGGAGAGCTCGGTAGAACGCTTATATCCGTTCTTCTTTTTAAAATCAGACGGAAGATACGCAACCTGATATTCCGCCGCCAGACGCTCGCCGATTTCATTGAGCTTTGCGGCATTTTTCAGCGGACTGATGCTGAGCGTCGTGGTAAAATAGTCAAATCCGCCCGCTGCCGCCACCTTTGCCGCTTCCCTGAGTCTCAGCTCATAACATTTAAAACAGCGCTCGCCGCCCTCCGGCACCTGCTCCAGCCCTTTTACCATGGCATAAAATTTCTCACTGTCATAATTTCCCGCAAGAAAATGAACCGGATACTTCGCAGGCATTTCCCGGATCAGCCGCTCCTGTTCCCGGATTCTCTTATAGAATTCCTCTTCCGGAAAAATATTCGGATTATAGTAAAACACCGTGATCTCAAAATACTGCGATAAATATTCCAGTACATAACTGCTGCACGGTGCACAACAGCTGTGGAGCAGAAGCTTCGGGACCTTTTCTTCCTCTTCCAGGCATCCGATCACCTTCTCCATCTCCTTCTGATAATTCCTGTTCACTTCTTCCCTACTCCTCTCTTCTTTCCTTCCCGGATCTTATATGTTTCTTCGTATTTCTTATCAAATATTACCGTTTCCGAACAGATATCTGTATCTTTTCATAAAATAATATATAGAATCATTCCCCGTATCATTCATGAGACTGGAGGTTACCTATGGAATATCTGCTGGAAGTCAAAGATATCAATTATGCCTATCACAACATGGACGGCGAAACCAAAGCGCTGGAACACATTTCGTTCTCTATGAAAGAAGGCGACTTTCTCGCCATCGTCGGTCCGTCCGGCTGTGGAAAATCCACACTCTTACACCTGATTGCAGGTCTTCTGGAACCCGAAAAAGGGCTGATCCTGCTAAATGGAAAATACTTACGCGGCAGCGCCACCAACATCGGCTATATGCTTCAGAAGGATGAACTTCTGGAATGGCGCACCGTCTATCACAACGTACTCCTCGGTCTGGAAATCCAGCACAGCATGGCCGCCCGTGCCAAAGAAAAAGCGCGCGAACTTCTTGACATCTACGGGCTGGATCAATTCGCATCCTCCCGCCCCTCCGAACTCTCCGGAGGAATGCGGCAGAGAGCGGCTCTCGTACGCACACTGGTTCTGGAACCGGATCTTCTCCTGCTTGACGAACCCTTCTCAGCACTCGACTACCAGACACGTCTGAACGTCGGGGACGACATCGGCCAGATCATCCGCAAAGAAAAGAAAAGCGCCATCTTAGTCACCCACGACCTCGCGGAAGCGATCAGCCTTGCCGATCGGGTGATCGTCCTCACCGCCCGCCCTGCCACCATACTCCAGACTATCCCAATCACATTCCAGGAGCCGGATCTTACACCTCTGAAGCGGCGCGGCGCTCCGGAATTCAAATCCTATTTCAATCTCATATGGAAGGAGTTAAACCCCAATGAATGAACTGTCCCAAGGCCAGATCTACTACCTGAACAAACAGCGCCGCCGTAAGAAGATCGTCCGTTTCTCCCGCGCCGCCATCCTGCTCGGATTCCTGTTTCTGTGGGAATTCACGGCCAATACCGGAATCATCGACTCCTTCATTTTCAGCAGTCCCTCCCGCATCGCCCTCTGTCTCAGGGACATGATTCTGGACGGAAGCATTTTCCTGCACATCGGCGTGACCCTTTATGAAACGCTCCTGAGCTTCGCCCTTGTAATCATCCTGAGCCTCATCATCGCAATCCTGCTCTGGTTCAGCCCGGGGCTTTCCGAGGTCCTCGATCCTTACCTGGTCATTCTGAACAGCCTGCCCAAATCCGCATTGGCTCCCCTGCTCATCGTATGGCTCGGTGCCAACAAGACCACGATCATCGTCGCGGGAATGTCCGTTGCCATCTTCGGCAGCATCTTAAATCTTTACGCCAACTTCGTCACCGTCGATCCCGATAAACTCACCCTGATCTACACCCTGCACGGCAATCGTTTTCATGCCCTGACCAAAGTTGTCATCCCAAGCTGCATCCCCGCCATCATCAGCACCATGAAAGTCAACATCGGCCTCTGCCTGGTCGGCGTCGTCATCGGCGAATTTATCGGCGGGCGGGAAGGACTGGGATACATGATCATCTACGGAAGCCAGGTATTCAAACTGGATCTTCTCATTCTTTCGATCTGTATCCTGTGTTTCATCGCTCTGGGACTTTATGGGATCATCAGTGCCGTTGAAAAGTATTGCCTGAAGAAACGCTAGCGCACCAGTGCACCAGAACCTGGAACCGCTGTAGGCTTTTTAAGGTTACAGCGGTTTGTTATTAGACTTCACTTTATATCCAATCCAGCAAATCGCCCCTCCGATCACATCCGAAAGCGGATTCGCCCAGATATCCCGGTTCAGCAGCGTCCGAAAAAGAAGCATCGCCGTGTAAAATGCCAGCACAAACAGCTTGCGGAAAAAGGAATCCGCTTTGAACGCATTCCACCACATTCCGGCCGCCTCCTTCCACCCGTGCTCCCGCGCATATAAATATAGGAACATAAACAGCACTGCTAATATCATTGCAAAGCCAAGCGGCTGGTACAATGCTGTCAGTACGTTCGTAAGTATGATTTTTATAATTTCTATGATTCTTTCTGCCACAATTTCTTCGCTCCTGATTCATATGATTCTATTCCAAGCACAATTCCTGTTTCAAAGTATTCCGTTTCCGTTATGTTAGCATACACAATATCATTTTTCAATGAATCTGTAATTGAAAATGAAACTCCCCCTATTCTCCCCATTATTAACTTCCATCCTATTGAAAAAATCCCTACAAATATATTATAATACATCCAACAAACAAATGCAGATAAAATTGGAGTACAAGATCATGAATGAAACAGAAACGCTCTCCCGTCACAACCAACTGAAATACCGCCTTCGGAACCGGATCGCGCCGGAGTTATTTGAATGTATGCCGGAAGAAATACAGAATTTTCTTATTGAACTGGATCCGGCTGATATAAAAGAAGCCTACCTTACCACGATGCTGAAGATTCCGTGGCAGGCAGGTGACAAAGTCCCGGATATTAATCTGACACAGGCGAAACGGATTCTGGACTGCTCCCACTATGCCATGACGGATGTGAAGGAGAAAATCCTCCGCTACATGGCCTGCCAGAAGCATCTTGGCAAGAATTATGGTGCCGTTCTACTTCTCGCAGGGGCTCCGGGCGTCGGAAAAACCTCCATCGCCGCCTCCATCGCAAGGGCAATGGGAAGGCCATGCGTCAAGATTTCCCTGGCAGGGATCTCCGATGCGCTGTTTCTTCGCGGCACCCAGACCATTTTCCATAACGCAAGACCCGGACGGATCGTGGATGCATTGATCCGCTCCAAGAGCTTCTGCCCGGTGATTCTTCTCGATGAAATCGATAAAATGGGGGATTCACTGGAACACGGCTGCCCAGAGAATGTACTGCTCGACCTTCTGGACAGCGACCGTTCTCGGTTTGTGGACAACTATCTCGGATTTCCGCTGGATCTGTCCAATGCAATTTTCATCGCGACAGCCAACAGCCTTGAGCCGCTCTCTCCGGTCCTGAAAGACCGGCTTGATATCGTGGAGCTTCCATCCTACACACCGTTTGATAAAGAACAAATCGTGGAAGGCTACGTCTGGCCGAAGCTGATCACCGAATATCATCTGGACTCTCTGGATTATCTCTGTGATCCTCTGGAAAATGAGCTGGCACATCCACAGGGCCTTGAACTGAAAGAAGATGCGATAAAAGAACTGATCCGCCTCTGCCCGGAAGACGGCGTCCGCGATCTGGAACGCATCTGCCGGACCTTATGCGAATCCGTGATCAGTATTTATTACGCACAAGGCGAACTGATCGAACAGATTAATACAGACAATCTGGATCGTCTGCTTGGAAAAATTTATTATAAATAAACTTAGGAACGTTTCTCCAGAACATCCCGGATGATCCATTCCAGCTCATCCGTCTTCCGCGCAATATCCTTCGCCAACTGCAACTGACAGCGGGTCCGGACCAGATTATGTTTCGGGTACTCACACCGGAAATATTTATCCCCGGTAATATAATCATCCAGGAATCTGGACGCAAGCTCGATCGTAATCGAAAACGTCGCCTTCACAAGATTTTCAATCTCAATCTCCGTAAGAGAGTCCTTCGTTGCCCCGATAAAACCATTTGCAAACGCACGGAATTTCGCTGTATCAAAGAACACCTTCGAAGTATCCGGCTCGTCCTCCACCGCCGTATTGGCAATAAACCGGACCGCATCCGCGAAATCATACATCGACATACCCGGCATGATCGTATCCAAATCGATCACCACGATAGGCTCTTTCGTCACACTGTCAAACAGAACATTATTACATTTCGTGTCATTGTGCGTGACACGCTTCGGGATCTCACCATTTTCAAATCTCACACTAAGCTCCGCCGCCTGCTCTCTAACCGACTCAATATACGCGATCTCCTCAGATACTTCCTTCACACGGCCACATTCATCCATTTCCACATCCGCAAACAGCGTATCCAACCGCTTTTTCGTATTATGAAAATCCGGAATCGTCTCATGCAGAATCGAACCGTCAAAATCAGAAAGCTGTGTCTGAAAATTACCAAACGCCTTCCCCGTCGCCTCGATCACATGCAGATCATCCGAAGCATTAAACGTCACCGAATCCACATAATTGATCACACGCCAGAACGCATCATCCCCGTCAATATAATAATTCGTCCCCTCATTCGTATGATGAAAATGAAGGGTGATCTGATCCGGATACTTCGCGCGGATGAACGACGTCACATGATCGATATTCTCCATAATCTCAACCGGACTCTTAAATACATTCGTATTGACTTTCTGGAACAGATAAGACTTGAACGTCTTCTCATTCGTATAAGTTACTTTATAAGTAGAATTAATATTTCCCATTGCAATCACATGGTAAGAATACAGCTCGCCGGGAAGCCGGAACTTCTCTCCGACAATCTTCAGTGTTTCAAACATATCATTTCCTCCTTAGGTGGCAGGGTAGCCTTCCCCTATCTGCCATACATGAAATCTATCCACTTTAGGATAATGTTATCACACGAAGCCATGATTCGCAATCATTCTTTTCTATAAACAAGCGATATGTCACTTTGGCCAGACAAAATTGCAGTTTCCCGCTTCCAGCCCATCGATCAAAATATTCTGCCCGGTGCAAAACCGGTTCGTAACCGCCATAAAATAGATCCATTCCGCCGCTTCTTCCACCGTCATCCACCGCTTCAGAGGAGTCAGTTCCATAATCTCATTCCACAGTGTTTCATCTTCCATCACCGGTCTGTTTAATTCGGTCATAACCCCTCCGAAATCCAGGCTGTTGCAAGTAGCCTGATACGCTGCGATCCGCATAGCTACATTCTTGGTATAAGCAAGGACGCCTCCCTTGCTTGCCGCATATTCCGGAAATTCCGAACCGGTATGCCCGCTTGCCGATCCGATCATGACAATCGAGCGAATCTCCGGCTGAATCCCATAATGCTCGGTTATCGATATCGTTCCCTTTAGATTCACGTCAATATCATTGTCATTCTGGACACCGGCATTGTTGATCAGCACCTGAATCTCCGGAAGTTCCGGATAGGCAGATTCTTCTCGGATATCCAGGCAATAATGGGTATAATTCTCATCCACAATTGCAGACTCCTTCCTGTCAAATCCAAACACGCGATGCCCTTCCTTTAAGAAATATTCCGCACACCCTTTCCCAATCCCGGAGCCGGTCCCGGTAATCAATACATTCATCTTTACAAACTCTCCTTCAAATATTTCTTCAATGCCTTGTTCAGGATCGCAACAACGTACAAGCAAATCACTCGGTCGATATAATCCGTAATAAATTGCACAACAAAACAGCTTCCCACCAGTCCAAGCGGTGTTCTGGCCAGCACCTGAACAAGGATCGTAGAACCCGAAGACGTAATTCCGCCAAACAAAAACGCCGTAATACAAGAACTTGCGATCGTAGACGGAATGGTTATTACAAGCGCCGCCACCAGAATCCACCACTTCTTCGGATGGTATTTCCTGTATACAAGGCCGGTCACAAGCCCAAGTATGATCCCAACCGGTGCATAATACAGGGAATAAATATCAACCGTTATTCCCATAAGCAGTCCACTGATCAGATTCGGGAGCATTCCATAGAATGGCCCCATAACCGAAGCAATCAAAACAGTTCCAATACTGTCCAGATAAATCGGAAGTTTCAGAAACAGCGCGATCTGGCCTCCGATCAAATTGATGCAGATAGCAAATGCAATCATGCAAATTTTATATGCTGATGTTTTTCTTGACTTTACATTCATTCCCAAAATCCTCCTATATGATATCCTGCAAAATATCCAGTTCTTCCGGCTTCACGTCCAGAATTCTGGAAAGGAATAACCGGAAAAAGCGCAGGACATCTACTTCTGTCATCACTTTTGCATTGGCCTCTTTTCTGTAGAAATTCATCGAATCTACCACAGACTGCCCCAGAGAAATCCCCTGTGTCTCGATCTGTACATAAGAATCAAAGCCCTGGCAAATATTTCGGTCGATAAAATACGCCACTGTAAGCGGATCATTGATCACACACCCGATGATATGCTCCCACTGCCAGTGAAAATCAAAATAAAACTTTGTAATCTTCCTGATAAAATCACCCGTTTCAGGATTCAGCCGGCAAATATATTCCAAAATCGTCGGTGTCAGAACAATTTTCCGCGTCACATCAAGACCTATCATATGAATCTTTTTGCCGTTCTCATACATTGTATCGTACACAAGCGCCGCCGCATCCGGATCACACCAGTAGTTATATTCCGCCACCGGCGAACAGTTTCCATGACTTTTAAACGTTCCGCCCATGGACACCAGCTCTTCTATGTTGAGAAATGCATCCATATCCCGATCAATCAACACTGCAAGATTCGTCATCGGCCCCAACGCGATCACCGAAACCTTCTCCGCTTTCAGCACCGATGCCATAAAATCAACAGCATCCATCTGCTGTTCATAGCCATCCACTTCCGACAAATAGCTTTCACCAAGTCCATCTTCTCCATGGGTGTCAAGCGCATTCACATATTCCCGCCTGACCGGTCTCTTTTCCCCGACAAAAATCGGTACATCCAGTCTGCCCATCTGCCGCAGGACCTTCTTTGTATTTCCAAATCCCATCTCCACAGGAGCATTTCCACACACGATCGTAATTCCGATCACTTCGATCTCTTCTGATTTAAGCGCCAGCATGATCGCAAGACTGTCATCAATTCCAGGATCACAGTCAATAATCACTTTTCTTCGTTCCATCTTCTTTTTCCCTTTCCTTATTATTTTCAAAGGCAAAAAAATAGCTTTTGTTTACAGAAACCTCCATAAACAAAAGCATCATGAACCAGGCTGCTTTCCTGCAGCCTGAATATATTCTGATTTACTTTGCCTAGTTTTTTATACTGGGAGGTTTTCGAACCAGTTTCGAGAAATAGTGTACCACAGTTTCCCATTTATGGCAATCCATAATTTCTATCCTTTATCTACTTCCTTTCTCTGCCATATTCTAACTGGTGGCCTCATCGTCCTTTTGATCTTGTTTGTTCTTGATGTCTGAGTTCATGGCTCATACACTCCCTCGCAGCTTCCTTCCACATCTTCCGGTACCATTATAACCCCAAAACGCCACAGCAGACTATAAACATAACTGATTCCCCGCACATCAGCGATCTCTTTCGGACGTTTAAATACATACCCTTTCTTCACAGCCGCTTTTCCAAATGCAATTCTCACCGAACTCCACGACAACGACTTACTGTTCTCCCTTCGATCGATAAATAATTCTTTTGTATATTCTCCATTACGCCCGATTTTCAATGTATATCGAAATGGAAGCCCGGTACTGGTATAAAACGGATAATCCTGATACGCAACGATACAGTTCCAGAGATTCTCTTCAGAACTGCACTCTTGTAGCGCATGCAACGTTTCCTTCCTTTGTTCACATAATCTTGTATTGTCCATTTTTCCACATCCTGTTTTTAGTCGACATCAGTTTATGTTTTTTTTACAGTGACAGGCACCTGAACTATACCAGGCACCTGAACTATACCACAACTAATACGCCCGAATCCTATCCTCTTCATCATCCGTCGTATTCTCAATTTTAACAATCTTTATATCATAAGAATAGTCGTCACTGACTTTCACCGATACGGTATCGCCAACCTTATGTCCGAATATTGCTTTTCCGATTGGAGATTCGGTGCTGATATATCCGTTCAGCGAATTTCCGCGAATGGAAGTGACCAGTTTGAATGTTTCTTCCTCGTCATCTTCCGGAAAATAAACGGTGATCCTGTTATTGATTCCGGCTACTCCATCTTCTGATTGATCCGATACGATCACTGCTGTTTTCAGCATTCTTTCCAGATAGCGGATTCGGCTTTCGTTTCGGTTTTTATCTTTCTTTGCCGCATGATATTCGAAATTTTCGCTTAAATCCCCGTGTGCTCTTGCTTCTTTTACTGCTTCTATCGCTTCCTTCCGGACAACAAGCTTACGGTATTCGATTTCCTCCCGGATTTTTTTAACATCACTTTCTGTCAGCTGCTCTCGCATGATATCTCTTCCTTTCTATTATATATATTGTTTTCTTTTACCTTCATCTGAATAATAAAAAGTTCACTCCATTTTACATCCACACGCTACCGCAAATAGAAAATCCGATGCTGTGTGATATCATTTTCTCCACACACCATCGAATTTCATTTTAAAAGAAGATCTTCCTTACATCATTGAACATGACAAATGCCATGAGTCCGAGCAGGAATACCATTCCTGTCAAGTGTACATATCCTTCTTTTTCCGGCGGTATACGTTTGCCTCGTATGACTTCGACGATCAGGAACAACAGTCTTCCTCCGTCCAGTGCCGGAATCGGCAGCAGGTTCATAACACCCAGGTTGGCGGAAAGGAGTATGGCAAGTCGCAGCATATTGACAAACACCAGCAGAGCGCCGCCTGATTTGGACTGTTTGTAGGTATTATCTACAATATTGACGACTCCTACCGGTCCGGAGAGTTCGCTCACTCCGACTTTGCCGGTGAACAGCATCCGCAGGCCGCTGATCGTGGAATCGATCCAATAGCGAACTTCAAAGACACTGTATTTGAGCATATCGAAAATACCGGCTTTCTCATATCCGGTGCTTGTTATCCCGATCATATAGTATCCGTTTTCATTTTGTACCGGAGTGAGAATGACGGAATGCTTTTCTCCGTCACGAATATAAGCGATCTCCTGTTCTTCTCCCGCGTGAAGCTGTTCGTAGACAGAGATATCACGGAAAATATATATGTGTTTGCTGCCGATCTTCACGATCTTATCTCCCGCCTGAAGTCCTGCTTCATAGGCCGGGCTTCCTTCGGTTACGCTTCCTGCGACCGGCTTATCGACACCGATGATGCCGATAAAAATGATACTGCAGATGAATGCAAGTATGAAGTTAAAGGCCGGTCCTGCCGCAATGACGGAGATCCGCCGCCACGGGGATTTGCTGTTGAAGCTTCCCTCGCTCAAATCATCGACTTCATCTTCTCCCATCATACATGCGCCTCCGATGGGAAGGAGTTTCAGACAATAATCGGTATTGCCGATTTTTTTGTGCAGAAGAGTCGGACCCATTCCGATCCAGAACTCATCTACGTCGATTCCGTTCTTTCTGGCCAGGATAAAATGTCCCAGTTCATGGAAGAACACGATAAAACCAAAGATAAAAATCGCAAGTACGATTCCCATTTACTACCTCCTGCTTCTGATTCTTTCATAGGTTGCCGCTTCTGTTTCCAGTATTTGTTCCACAGTCGGGTTTTCAATCGTCTTATGCGCTCTCATACAATCCTCGATAATCTCTATAATTTCCAGGTATTTGATCTCCCGGTTCAAAAACTGGCTGACTGCCAGCTCATTTGCCGCGTTAAATACGGTCGGCAGTGTTCCCCCTGTCCGTCCTGCCTCGTAGGCGAGTTCCAGACCATAAAACGTACCCATATCCGGTTCTTCGAAATCCAGATGTCCGATCTTCCAGAAATCGACTCGGTCTCCGGGAAGGTATCGTCTCTCCGGATAATAAAGTGCGTACTGGATCGGCAGCTTCATATCGGGCGTGCCGAGCTGTGCGATCACCGCGCCGTCTACGAATTCAACCATGGAATGGATTACGCTCTGTGGCTGAACGACCACCTGTACATCATCGATATCGACATCGAAAAGCCATTTTGCCTCCATCACTTCGAGTCCTTTGTTGACCATGGTAGAAGAATCGATGGTGATCTTGCGTCCCATTGCCCAGTTCGGATGCTTCAGTGCATCTTCAACGCGGATATTCAGCAGATCCTCCTGTTTCTTTCCGCGGAACGGTCCGCCTGATGCGGTCAGAAGGATTTTCTTCACTTCGCTCCTTCTGCTTCCCTGCAGGGATTGGAAGATCGCGCTGTGTTCGCTGTCCACCGGAAGGATCTTCACACCCATTTTCTTAGCCAGCGGCATGATGATGTGCCCTGCCGTTACCAGTGTTTCTTTATTTGCCAGTGCGATATCCTTGCCCGCTTCGATGGCTGCGATCGTAGGCCGGATGCCGATCATTCCGACGATCGCCGTGACCAGTATCTCGCTTCCTTCGATCTGTGCGATTTCCAGAAGTCCGTCCATTCCGCTTACGACCTTTGTACCGGTGTCGCGGATCCGGCTTTTCAGTTCTTCGGCTTTCTCCTCGGCCCATACGCCGACGAGTCTGGGATGGAATTCGCGGATCTGCTGCTCCAGCAATGTGATATTATTTCCGGCTGCAAGAGCAAGCACTTCGATATCTTTATTCTCTCTTACGACTTCCAGGGTCTGTGTTCCGATCGACCCTGTAGATCCAAGTATTGCTATTTTTTTCATTTGCGCCTCCTGCCTGTATGGCTTTCTATTTCCAAACTTGTTACGGTCCGCCGTGCAGCACTACATGATTGCCATTGCCATAAAGTAAATAACAGGTGCTGTGAAAATCACGCTGTCAAATCGATCCAGGATACCGCCGTGTCCCGGGATCAGTTTTCCGTAATCTTTAATATCGTGGTCTCGTTTGATCGCTGACGCTGCCAGATCTCCGATCATGGAGATCATGCCTCCCACGAAACAGATCAGTGCAAATTCGGCCGGACTGACCGTCGTGCCGCCCCATCTGTTGATGGCGAGTGCGTAAAGTGCTCCGAGAAGTGCGGCTCCCGCAAGACCGCCGACCGCGCCCTCGATGGATTTCTTCGGGCTCAGCTTCGGAGCCATTTTGTGCTTTCCAATCAGTACTCCGACACAGTAGGCACAGGTGTCACATCCCCAGGAGCAGAGGAACACGAGTCCCACGAGGAACAGTCCGTCTTCCAGATTTCTCGTCTGGTAAATGAAGGACAGCATAACTGCCACATAGAGGATCCCGAAGTATACCATCGTAACCTGATCTGATTTGAATTTCGGAAATGAAAATACATAGACTGCCATCACAACGACCAGTGCGGCGATGAATACCATAACCTGAAGCTGGAAATTACCGGAAGCTGCAAGGAGCACCACGTAGTAGGCGATCGCAGCCAGATATCCTGCGATTCCAAGCGGATTCTTCTCACATTTGACGACCTGATAGAGTTCTCTGAGTCCGATCAGGCTGACCAGAGCCAGTGTAGTCCATAACACATATCCTCCGCTATAAATGGTCAGAAATGCGATGATGACCAGTACAATTCCGCTGAGAAGTCTTGTCTTAAACATCTTCTTCCTCCTTTATCTTACCGTAACGTCTGTCTCTGTTATTATATTGCATAATAGCCTTTTCTAATTCTTCTTTTGTGAAATCCGGCCACGGAACGTCGGTGAAATAGAATTCGGTATAAGCCAGCTGCCATAACAGATAATTGGATAATCTGAGTTCGCCGCTGGTCCGGATCAGCAGATCCGGGTCCGGAATTCCGTGGGTGTCCAGATAGCTTTCAAATACTTCTTCGGTCACTTCATCGGAAGTGATCTTTCCTGCCTCACAGTCTTTCATCATTTTCCGCATGGCACGGACCATCTCGTCGCGGCTGCCGTAGTTGATCGCAATCTGAAAATTCAGCCCGTCGTTATTCTTCGATGCCTCTTCCAGTTCTTCGATCCGGGTACGGATATCGTCATCCAGACGGGTCTTGTCTCCGATCACCCGTACCTTCATGCGGTTCTTCTCCGCCGTTTTCAGACAGGTCTTCATATAATTGCGAAGCAGTGTCATCAGTGCGTCCACTTCACTTTGCGGACGGTTCCAGTTCTCTGTGGAAAATGCATAGACGGTCAGATATTTGACTCCCATCTTATATGCCACTTCACAGATCTTCTCTACATTCTTACTCCCCTGAGCATGACCGTAATTTCTCGGCATCCCTTTCGACTTCGCCCAGCGGCCGTTGCCATCCAGGATAATTGCGATATGCTGTGGTACGTTCATACTTTTTCCTCCCGTGCATTCCAGATAAAATTCCGTCCTATGCACTTTCTATAAAACAGAATAAAGGGGCTGCAGGTTTCTTTGCTGCCCCTCCTCTTTCTATCACAACTTGTTATACAGTCATAACTTCCTTGGATTTCGCTTCTACAGATTTATCAACTTCCTTGATATATTTATCGGTCAGTTTCTGCAGATCTTCTTCCATATCCTTGATCTCATCCTCTGAAACTTCGGTGCCTTTTAATTTCTTAAATGCATCGTTGCCGTCGCGGCGGATATTGCGGACTGCCACTTTAGCTGCCTCACCTTTCTTCTTAACATCCTTCACGAGTTCTTTTCTTCGTTCCTCGGTCAGTTCCGGAAATACCAGGCGAATCACACTGCCGTCGTTTGTCGGGTTGATTCCGATGTCTGACATCTGGATTGCCTTCTCAATTTCACGGATCAGCTTCTTCTCCCATGGCTGGATCTGGATCAAACGTGCTTCCGGTACGGAGATGTTCGCTACCTGCTGAATCGGAGTCGGTGTTCCGTAATAATCAACCGTCAGTTTATTCAAAATATTCGGATTCGCTCTTCCTGCACGGATTGATGCAAGCTCTCCATCCAGATTCTTCAGTGTCTTCTGCATCTTCTCCTCGTATACTTTACATCTTTCATTCATGGTTTCTTCCTCCTCTAATTCAAGCGTCCTATACCGTAACTTTCGTGCCGGTAAAGTGTCCGCTCATAGTCTCAACAATACTATTTTCTTCGTTCAGTCCGAATACCAGCATCGGCATCTTATTCTCAAGACACATAATGGATGCGGTCAGATCCACTGCCATCAGCTTCTTATCGATGATCTCCTGAATGGAAATCTCATCGTACTTCTTCGCCTCTGGGTTTACCTTCGGATCACTGTCATAGATACCGTCAATTGCCTTTGCAAGGAGCATCGCATCCGCTTCGATCTCGATTGCTCTTAATACTGCTCCTGTATCCGTTGAAAAATACGGATGTCCCGTTCCTCCTGCGAAGAAAACAACCTTTCCTTCGTTCAGTGCTTCTACTGCGGCATCCTTGGAAAATAATGTGGTAAATGCACCGCAGACGAACGGGGTAAATACTTCTGTCTTCATACCCACATGACGGAAAATATCGGATACATAGATACAGTTCATGACCGTTGCCAACATACCAATCTGGTCTGCCTTCGTTCTGTCGATCGTCTCGCTGGTTCTTCCTCTCCAGAAGTTACCTCCTCCGGTCACGATCGCCACCTGAATGCCCTGGTCCACAATCTTCTTCACCTGCTCGGCAACCCCGATACATGTTGCTTCGTCAAACCCTGTCTTCTTATCACCTGCAAGCGCTTCTCCGCTTAATTTTAAAAGTACTCTCTTCATCTGTCTTCTTGCTCCTGTCTTTTCAGTTTGCATATAGCTCGCACTATGTAAATAGTATATCATACCTGTTTTTAAAATGGAAGTTCTATTTCTTTCCTGGTTCTCTTTCCAGTCACCGATTCATCCTTACGGCTGAACTGTTTTTCTTTCCGGAAGCTGTGCAAGTATGATAGCGGCAAACATCAGCACGCATCCGCAGATTTCTCGCATGCTCATCACCTGTCCGAGTACCACCCATCCGGCCAGCACGGAGAACACGGATTCAAGACTCAGGATCAGGGAAGCCACCGTCGGGTCCGCATCTTTCTGGGCCACGATCTGAAGTGTATAGGCAACTCCACTGGACATCACACCTGCATAAAGCAGCGGAACCGCAGCCGCAAAAATGGCGGACAGTGATGGCTTTTCAAAGAGAAACATCGGGATCGCGGAGAGAATTCCCGTAATCCAGAACTGGATGCAGGACATACGCACGCCGTCCACCAGCGGTGAGAAATGATCGATCACCAGGATATGGATGGAAAATACAATGGCACATAGAAGTACCAGAAAATCACCTTTGCTGATAGAAAGTTTCTCGGTCATGCAGAGCAGGTACAGTCCCACGACTGAGATTGCCACGCTGATCCACACCTTCACTCCTACTTTCTTCTTCAGGAAAATTCCAAAGATCGGCACCAGCACGATGTATAATGCGGTGATAAAACCTGCCTTTCCGACGGTCGTGTATTTCACACCAAACTGCTGCAGATTGGATGCCACACACAACGCAATCCCACAGCAAATTCCTCCTATGAGAAGGGTCTTCTTCTCTTTTTCTGACATCGTGCGCTTTTCCGTTACCCCTTCTTCTTTCATTTTCAAACGATCCAGAAACCAGATGCACGGAATCAGCACGATTCCTCCCAGGATCGACCGCACGCAGCTGAACGTGAATGGCCCGATGTAATTCATCCCCACGCTCTGCGCCACGAACGCGACGCCCCAGATAAATGCCGTCAGAAACAGCATTGTAATATTTTTCAAACTCATTTTCTTCATGATTAGTTACCTTGTGTATCCTTTAGATTCTATTTTTTCCCGTAACGATCCAGTTACTCTTTTTCTTTATACTCAATGATATTCTTATTCTTCAGCTCGTGATCATAGAGTTTGTTTTCATCTTTGATGATGATCGTTCCCGCACCTGCAACGCTGAAAAATTCCAGAAGAAGCACATGGCGGATCCTGCCGTCCAGCATATGTACCCGGTTAACTCCCTGTTCTGTCGCAAGCAATGCAAAGTCCAGAATTTTCCTGAGTCCCTCCGGGAAATTTCTTTCTTTTTCCAGCGAACGCACTGCCGGCACGGTAAGGCGCGGATAGACCTCCTTGTGGCTTTCATCTATATAGATTCCGGGATATTTAGAAAGATAGATCAGCTTATCTGCCCCAAGCCGGACTGCAATTTCCAATGCCGTCTCCTTCGGGTCAATATACTCGGATTCATTATCAATATCATTCGGAACGATGACCGGAATGTAATCGTTATCCAGAATCATATGTAACGTCTGCACGTCGATTCCGCAAACGCCGATTGCCTTCACTCCACAGAGTTCCAAGAGCTTTGCGATCCGCTTGTTCTCACGGAACTTGTCCATTCCCATTCGCGTGTCATGCACAACGACCGGATACATGCCTACGCTTTTAAGAAGAACGATGTCCTTCATCAACTGCTGTTCTTCCATCCCGCTCAGCCACTCGCTGCAGCCGTATTCGATCACGATAATTTTCTGGCTGAAATCGCGGATATACGGAAGCGCATCGATCAGAATCGCCGCCTTCTTCTCCACTTCTTCTAAGTATTTATCCATTTGTGACACCTCACTTTTATTCTTTAAATTTCACAATCAGGACTATCATATCATAAACTCTTCCCATACACAAAGAATTTCTTATTTCATATTTCCTTATCTCAGAATTTCTCAACTCATGTTTTCTTTTCTCAGATCTTCATATCGCACGCCAGAAACAATTCGTCTACAGCCTTCTCATAAATCTCCACCTTCTGTGCCTTTTTTATTTTTTTCAGATATTTACCGGAATCCGGAAACATTTCTCCCATGTATGCCCAGAGTTCTTTCATTTTAAATAGAACCGGCGTATCCCCGGAGTTCACTTCTATATATTCTTTCAAAAGGCGGTCGTGAAACTCATGAATTCTTTCTTTTTCCGGAGCCCCTTTACCTTTTATCATTCCGATCAGTCCGGGATTCCTTAAAATCCCCCGCCCCATCATAAGCATTTCCGTCCGCGGAAATCGTTCTTTCCATTTTGCATAATCTTCAACCGTAAAAATATCGCCGTTATAACAAAGCCGGTTTGCGCTCTCTTCTGTCGCTTTTTCGAAAGCTTCCAGATTCGGAGTATTCTTATAATAATCCTGTTGGAGCCTCGGATGAACGATCAGTTCTTCCATTGGAAAACGATTGTAGATCCGAAGCAGTTCATCAAACTCTTCCTCATCCCATTTTCCGATCCTGGTCTTGACGGAAATCCTCATATCCAGCGCTTCAAATATTTCATCCAGGAAGCGTTCCAGGTCATCCGTTTTGATCAGGAAACCCGATCCGCGGTATCGGGATACCACTGTTTTGGACGGACAACCCAGATTAAGATTCACTTCCTGATATCCGAATTCCTCCTCCAGTTTCTGCGCACAAAAAATAAACTCTTCCGACCGATTCGTCAGAATCTGCGGAACAGTATACATTCCTTTATTATGCTCCGGCAAAATATCATTCAGCTCCCTGGAACTGAATTTCCCTTTCTGATTCGGTGTCAGAAAGGGAATGAAGTATTTGTCAGCCGGTTCGAACAATTCATGGTATGTTCTCCGGTAAATGTATCCCGTGATTCCTTCCAGTGGTGCCATATAGTATTTCATATGGTGTCCTCACTTTCCACCCCAACGATAAACAATTTCTCCCCCTCCACACGAAACTTCACATTCATCCCCGCGTAAGCCATTCCATAGATCCGCTCCGGATCATTCTGATAAGATGGCCGCGGATCCTGTTCAAGAATCTGAAAAAGCACCTTTCTATCTTCTTCTCCGATTCCATCCAACACTCCATTTTCATCACACACGGAAAGAGCATAGTCCTGCACTTTCCCGGCAAATCCGCTTTTCGCTTCCGGATGACTGTCCACATATGGCAAATAAGGCTTGATATCGTAAATCGGCGTCCCGTCAAGCAGATCGGCTCCGGTCACATAAAGAACAGGACCTTCCTTTTCTGTTACTTCAATTCGATCAAGTTTCACACTGGAAAGCCCGAGGGGATTCGGGCGAAAAGGTGATCTGGTCGCAAAGACTCCCATCCGGCAGTTTCCTCCGAGCCGCGGTGGACGTACGGTAGGACTCCATTCTTCCCGTTTTCCTTCGGAGAATTCCCATATCAGCCAAAGATATGAATAGTCTTCCAGCCCCCGGACCGCCTCTTCTCTTCGGTATTCTTCTTCTAAAACAATTCTTCCGCGCGTGTCCGCCAAATTACTCTGCCTCGGAATCCCGAATTTCTCTGGAAAATCCGTATGGATCACGGCTATTTTCTTCAATTCCATTTCACACCTATCCCTCCCATTCCCATTTCTATTTCTATTCCTTCTCCTCCCGCTCCTCTTTCATGCGCCGGAAATAGGAACTCATCTCATCCGCCATGCCCGACAGCCGGTTCAGAAGTTTCGAGAAGTCGGTCAGCATCTCATCGTCTTTATAATAAGGATAGACAATGTCATGGTCGATCTCGCTCCAGCCTTCCTCGAAGAGCGTTCTTCCCTGAATTTCTACATAATAGCCTTTATATTTCACAATATAGTGGAGTGAACGGTAAATCCCGTCTGCCCGGATCTCGATCAGATTCCGGTCATAAATCTTTGTGTCTCCGGAACGCTTATAGACTTTCGGGCGTTCCGCGATATAATAATGATTGATGTCGTCATCAAAATCCTCAATTCGATTTTCAACATACTGCTCCGGTTTATTTTCAAACACACTGGTCAAATAATTGTGGAAATACACCCAATCTTCCCGGTACAGGAAAAACACCCGAATCCCAATCAGATCTGTAATAAACTTGTGGTAGTTCGTCCGGTCCAGGCGGGAGAATTTCCCCATGTTTTCTCTCCGTTTCCGGATGATCTTCTCCAGAAGATGCCCCGGCTCCTTGGTACGGTATCGGTATGAATGGATTCCCGCTTTTTCAATATCATATAAATAATCGTCCACAAAATCTTTGCCGATATCGCGCAAATGTCCCTCGATTCCCTGATAATCCTCGTAGATCGCAGTCAGCTCTTCCCATGAAATCTGCGCTTCCCGGAACTCCTCCTCGGACAGATTATATGTTTCCAAAAATTCTTTTTTATCTATCATTTATCGCTCCTTAAGGACGTTCCTTTTGCCACGAGGAGCGCCCTTTGCTCTTTTTCTGTTGGTTTTATTATACAAAGAAAGCAGTTTTTTGTAAACTGTTGTATTCGCAATGCCAAAAGCTTAAATTTTTTTCAAGATAAAAGGCACAACATTTTCATGCTATGCCCTGTCTTTCCGTTTCTTTATTTCGTTCTTTAATAGGTTGATCCCCATAATCAATGAAAGTACTAATGTAATCGGTGAAATCAGAATATTCACCAGCAACTGCCCCGCCTTTTTTAACCAATCCCGCATATTCCACCTCTTCTTTTGCATCCTCCATTATAAACGCTGAAATTAATTATAAAATTTAAAATGCGAATGTCAATGGACTTTAGGGTTTTTTAATATTATGACCAAATTCTTTAGACTTTCCAGCATTTTACAGTGCCTTTTTATTGAATCCGGTCACTGCTGCGATGGTCTGAATCAGGATCAGAAACGTAATCACAATGAGTGATGCCTGGTAATCTTTGATTTCTGCAGATTTCGTTAAAACATTCGTAACCCCGAGAAGTTCGGTGGGAAGATATTTGCTGATGCCGTGATACATTCCCAGAAGATAGGAAATGAGGAAAACGCCACCTGTCATTCCCAGTACAGCCGTGTTTGTCCGGGCAAGTACGGAACTGAGGAAGATCAGGCTTACCAGCCACACACCTAAAATATAGAAGCAACCTGCAGCAAACAGCGGATGTTCGATCTTGCTTTGATCCCAGAAATACTGGTTATATCCAAATGTGATCCCGTACATCAGCCAAAAGAAAACTGTCCAGACTATGAGAACCATGATTTTTTTTGCGGCGAGTATTTTCCATCTGGAAATTCCTTTTGTCACCATGCCGATCAGCGTTCCGCTCTGATATTCAGACGTGAGGATTCCTGCAAACATCAGGAGAAATACGATCAGCGCCATGGGTGCATTTTTGTAAAATTGTGTCCATGAAGTCATAGCATCCACTTCCACCGCGGTCACTACAAGCCCGGTTTCCGCCATACTATCTGCCATGCTTTCCATCATCCAGGGTGTCAGTTTGGCGATGGCCGGATTCATGATTCCGAACAAAACCGAGATCAGCAGAAGAATAACCGCTTTCCCGCTCCGGAATAGTCCGAGAAATTCTTTCTTTATAAATGCTGTAAATGCGCTCATTTCCCGATCACCTCCATAAATAATGCTTCCAGAGACGGTTCTTTCTGCTCGATGCGCTGGATCGGAATATCCCGTTCTGCGAGGGTGTGCAGCGCTCTTAGCATATCCCGTCTGTCACAGTCCGGAAAATCCAGTTGCATATTTCCTGCCGGCACACCTCCCGAAAAATATCCGGAAAATGCCTCCAGATCCTCTTTCCTGTGAAATTCAATCTCGAAACCGGCGCCTTTGTGCATCGCATGAATGTCGTCCATGGTTCCCTGCAGCGCAATTTCTCCATGATGAAGCAGCGCAATCTGATCGCAGATCCGCTCCACATCAGACAAGATATGCGTGGAAAACAAAACAGTCGTGCTCTCTCTGACGGCAGACAGGATGTCCAGTATTTCCTTGCGCCCCAGTGGGTCCAGAGCAGAGGTCGGCTCATCGCAGATCAAGAGCTTCGGTTTTCCAAGCAGTGCCTGTGCAATCCCAAGCCTTTGCTTCATCCCTCTTGAAAATCCGTGTATCCTTTTATCAGCTTTCGTCAGTCCGACCATCTCCAGCAGTTCATCCGCTCTTTTGTCCGCTTCTTTCCGGGTGATCCCGGACACTTCAGCGCAGAGCCTCAAATATTCTCGCGGAGTCATAAATCCATAATATTCCGGGACATCCGGCAGATAGCCGACATACCGGTTGGTTCGTGTCTGCCCGTAGCACACCGCCTCTCCCTCCACCAGAATTTCCCCGCCGTCCATCCGCAGCAGACCCAGAATCATTTTCATAGTCGTCGTTTTACCGGCCCCATTCTCGCCGATAAACCCGAACACCGAATGCTCCGGGACCCGGAAACTCAGATCGCGAATGATCTCCTGGCTACCAAATGATTTTTTCACGTGCGAAACTGTCAGTGTATCCATCTAACTCTCCTCTTTTCCCAGAAGGAAATACAGCACCGGACCGATAAATTCCATTCCGATAATAGTTACGACAAGCCAGATCGCCCGATTTCCTCTTTTATAGTTCTTGTGTGTAAGAATATGGTAAATGGTGTAGCCCAGAAGTCCGAACTGGACAATCACAAGCGGTATAAGAAACGGTAGCATTTCATTTAGATTATTCATAATGGTTCTCCTTCCTTGTTTGGATGTTATTCTTCTTTCAATATTCGGATAGTATTTCGAAAAATTTCCTGTTCCCTGATTTCGTCAAACGCAGGATGCATAAGCCCCTGAACTGCGCTGTCGCGGATCGTTTTCTTATCTCTGGGCGCTCTTCCTCCCAGATCGAAGCTGTCATACCATTTGGAAATGGTGTCAAAATAATCATCTCCGTGCCGCTTCAGGTTCTCTTCTTTCAACATCCAGTCGATGACCGTTCCATACAGTCTGACTCTTTCCAGCGCTTCTTCCGTATGATGATGCATGGTATACACCATAGCGGCCTCCAGATGAAAGAGTGCGGCAGAGTTCGGAACCAGACGTTCTACAGCAAAGAGTTTGCAGATTTCATCCGTTCTTCGTATGATCTCACTGCAAAGCTCCATCTCTTCTTTCTGAATATCCAGATATAACGTCGCCCCGTCAATCAGTAACATAAGATGAGTGAACATACTGACCTGTGTACGCCGGATCGCCTTCTCTTTCTCTCCGGCCATCTGATAAGCCTGTATCAGCAAAGAATCCGCCGTCCTTTCCATCCGCTGTGTCTGATCCAATTCTTCCAACTGCTCGATCACTTCATTTACCCTTCCCTGCATCAGCCGAATGACGGCACGAATCATGACCGTTTCATTACAGATTCGTATGTCTTTGCAGTCATCCAGTATATGACCGCACAACTGATCCGCTTTTTTCAAAATCTCCTGACCCCGCTTTTCATCACCGGCCAGCATAAAATGGTTCAGCCACAAAAGGCAGATCTGATATAAAAAAGAATAACAGGAATAGTATTTCCGTACCAGTTCTTCACTCTCCTTTATCACATCTTCAAATGGTCTGGATGCAAATTCTCCCGCCAGACGGTAGTACTGCTTCTGGATCTGTTCTTTACTTAACTGCGGAGAATAGCCCAGAAGTTCATCTACCGTCACGTTAAAAAAGGACGCCAGCTGCGGAAGAATCAAAATATCCGGCAGACTCTGCCTGGTCTCCCATTTGGAAACCGATGCCTTGGTCACCCCGATAAAATCCGCCAGTTCTTCCTGTGTAACCTTCTTCTCCCGCCGAAGCCTGGTCAGATTATCGGCAAACTGTAAGGTGTTCAATATATTTTCCCTCCTTTAGTCCGGTTTGTTTAATATCATTTTATTGGAAAATGCTATGAGAAACAATGGAGGCTTACGATACTTTGCGATTTTTTATCAACTGCCACGATACTTTTTTCAAATTCAGAGCTTTGGAATCGAGGAAATGGAGCTAAGCTGGCTCCAAATGCTATTAAATGGTTAACAAATGGCCCCAAACTCACCACACAAAAAAAGACTGCAATACCTTGATTGAATCAAAATCATCAAAGTATCACAGCCTGATTATACTTATTTAAGTTGCAATGAATTAACCGATTTGTATACGACTACATATTCTACCGTCTGTTCTTCATTTCAATCATGTCGCCAAATACCGGTGTCGGCATGCCGAAACCTCCGGATACATCCACGATCTGTCCCGTTGTGTATGCTGCATCGTCACTTGCAAAATACAGTACCGTTCCTGCAATTTCTTCCGGTTTACCCATTCTGCGGATCGGTGTATGCTTCAGGAAAAATTCCTGGAATTCCGGTGTCAGATTTCCGGATACAGCTTCGGTTGCCGTCATTCCCGGAAGCACTGCGTTGCAGCGGATATTGTCTCTTGCACACTGTGTTGCAATCAGCTTGGTCAGATAGTTGATTGCTGCTTTGCTGGTTCCGTATGCAATCTGGGAAATATCCGGGCGGATGCCACCTACAGAAGAAATATTGATGATACTTCCGCCGCCATTTGCTGCCATATGTGGGATCACTGCCTGTGCACTGAGGAACACACTTGCAAGATTCATATCGATTGTACGAATATACTCGTCATATTCAGTAGACTTAATGTCAAGATCCTTCTTCGGATTGGATGTTCCGAAGTTATTTACCAGAATATCGATCTTGCCCTCATTCTTGATCACTTCCTCCACCATGGATGCATATGTTTCCTTCTTGGAAGCATCATTATAAACAGTCTTAACATTGCAGCCTTCCTTGTTCAGCTCGTCCGCACGCTCAGCAGCCCTCTCCATATTTCTTGCGCCGATATAAACGACTGCGCCCTCGCGCGCCAGACGCTGTGCACATGCCAGTCCGATACCTCTTGTCGCTGCAGTTACGATTGCTACTTTTCCATCTAATCTCATATCTATTCTAATCTCCTTTCCGATTGCTGTTATGTAATTCAACAGCGTTGTACACTATGATACCACAATTTAAGGAAAAATAAATATCTTTTTTGTATATTATATATATTTTTATGTTATTATTTTGTCATTATTGTGTATATTTTAACATTTTGATAATCTTGTAACATACACGTCTTTATATGTTCCTTTATTAATTTGATACATTATAGAGTTTATGAAGGATGAATTGTTCAATAACAGAATGTTTCATAATCATTATATATCGGGTACTTGTTACGTGCTATTTACACGATATCATTGTTCCCCTTTTAAATGCCATAATTCTTCAAGATAGGTCTCTTTTTTATAAAATGACATTTTTTCTCAATACCGATTGACAATCTTTTCACCACATGATAAAATCACAACTGTTGTGAGGGAGTAGCGAGCGCAAATCCTTTGTGTAGCAAGTCAACATACTGGCCGTCTGGCCTGGCTTGTTTTAAATTGCGAGACTCATGTGTAACTGTGAAGCTATACATGGAGTCTGTTTTTTTTGTCCTGACACCAGGTATGGTTTTCACCGTATCTGGTTTTTTTATGACCGTTTTTATTCATTTTTTAATTAACATTTTCACATTTTATTATTACCAATGCGCAGTCATTATATTACGGAGGAATCATGTATGGTGCTTGGATTTGTATTCTTTTTTAACAGTATTCTGCTGGGAGTCGGACTTGCCATGGATGCATTTTCTGTCTCTCTTGCCAATGGATTGAACGAACCTTGTATGAAACCCAGAAAAATGTGCCGGATTGCCGGTGTTTTCGCGATTTTTCAGGCAGTTATGCCGATGATTGGATGGATTTGTGTTCATACGATCGTGGAATATTTTCAGTCTTTTGAGAAATTCATCCCGTGGATCGCACTCATCCTTCTTGGATATATCGGGGGATCGATGCTGCATGAGGGACTTACCAGTAAAGAAGAACCTTGCGAGAAACCGGGTGTGGGATTTGCCGCGCTGATGATTCAGGGAATTGCAACTTCTATCGACGCACTTTCCGTTGGATTCACGATTGCGGATTATGATCTTCTTTCTGCTGCGATTTGTGCATTCATCATCGCAGTTGTTACTTTTATCATTTGTATGGGAGGGCTGGTAATCGGGAAAGGTGCCGGAACGAAGCTTTCCGGGAAAGCAACCATTCTTGGCGGTGTCATCCTGATTTTCATCGGACTTGAGATTTTCATTACCGGAGTCTTCTAAATACAATATCGTTTACAATAGTTCACCGGAGAGAACAGATACGTTCCCTCCGGTTTTACTTTACTCCTATTCGTCCAAAAGCTCTGAATGTTCATACGCAATTTGTTATGGAATTGTTATGAAATATCAGAATTTGCCGCCGCCACCGCCATGTGTTGAACCGGAAGAGCTGGTGTGGGTGCTGCTTCCGCCGGAACTGCTGCTTTGCCGTTCAATTTTTCGAGTCGTCACAAACCGGTTGACAAGCCGGTCTTTCTGCAGGGACAGTGAAAAGCTGCCCGGAACCTCATAATCTCTGGCCTCCGGTTTTCTGCGCACCGTCTTAAGTGCTGATTTTTTCGCACTTGCCATGATAAGCGCAATGATGAATCCGACAACAAACGATCCGAAAATCCAGAAGATCGGCATGGATCTGCGCGGCATATTTCCCACGTCATAAGGCTCTTCTTCATAGGCCTGGGTCAGAAATTTATCGCAGAGTGACGCATATTCTATAAACGCTGTCTCATAATCGCCATCACTGAGATACGGCACAAATTCATCGGATATGTATTCGATCCCCGCGTCGGTAAATGCTGTAATTCCAAAGCCGCAGGTACTGATCCAGTAGTCACGATCTTCCATGCTGACGAGAAGCAGGATTCCGTCACGGTCCTCGCCATATCCGTATCCGTTATAGTCATAGTAGTCATCCGCATACTCCATGGCACTCTTGCCTTCCAATGTATCCGTCGTGACTACGACCACATCACACCTCTGCCGTTCGCTGATCTCTTCCAGTAATTCTGTTAATTTGCTCTCTTCATCGTCATCTAAAAGGTCAGCATGATCCGCCACAAGCGGTGCCTCCCTCAGATACGCTCCCTCGGCTGATGCCGGAAGAACCGCAGACATTGCCAAAAGAATCGTAATTATAACTGCCAAAAATCGTTTCTTCATTTGTCCACCCCTCCCATCACAGCATGAAAATCCACATCAAAACACTGATGATCACTCCGAAGATCACACTTCGGGTCGCCACATAACGCCAGTAGGCTTTTTTATCCATCGGGAGATCACCCACCATCTTGCCGGTCTGTCCGTTCATAGCGAAGGTGTATTTCTTTCCTTCCCATGTTGTATTAAGGATCCATACCGGATACAATGCATATAAATATTTTGCATTGTAAATATTGACATTGCTTCCTGTCGTCGTAATCATCTGATATCCGGTTACAGTATTTCCAAAAACAGTTTCCGCACTGCTCGTGATTCGTTCTTTCGCACGCTCCAAACATTCTTCCATATCCACATCGTAGCGGTCTGCCACAAATCCCGCCAGATATGCCGGGGTAAATGGTACCGCCTCGGAGAAATCAAATGGCTCAATGGATTCCATCAGTGTATCATCCATTTTCTCGGAACCGTCCGCCGGAATCCGTTCGAACCGGACCGAGCCGCCGCGCTCTACCAAATAATGTTCATGTTCCGTATATTCGGTGTCGCCGTTCTCCCAGACACGGAGATTTCTCGCATCATACATAAAATGGGACTTGGTATCAGCATCAAACAGCCAGAACGGAACGTATACGCCCTTGATCTCATCAATATGGTTCTCATCCTTAAATACCTTCGGAAGGAACGGCTTGCCTTTCAGATGGCTGTAATATGCCGCCTTTGCAGCTTTCTTATCTTTCTTAAACGGAATGACATAATCCGGCTTCTGATCACCGGTAAATTGTCCCTTCATGACAACTCGGTTCCCGCAATACGGACAGGTGGTCGCTCCCGTTGTCTCTTCTGCAATGATCTCACCGCCGCAGGACTCACATACATAGACCCGCATTCCATCGGTCTCACCTTCTGCCCACTGATTGTCGTTGGCCGCCTGCCAGTCTACTTTGTCCTGACTTCCACTTTGATTCTCGCTATATACCCCATCTGAAGCTGTCTGCTGTTTGTTTTCCTGCATTTTCTGAAATTCTTCCACCGCGATTTCGGTATCGCAGTAGGGGCACTTCATCTTCTGCGACTTACTGTCGAATTCCATGGCACCGCCGCAGGCCGGGCATTTGTATTCCATCATATCAGACATAGTTCTCATCTCCTTTCACGCGGCATCTCCGGGAGGATCTGCCGGACGTCTTTTGCTTTATGACGTTTCCTATATATTCAGTTTACCACCAGTTTTTGCATTAAGCAATTTCTAATCACGGAAACACTTTGAAACCTTTTTACAACAAAACACCCGCCCCTTAAAGGGCGATGTTCATAAGACAGTTAAAACGGCGTGACGAAAGCGGTCACGCCGTTTTTCATATGCAGGATAGTCGCAAAGTGACGCAAGGATATATCCTTGTTTGGAAATACAGGAAAACGGAACGCACATACGGAGAAAAACTGTATAGAAGTGCGCTCTTTTCAGAGGATGCTGAAAGAATCCTGCAAACTGGAGTTTACCTATCCCAATTCTTTCTTTACCAAAACATATTCACTTGTTCGCACCACTTCCGTAAATCCACATTTCATAAACAATGTAATTGATGGGTTATCAATTGCTATATCATCAAAGAGTGTATGTAATCCATTACATTTGGCGTTTTTGCACAATAGCAATAATGCCTGCCCTCCATATCCTTTTCCTCGGTATGGAGCATATACAATAACATCTGCAATGTATATTTGTCTTTCTTCATCAAAGTGATATGCAACTTCCCCCAAAAAAGTCTCATTCTCCTTAATGTATCTATAAAATCGCCTGTTATCGCGATTTAGCACCCATCTATTATGCCAATTTCCCCACTTTTCTTTCGGAAAAAGAATTGTTCCACCCCATGCGTGGTTATAAGACATGGTATCTTCATCACTTAGTAACTTCTCCCTGAACCATAAATCCTCAACTCTGGGTTTATACAACTCGACCATTTATCCTACCTCGTCAAATCCCGATTTGTCGCAACCTATTTTCCAAACAAATCACTGTGTGTTCCGGTACGGGCCAATGTGAGTACCAGGACATCATCCTCAACGCGGTACACCAGAAGCCAATCCGGCAGGATATGGCATTCTCTGTGACCACTCCAATCCCCTGTCAGCGCATGATCTTTATTTCTCTCCGGCAGCGTTTCTCCACGGGACAAGCTTCGAATAATGTTATCCAGCAGTTCGATGTCCAGATGACGCTTCAGCGCCAGTTTATAATCTTTTTTGAACTGGGTCGTCCAAACAATATCGCGATTCATCGTTTGAGCTCCCGAAGCGCCTCTTCCACATCGGAGTAATGCTTGATACTGGAATCCTTGGCAATTCTTTCCGCTTCCAGCATCGCGGCGATGGTTTCCTTATTTGGCTGATCCAGTCTAACCTCAAAGGGGAAACCACCTACCCGGAGGGACTGCCGCAGGAAAACATTGATTGCAGTGGTCAGATTCATGCCCAATTCCCCATAAAGGGTTTCACACTGCTTTTTAATTTCGCTGTCCATACGGACGCTAAAATTTGTACTGGCCATAAAAACAACTCCTTTGCAATTCTTTATATCCATATTATATGCTGTTTGCATTGCAAAGTCAACTCAATGGGCATAAATTAATTGTAAACAGCAAAAAACAAGCAGGTGCCTGCGTACTTGGCTCAGGCACCTTCTTCCGTGTTTCAAAAACTGTCTTACGAACATCCCGCCAAACGGGACGGGTATCTTGTTTTAGAGAGGGATATATCATATGCAATTCGTACATATGTAATTAGTACATATCCGGTGACGGCTGTGCTGCCGGAGCCGGTTCCTTAATGTCTGCTACTGCTGCTTCTGTTGTAAGAAGGGTTGCTGCTACACTAACCGCATTGGCAAGTGCATTCTTGGTTACTTTGACAGGATCAATGATTCCTGCTTCCATCATATCTACATAGGTTTCGTGAACCGCATCGAATCCGATTCCTACTTCACTTTCTTTCACTTTATTGATCACAACTGCACCTTCCAGTCCGGCATTGTCAACGATCGCATAGAGTGGCGCTTCCAGAGCTTTTGCAATGATTTCTGCTCCGGTCTTCTCATCACCGGTCAGTGTTGCCGCAAATTCATCCACTTTTTTCTGTGCATGAATGTATGCGGAACCGCCTCCGAAAATAACTCCTTCTGCTACCGCTGCCCTTGTGGCATTCATGGCATCTTCCATACGATATTTTGCTTCTTTCATCTCGGTTTCTGTTGCCGCTCCGACACGGATCACTGCAACACCGCCGCCCATTTTTGCGATACGATCCATCAGTTTCTCTTTATCGAAATCGGATGTAGTCTCTGCCATCCGTCTCTTCAGATTTTCGATTCTAGCTTCTACATCTGTTTTATTTCCGGCGCCGTCTACGATCGTTGTATTTTCTTTTGTTACCTTTACAGATTTTGCACGGCCTAACATATCCATTGTTGCGTCCTTAAGCTGGATTCCGATGTCTTCCATGATAACCTGTCCGCCGGTAAGCGCCGCGATATCCTGCAGCATTTCTTTCCGGTTATCACCATAACCAGGAGCTTTCACAGCAACCACTTTAAGTGTTCCTCTGAGACGGTTTACGATCAATGTCGTAAGGGCTTCTCCTTCTACATCTTCTGCAAGAATCAAGAGCTCTCTTCCTTCTCTCATAATATTTTCAAGAATCGGAAGGATATCCTGAATATTGGAAATCTTACGGTCTGTCATCAGGATGTAAGGATTTTCCATATTGCAGACCATCTTTTCCTTGTCGTCACACATATATCCGGAAAGGTATCCGTTATCAAACTGCATACCTTCTACTACATCGATGTCCGTCTGCATTGTTTTGGATTCTTCGATGGTGATCACACCGTTCTCACCGACTTTTTCCATTGCATCTGCAATCATTTCACCGACTTCTTCATTTCCTGCGGAAATGGCGGCAACTTTTGCAATGTGTTCTTTGCCGGTTACCGGGCGGCTCATTTCTTCCAGAACAGAGACAGCCACGTCGGAAGCTTTCTTCATTCCTTTTCTAAGGATGATCGGGTTAGCTCCTGCTGCGATATTTTTCATTCCCTGATTCACCAAAGCCTGAGCGAGAACTGTTGCGGTCGTAGTTCCGTCTCCTGCGATATCGTTCGTCTTGGTAGCAACTTCTTTGACCAGCTGTGCTCCCATGTTCTCATAACGATCTTCCAGTTCAATCTCCTTCGCAATAGTAACACCGTCATTCGTAATCAGTGGTGTACCGTAGGACTGATCCAGAACCACATTCCTTCCTTTTGGTCCAAGTGTTACTTTTACGGTGTCTGCCAGTTTATTGACACCTGTCTCCATTTTCTTTCTTGCATCAATGTCATATGTAATATCCTTTGCCATGATTTATTCCTTCTTTCTTACTTTCTCAAATTCAATCTGATTTTATTCTTTTCTTATTCAACGATTGCAATGATATCATTCTGTGATACGATCACATATTCTTCGTCGTCCACCTTGATCTCGGTTCCCGCATACTGGGTACAGATGACTCTGTCTCCTTCCTTGACCTGCATCTCTTTTCCGTCTGTCCCGGGGCCGACTGCAATGACAACTGCTGTCTGTGGTTTTTCCTTGGCACTGTCTGGCAGGATGATTCCAGATTGTGTCTTCTCTTCTGCTTCCTGATGTTTCAAAACAACTCTGTTTCCTAATGGTTTTAATCTCATAAAAAATAACCTGCCTTCCTTTTTGTTAGCACTCTTTTGCGTTGAGTGCTTAGATTGTTTCCAAAAATATATTACTTCTTTTTCGAAGTAATATATTTTATTTTTAAACTATTTATTTTTGAATTATTATAGCACTTAATTATTGTTTGTCAACAGAGTTTATAGATTTTTTATAACTTAAATTTCATGTAACTAACGAATAAAATTCGTAGCCTGCTTTGCTTCTTTCTCCGGCAGACCATACTTTTCTTTTCCGAGTGCAATAGATTTCATAAGGAAGCTCATGTTGCGTGCCAGTGTCCTCATGCTCTGGAGTCCTTCTGCATCTCCTGCTGCTTCTCCCGGCAGGCGTCCGTGAATGCTGTTCCAGTACTGACCGGATGCTACCGGCATTCCGCTGATCGTGAAATACTTATTCAGCTCATCAAATGTGGAGGAGAGCCCTCCTCTTCTGGCTGCCACGACACTGGCTCCTACTTTCATGGTCTTGTCGAACGGAGTGCTGTAGAACAGACGATCCAGGAACGAGATCAGGGTCCCGTTGGCAGACGCATAATAAACAGGGCTTCCGATCACAAGTCCGTCACACTCTGCAAACTTCGGTGCAATTTCGTTAACACAGTCATCAAATACACATTTTCCTAATTTGGAACATCCGCCGCAGGCTGCACAGCCGCGGATGACCTGATTTCCGACCTGCACGATCTCCGCTTCGATGCCCTCCTGCTCAAACACATGTTTCATCTCGTTTAATGCGATAAATGTATTTCCTTCTTTGCGCGGGCTTCCATTGATCAATAACACTTTCATTTTGTATTTCCTCCTTTATGATTATTGTTTTTTAACATACGGTTCATTAAATCCATTATATCAGTTTTCAGAACGATTTGGCTATGTAAGATTTTCATTTCTTTGCATCCACAGGTACAGCACAACACAGATCACAACCGACACCAGGGATCCGGTCGCTGTTGCCAGCCCCATCGGGAGCAACGTATTCGGGAAATACCTGGATGCCAGATAGGCAAGCGGAACCCGGGCACATACGATCGAGATCGAATTGTGCAGGAACGAAAAGGATGAACGTCCATATGCGCAGAAATATCCGCTGAAACAGAAATGAATTCCGGCAAATACGCAGTCCCACACATAGCCGTGCATATATTCGCTGCCGAGACGGATTACCTCGGTATCTGTTGCAAATAGTCCTACAAACCATCCCGCGGCAAACTGCATGACAACCACTGTGGCAAGTCCAAAGGAAACACACATCGTGATGGCATACCACAATGTCTTCTTCGCGCGGTCATGTTTTCCGGCACCGATATTCTGTGCCGCCAGTGCCGAAACGGTTGACAGCATGGAAGATGGAACCAGGAACAAAAAGCCAATGATCTTCTCCACAATTCCCACCGCAGCCGCATCATTTAACCCTCGCTGATTCACGATGATCGTTATAATGATGAAAGAAATCTGTATGAAACCGTCCTGCAGTGCAACCGGAATTCCTATCTTAAGCAATTGTTCCATGATCAGTTTCTTCGGACGAAAATAAGATTTCTTCATCACAATACCGCTCTGCCGCTTTCGAATGATACACAGGGATACGATCACACTGATCGTCTGGGAAATCGTCGTTCCAAGTGCAGCTCCCGCCGGTCCCAGTCCCAGACCACCGATGAACAGATAATCCAGAATGATATTTGCCACACAGGCGACTGCCACAAAGCACATCGGGCTTCTGGAATCCCCCATCCCGCGGAAAATGGAACTGATGATATTATAGGCTGTGATGAACGGGATCCCGATAAAGCAGATGGTAAGATAGAGGATCGTCCCCTGCACCGCTTCTTCCGGCGTGGACATCACCGCAACAATCGAGCGGACCAAAAGAAGCAGGATGACGGTGAGTGTCACCGATACTCCCATGAAGAGCGTGATCGTATTTCCGATCGCCATTGACGCCTCCTCTCTCTTCCCGGCCCCGACCGCTTTACCGATCATGACCGTGGAGCCCATGGCAAGACCTACGATCATGACTGTGATCATATGCATGACCTGGCTTCCGATGGACACCGCCGTTGTGCTGGCCACACCGTTATATTGACCTATGATAAATAAATCTGCCATTCCATACAGTGTCTGTAAAAAATAAGATAACAGGAAGGGCAGTGAAAAAGATAAGATCGTTTTAAATACGCTTCCGTTTGTCAAGTTCTTTTCCATTTCGGACACCTCACATTCGTAATCATACAAAACGATTATAAACGCTTTGATACCATTTGTGAACTGCGTATTTTAGCTTTCTTCCGTTCCTTATTGCCAGACTGTTGCAATTAACTTTGGTTTACAGTCTTTTCCTAAATTCTTCTTTTTGGTATAATTAGTCTGTTCAGAATAAGTTATAGGAGACATTTTTTATGAATCAGAATTATAAATTTACCATAGCCTACGACGGGACCCGCTATTCGGGCTGGCAGAGTCAGGGCAATACCGATGCAACGATCCAGAGAAAGCTGGAAGCCGTGCTTTCCAGAATGACCGGCTCGTCCGTGGAAGTAACGGGTGCAGGCCGTACCGATGCCGGTGTGCACGCAAAAGAAATGACCGCAAATGCTGTATTGGACACGGATCTATCGACTGCGCAGATTCGGAAATACATGAATCAGTATTTGCCCGCCGACATCAGTATACTGGAAGTCCATGAAGCATCACCGCGCTTCCACAGCCGCTACATGGCTGTCGGGAAAACATATGAATACACCTGCTATGCCGGACCTGCCAAGCCGGTATTTGACCGGAACTATGTCTATATACTCGACCGGAATCCGGATATTCGAAGCATGCAGAAGGCTGCCGCATATCTGACCGGTCAGCATAATTTCAAAAGCTTTTGTGGAAATCCCAGATTTAAAAAATCAACCGTTCGCACGGTTGATTCTATTCAGATCGTCCAGAAAGGACCTTATATTATATTTACTTACCACGGCGACGGATTCCTCCAGAACATGGTCCGCATTCTGACCGGAACCCTTCTGGAAGTGGGTTTCGGAATGCGACAGCCGGAAAACATGAACGACGTGCTGGATGCCGCCAGCCGCAAAGCAGCCGGATTTATGGCACCGGCCTGCGGACTATGCCTGGTTAAAGTGGATTATCAGTAGATTGCCGCTTTGGAGCAAGTACGCCGAATCGTATTTGAATTTATTATCTTTCCTGCCCGGTGACCTGCTCCCAGGCTTCCTCATCGAATTCTCTGTCCTTGAAATAGAGTTTTCTGTCCGCTTCGGTGATCTTTCGGATGACTCTGCACGGGTTCCCGGCCGCAACGGACCAATCCGGAATGTCTTTCGTGACCACGCTTCCCGCTCCGATCACGACATTATCCCCGATTGTGACACCCGGACAAATCACGGAATTTCCGCCGATCCAGACATTATTTCCGATGTTCACCTCAATCCCGTATTCGTATGCCGTATTTCTGGTATCCGGATGGATTGGGTGCCCGGCAGTATAGATCGCCACATTCGGAGCCATCATGCAATTGTCTCCGATCTTAACCTCTGTTCGATAGTTTTTTAAACCTCACTGCACGTGAGCAAAAAGCGTTAGAAAATTCCTGGGCAAAAGTTTTCGCTGAAGAAGTGTTCCCTAAAATTGATGAAAAACCTTTTGCTGTTTTATATAGTGATAAAGCTTCACGGCCAAACACTCCTGTTAACGTAATCATCGGAGCATGCATCATCAAA
>NZ_JBQHTK010000005.1:0-175765 GCF_052065755.1 Bariatricus sp. HCP28S3_D3 | reverse complement strand
TCCTGCGGGGTCTTAGGAAGGTCACGGGGGAGTTTGCGCTCTTTTGCCTTGGATATAATATAGAGAGGGCAAAAAACCTTCTCGGATTTCAAAAAATGATGGAACTGATGGCGGGAGTATAGCCCCTATCTTTCAAATGTGTGAGTTTTATTCAGTTTTCAATGACACAATGAAAGAAAGGGGCTAATTTTATGCCTAAAAATGGAGTTTCTGGACGGGCTGTGGGGGGGTACAGAATAACGATTTATAAATGATACGTACCACTCCCAATTATCTCGGAAACCAAACACCCCGATTTTTTGCTTAACTAGTTGATTGGTTTTGTTGGTATTGTTTCTTGTCTTCTTTTATTGTTTTCTCTTCTCTGTGTTGTTTTATTTTTGTTTTGTTGTGGTGTTAGGTTGGGATGTGGAAGAATAGAGCGGATAAGAAGAGAAGGAGAAAACACACACCAAACAACTAAAAACCCATCCCCGCGCTTTTTTTATTGTTGTGTTTGGTTGTGTTTCTTGTCTTCTTTTGTTTGTTGTGTGGGTTGTTTTGTTTTTTTGTTTTGTAGTTGAGTGGGATGAAGAGTAGTGAAGAAGAGTAGTGAAGAGGAAAAAAATGCAAATCCTAGACCATAACCTGAAAGCCTACAAGGCACTCATCAAATCATTCAAAAAAGCCAACAGGGCTTGTATTGTCCATCCCACTGGGCTGGGGAAGTCCTACATAGCTTACCAGCTCATTGCCGATAATCCGGACTCTACTTTTCTCGTATAATTGGTTTGATACTTGCCGTAGTTATGTGTGTGATATGACTATAAGCAGGAAAAAGGCTTTCTAAATTTTTGTATAATTTTTTGAAAAATAAGTATTGAGTGTGATCTTGGGGCATAGCGTATGATGTATATGTGGTAAGTGTAACGAAAGAGTACATTAGAAATCAACATATATAAAGGAGTATCAACACTATGAAAGGTATCATTCTTGCTGGAGGTTCCGGCACCAGACTTTATCCTCTCACCATGGTTACCAGTAAACAGCTTCTGCCTGTTTACGATAAGCCGATGATCTATTATCCACTGTCCACATTGATGCTTGCAGGTATCAAGGATATTCTTATTATTTCTACGCCTACCGACACACCTCGTTTTGAGGCTCTACTTGGAGATGGATCTCAGTATGGCATCAAACTTTCGTACAAGGTTCAGCCAAGTCCTGATGGACTGGCACAGGCATTTATCCTTGGCGAGGAGTTCCTTAATGGAGAAGCTGGAGCAATGGTTCTTGGTGACAACATTTTCTATGGTAATGGCTTCAGTAAGATTTTGAAAGCAGCTGTAGTTGATGCTGAGGAAAACAACCGTGCTACCGTGTTTGGCTATTACGTTCCAGACCCGGAGAGATTCGGTGTTGTTGCTTTCGATGAGAATGGACAGGCTACCAGCATTGAAGAAAAGCCGCTCAATCCGAAATCCAACTATGCTGTAACAGGTCTGTATTTCTATCCTGCAGGTGTAAGTGCTAAGGCGAATGAAGTGAAGCCTAGCGCAAGAGGAGAATTGGAAATCACAACGCTGAATGAGATGTATCTGAACGAAGGTCGTCTTGATGTTCAGCTTCTTGGTCGTGGCTTTGCATGGCTCGATACCGGTACAATGGATAGCCTTGTGGAAGCAGCTGATTTTGTCCAGATGGTAGAAAAGAGACAGGGTATCAAGATTTCCGCGCCGGAGGAGATCGCATTCCGTTATGAGTGGATTGATAAAGAAAAACTGCTGGAGTCCGCTGCACGTTATGGGAAGAGTCCATATGGAAAGCATCTGCAGGCTGTAGCAGAAGGAAAGGTAAGAGGGTAATGAAAGCAATCGAGACAAAAATTCCAGGTGTGTTAATTATCGAGACGGATGTTTTCGGTGACCACCGTGGGTATTTTACAGAAACCTATAACAAGCCGAAATATAAAGCGCTAGGGATTACCACAGAATTTGTCCGGGACAATATGAGCTTCTCGGCGCAAAAAGGAACCCTTCGTGGTCTTCACTGGCAGAATCCGCCTTATGCACAGGCAAAATTAGTGTCTTGCACAAAAGGTACTGTCATCGATGTTGCTGTAGATATTCGTAAAGGCAGTCCGACCTTTGGACAGTGGGTATCTGTTGAATTATCAGCGGAGAACCACAGACAGTTCTTTATTCCTCGTGGATTTGCACACGGATTTCTGACACTCACAGATGACGTTGAGTTCCGCTACAAATGTGACAATGTCTATAACAAACCAGCAGAGGGCGGCATGAGATACGATGCACCTGAGGTCAATGTAGATTGGGGCAGTCTGCTGAATGGTATTGAACCGATATTAAGCGAAAAGGACATGATTGGCCCAACACTTGATACTTCTGATAATCAGTTTATTTACAACGAGAACTGTTAATGGGAGATAGAGATATGAGTAAGACTATTTTAGTAACCGGTGGTACTGGTTTTATTGGAAACTGCTTCTGCAAACTTCTGCTGGCAGAAAGACCTGAATATAGAGTCCTGAATGTGGATGTCTGCACTTATGCTGCAAACCCTTCCACCATTGAAGAAGAACTGAAAAACCCTAACTACAAGTTCTTTAAAACAGACATCAGAGACAGAGCGGCAATCGAGAAGATTTTTGAAGAGGAAAAGCCAGATATCGTTGTGAACTTCGCAGCAGAATCTCATGTTGACCGTTCCATCACAAATCCTCAGATTTTCCTAGAGACCAATATCCTTGGTACTGCAGTATTAATGGATGCTTGCCGTAAGTATGGAATTGAGAGATACCATCAGGTTTCTACAGATGAGGTTTATGGTGATCTTCCATTAGATCGTCCCGACCTGTTCTTCCATGAAGATACTCCTCTGCATACAAGTTCTCCTTACTCCACCAGTAAGGCATCTGCGGACCTGTTAGTACTTGCATATCACCGTACTTACGGTCTTCCTGTGACGATCAGCCGCTGTTCCAATAACTATGGACCATATCAGTTCCCGGAGAAGCTGATCCCCCTGATGATTCACAATGCCACTCATGACAAGTCGCTCCCGGTTTACGGCGAAGGTCTGAATGTCCGTGACTGGCTGTATGTAAAGGATCACTGCTACGGAATTCTCGCTGTCATTGAAAAGGGCCGTGTTGGTGAGGTTTATAACCTCGGTGGTCACAATGAGAAAGCAAATATCGAAATCGTAAAGATTATCTTGGACAAGCTGGGTAAACCTGAAAGTCTGATTACACATGTTGGTGACCGTCATGGACATGATCAGAGATATGCAATTGATCCTGCAAAGGCAAATAAAGAGCTTGGTTGGGGACCGACCACCATGTTCAAGGATGGTATTGTGCTGACCATCGATTGGTACCTGTCTGAAGAAGGTAGAAAGTGGACTGAAGAATGCACGAGTGGAGAATACCTCAACTGGATTGAGAAGAACTACACGGAGAGAAATTGATATGAAGTTCTTTGTAACAGGCGTTAATGGTCAGCTGGGCCATGATGTCATGAATGAATTGAATAAAAGAGGTCATCAGGGCATCGGTTCTGATATGGCAGATACCTATGCAGGTGTCGCAGATGGTAGCGCGGTTACCAGAATGGACTACGTAAAGCTGGACATCACAGATAAAGATGCGGTTTCCAAGGTGATTGAAGCTGTCAAACCGGATGCGGTGATCCACTGTGCTGCATGGACTGCTGTGGATATGGCAGAAGATGACGATAAGGTAGAAGCTGTTAGAAAAGTGAATGCAGGCGGTACCCAGAACATTGCTGATACCTGCAAGAAACTGAATTGCAAGATGCTTTATCTGTCCACCGACTATGTGTTCGATGGTCAGGGAACAGAGCCTTGGAAACCGGACTGCAAGGACTATAAGCCGCTGAACGTCTATGGTCAGACCAAATTAGAAGGCGAGTTGGCGGTTGCGAACACGCTGGAGAAGTACTTCATCGTCCGTATCGCATGGGTGTTCGGCCTGAACGGTAAGAACTTCATCAAGACCATGATCAATGTGGGCAAGACCCATGATGAAGTTCGGGTGGTCAATGATCAGATTGGCACACCTACCTATTGCTTCGACCTGGCACGCCTACTTGTGGATATGTGCGAGACCGAGAAGTACGGCTACTATCACGCCACGAATGAGGGCGGCTACATTAGCTGGTACGACTTCTGCTGTGAGTTCTACCGGCAGTATGGATTGAAGACCAGAGTGGTGCCTGTTTCTACTGAAGAGTATGGATTATCTAAAGCTGCGAGACCGGTAAACAGCAGACTGGATAAGAGCAAGCTGATTGAAAACGGTTTTGAGCCTTTGCCGACATGGCAGGATGCAGTGAGAAGATACCTAGAAGAGGCAAAACTGTAAAAAACTGACGGAATGAAAGGAGGGTACAGATGAAAAAAGATGGTTATTATGCCAGCGGTAAGTTTGCTGAAATGGCTCATGTGACGAAGAAAACATTGCGCTATTATGATGATCAGAATATCCTGAAGCCCTCCTATGTGGCAGAGAATGGAACGAGATATTATACGGATAATGATTTTGCAAAATTGCAGCAGATATTGTTCTTGAAATATCTTTCCTTCCCTCTCTCTGATATTAAGGAGCTGACAGTCAGAGGAACAGACCAGGGTTTTTGGCTGGAATCTTTACAGATGCAGACGAGTTTGCTGGATGAGCACATTGAACAGATGATTCTGATGAAAAAATCAATTCAGGAAGCAAGAGAAGCGATTCTGGAAAGCAGGGAAGTAAACTGGAGTGAAATGATGAGACTTTCCAATGCGAACGAATTAGAGCAGAAGCTAAAAACACAATATGTTAATTCTTCCAATATTTCCGCACGCATCCATCTGCATAGTGCATACTCTGAAAACAAAGAGGGATGGTTTCCCTGGCTTTACCGGATGGCGGATATTAAGCCCGGCGAGAGGGTACTGGAGCTGGGGTGCGGTGACGGATCACTCTGGACCCAGAATGTGAATCTGATTCCAGATAATGCTTCTATAATATTAACAGATATCTCCGATGGTATCGTCAGAGAAACCGGTAAAAAGCTGGCGGAGCTGAATCATGACATTCAGTGCCAGGTGATGGATGCCCATCATATATATGCGGATGACGGAAGCTTTGATGTTGTGATCGCCAATCATATGCTGTTCTATTGCGAGGATTTAGAAAAGGTTTTTTCTGAAATTCGACGTGTATTGAAGCCTGGTGGAAGAATGATTTGCAGTACCTACAGTAGCAGGCACATGCAGGAGGTCAGCAAATTGGTGCGGGAGTTCGATGATAGGATTATTTTATCTGCCGATGTACTCTTTGATAAATTTGGAAAAGATAATGGC
Organism: Bariatricus sp. HCP28S3_D3; assembly: GCF_052065755.1. Taxonomy (NCBI): domain Bacteria; kingdom Bacillati; phylum Bacillota; class Clostridia; order Lachnospirales; family Lachnospiraceae; genus Bariatricus; species Bariatricus sp. HCP28S3_D3. Next base: position 170,398 of record NZ_JBQHTK010000005.1, on the reverse strand, counting down.
GGGGCGCAGTTATCACAGTATTTCTCAGAGGTGAGCTGGCAGCAATTTGAAGACAGCCTGACGGTAACAAAGCCAGAGCCTTTAATTGCATACATTCTGTCTTGCCATGGAAATCAGAATCGATATATTGTTGATAAGTATCATGATTTTTATAATTTCGTGAAGAAAAAAACAGATTGTGGTTTCGCAATCACAAAGGATGCCGGAGCATTTATTGCTACGGTGAAGTAAATTTAACACAGGTGTAATCCGGAAACTAACATGTCAAAACAATTCGGCAAAAGTATAAATCATAGCTAATTTCATTTGATTTGAAATGGTGATCTTTTGTAAAAAATGATAACTCACCATACATATATTACATGTACTTACGTAATTATCTTATTCCTTGGTTCCGCATCAGTAAAAATATCCGGAATAGATGTTGTCAAAAATACTATCGTTTGTCCCGCATATATGATTGTAGGTATTGTTGGATCAACGATCATAATACGAATAACACCCGGCACTGCTTGGCCGGGTGAAGTTTTTTATAAGTAGTAGAAAATTATTTTGTCATCTTAAATCTGCTGGCATCCCGGATGGTGTTCTTATCAACCACGACAACCTTCAACTTCGATACATCCACAGAATGAAACGGAAGATTATCTGTATTCTCTGGTATGGCAGGATCTTCTGTTGAATCATTTTGTTTGGGAGAGCAGTCTAATTGATAGGTTGGAGTCGGGATTACAAGAAGGCGAAGGACTGACGTACCAGTGGCAGTACTGTAATAAAGGATCCAATATGTGGAAAAATTCTTCTATGACAGGTGCACGTACGAAGCAGATAAAAGTAAATATTACAGAAAGCCGTATTGGACAGAAATACCGTTGTGTCATTACAGATGGCAGCGGAAATACAGTGACAACGAATGAGGCTCAGATTGCGCTTGCAAATTAATCTGAATATCCAAAAAAGTTGTAATCCGTAAACCAACATGTCAAAACCATTCGTTCGATAGAAGAGATTGTCTCCTAATTTTAGTATTGGTGGGCGCTGTACAAGAATATAAAGACTTCAAAGAAATGATGATATTTCTTTTCAGAAAGAATCCGAACGCCTCCTTGAAGCCACGCTGAATCTGGATGGAGAATCAGTTGCAAACATCATTGAAAAAATCCACACGGAATAAGCTATGAGCCCAGGAGTAAAGAATATCATTGCATGATCGAGAAATATGAGAAATAGATTGATAATTGCTTCTTCCTATGCTAACATTATTTTGATGTAAGGATTTGGTTACAAATGATCGTCGGAACTCATTTCTTTCGAGTAGGTGATATTTCTAGTGTAAATGAGGCTCTGTCAAATGCCAGAAGTAAATGAATATGAAGACTGGCAGGCGGATTGTGAACAGTATTATGATCCGGATGCGGAGAGCCCGTTTGAGTCTGAGATTTAGTTGAGATGAATTAAGAGTGCAGGAGGAAATAATATTTTGAAAAAGACAACATTATTAATCATGGCCGCCGGTATCGGTTCTCGTTTCGGTGGAGGAATCAAACAGTTGGAACCTGTCGGATTGCATGACGAGATCATCATGGATTATTCGATTCATGACGCGATTGAGGCCGGATTTAACAAGATTATTTTTGTCATCCGCAAGGATATCGAATCTGATTTCCGAGAGCGGATCGGAAATCGTATTGAAGCTGTATGTGGTAAGAAGGGCGTTGAAGTGGCCTATGCGTTCCAGGATCTGAACGATATTCCGGCTGAAGTTCCTGCGGGTCGTACCAAGCCGTGGGGAACCGGACAGGCCGTCCTAGCTGCGAAGGATGAGATCCATGAGCCGTTCATGGTGATCAATGCAGACGATTATTATGGAAAAGAAGCGTACCGTCAGATGCATGACTGGCTGGTAGTAGATCATGCAGACAATGCAATTGCCATGGCGGGATTCATTTTGAAAAATACATTATCCGATAATGGCGGTGTGACGCGAGGTGTCTGCAAAGTGGAAGAGGGTCATACTCATGTTATCGATGTGGTGGAAACCGGCAATATCGTGAAAACGGTTGATGAATCAGGAGTTGTCGGTGCATCGGCTGACGGAGTGAAGCTTGATCCGGAGTCTTATGTTTCCATGAATATGTGGGGCTTCCCGGCAGAGGAAGGATGTGCACCGGTGTTTCTTAAGGTTCTGGAAGAAGAGTTCCGCACCTTCTTTGAGAAAGATGTTCCGGAGAATCCTTTGAAAGCAGAGTATTTACTTCCGACCCTGATCGGTGGACTGATCCGTGGAGAAAAATATACTGTTAAGGTGTTGGAGACCAAAGATAAATGGTTTGGCGTTACATATAAGGAAGATAAAGAAGCGGTTATGGAAAGTTTCAAGAAACTGATCAGCGACGGGCTTTATCAGGAAGAATTGTATTCAGATTTATAGAATGATGAAAAGCAGGTAAAATCGGAATTAAGAAGATTTTGCCTGCTTTTTTCTTTATTGGAAAGAACGCCGGTGGCGTTTCCATAAAAGGCCTGGGTGAAAGCGGTAAGCGTTACCAAAGGTTATGCATCGAGTTTTTGGGCGTGTGGATTGCTTTTGCTACTTTCGTATGGTACAATTCAATCAAAATGAATGACACTTTTGGAAGGAGTATGGGCAAATGGGAAGATTCTTGAATCCGAATAATCGTGCATTTCAGATCACACTGAACTCCGAAATATATGTAGATAAGACCGGATTAATCGAATACACTAATAAAGCGATCGATACCATGAAGGCTTTTATCTGCAACAGCCGCCCGCGCCGTTTTGGCAAATCAATTGCGGCTAATATGCTTACAGCATACTATAGTAAGGGCTGTGATTCGAAAGAAATGTTTTCTGGTTTACAGATCAGCAGCATGGATTCTTTCGAAAAATACTTGAATAAATATGATGTGATCCATTTGGACATTCAGTGGTGTCTGGCTCCGGCTAATGGGCCGGAACATGTGGTTGAATTTATTGAAAAAAGTACAATAGAGGAATTAAAAACAGCGTATCCGGGCATCCTTGCAGATTCGGTGAGTTCGCTTCCCGATGCAATGTCACAGATTTATACTGCAACAGGAAATAAATTCATAGTCATCATTGATGAATGGGATGTTCTCATTCGTGATGAAGCGGATAACAGAGAAATACAGGAGCAGTATATTGATTTTTTGAAAGGTATGTTTAAGGGTAATGAGCCTACAAAGTTTATCAGTCTTGCATATCTGACAGGAATCCTGCCGATCAAAAAAGTAAAAACGCAGTCAGCGTTAAATAATTTTGAGGAATATACGATGCTTGATGCAGGCGTGCTTGCTCCTTATGTTGGATTTACAGAAGAGGAAGTTAAGGAACTGTGCGAAAAGTATAATAGGGATTTCAGAGGAGTTGAGCGCTGGTATGATGGCTATCTACTTTCTGATCTGCATATTTATAATCCGAGAGCTGTTATAAGTGTGATGGACAGGGGCAATTTTCAAAGTTACTGGTCCCAGACAGGGACATTTGAATCTATAAGGCCTTATATCGACATGGATTTTGATGGATTGAAAACTTCGATCATTGAAATGATCTCTGGCGCATCAATCGAGGTGGATACGTCATTTTTTCAGAACGATATGGTCAGCTTTATTGACAAAGAAGATGTTCTGACGCTGCTCATTCATCTTGGATATCTTGCATATGACCAGAAGAAGAAAACTGCTTACATCCCAAATGAAGAAATCCGGCAGGAGTTTATTTCTGCTACAAAGAAAAAGAAGTGGAATGAATTAATTGCGTTTGAGCAGCAGTCGGTCAACTTATTAAATGCTACATTGGATATGGAAGCAGAAGAAGTCGCTGCTGGCATAGAAAAGATTCATGATGAATATGCGTCAGCCATACAGTATAATAATGAAAATGCTTTAAGTAGTGTACTTTCCATCGCTTTTTTGAGTTCCATGCAGTATTATTTTAAGCCAATTCGGGAACTTCCGACGGGGCGAGGATTTGCGGATTTTGTGTATATTCCAAAGCCGGAATACGTTATGGATTATCCGGCCCTGGTGGTGGAACTCAAATGGAATAAAACGGTGGATACAGCATTGAAACAGATTAAGGAAAAGAAATATCCAGAATCATTGATGCAGTACAGTGGAAACATTTTGCTGGTTGGCATCAATTATGACAAAAAGACGAAAGTTCATCAATGTGCAATAGAGATGATGGAATTCTAATCTTCGTACCATATGAACAATAAACAATCTAAATAATTGACACATTTCGGTATAATTACGTTCTATCGCAAAATTCCTGTTTCGTTTACAATATTGAAAAAGGATGAAAGAGATCCGGCTTCGCAAAGGAGAGAGAATATGGAAAATATTATTGAGATCAAGCATTTGAATAAGAGTTTTGGTGAGGTGAAAGCGGTTCGGGATCTGAGCTTTTGTGTGAAGGAGGGAGAGCTGTTTGCTTTCCTCGGCATTAACGGGGCGGGGAAATCGACGACGATCAACATTATGTGTGGTCAGCTTTCGAAAGACAGTGGGAAAATTGTGATCGACGGAAGTGATCTGGACCAGAATGTGGATGCAGTGAAGCGGGAGCTTGGCGTGGTGTTTCAGAATTCGGTTCTGGATAAGGCACTCAGTGTGCGGGAAAATCTGGAGAGCCGGGCGGCGCTCTACGGGATCACCGGGGAAGCGTTTAAGATGAGACTGAAAGAGCTGGCGCGCCTTCTGGATTTTGAAGACATTCTGAAGCGGACGGTGGGCAAATTGTCCGGTGGTCAGAGAAGGCGGATCGACATTGCGAGAGCGCTGCTCCACAGGCCGAAGATCCTGATTCTGGATGAGCCGACGACGGGACTAGATCCGCAGACGAGAAATACGCTCTGGAGTGTGATCAGTGATCTGAGAAAGAATGAAAAGATGACCGTTTTCCTTACCACGCATTACATGGAAGAGGCGGCGGATGCGGACTATGTCATCATTCTTGACAATGGAAAGATCGTGGCGAAGGGAACGCCGCTGGAACTGAAGAATCTGTATACCGGAGATTTTATTACGATTTACGGGGCGAAGGAAGAAGAAATCAAAATGCTCGGTGCAAAGTATGAGGCGATCCGGGATGCGTACCGCGTATCGGTACCGAATACGGCTGCAGCGACACAGCTGATCCTCCGCTATCCGGAGATATTCAAGGATTATGAGATCACGAAAGGGAAAATGGATGATGTGTTCCTTACCGTGACCGGAAAGAAACTGGCGGGAGGTGTGTAGGATGCGGGAATTATATGCGCTTGTAAAACGGGATACAAAATTATTTTTTAAAGATAAAGGCATGTTCTTTACTTCGCTGATCACACCGATGATTTTGCTGGTATTGTATGCATCCTTTTTGAGCAGTGTGTATGAGGATACCTTCCGCTCGTCGCTGGAGGCGGCAGGGGCATCCGTATCTGATAAATTAATCGGCGGCTGTGTAGGTGGAGAGCTGGCTTCATCGCTTCTTGCGGTTTGCTGTGTGACCGTGGCTTTCTGTTCCAATATGCTGATGGTGCAGGATAAAGTGAGCGGTGCGAGAAGGGATCTTACGATCTCACCGGTTAAAAGCAGTACTTTGGCACTGGGATACTATATTTCCACACTGATTTCCACACTTCTGGTGTGTTATGCGGCAACTGCGGTGTGCCTTTTGTATATCCGCAAAGTGGGATGGTATCTGACTGTGAAGGATGTGATGCTCCTTCTGCTGGACGTATTTCTTCTGGTGATGTTCGGAACCGCGATTTCAAGCATCATCAATCATTTTCTATCCAGCCAGGGACAGATTTCCGCAGTTGGTACGATCGTCAGTGCGGGATATGGATTTCTGTGCGGCGCCTATATGCCGATTTCCCAGTTCTCGGACGGACTGCAGAAGGTGATCTCCTTCCTTCCGGGAACTTACGGAACTTCTCTTCTGCGCAATCACGCGCTCAGGGGTGTATTTGAAGAGATGAGCAATCAGAATTTCCCATCTGAAGTGATCGAGGCGATCAAAGACTCGGTTGACTGCAACCTGTATTTCTTCGGCACGCAGGTCAGTGAGTCGATGATGTATATGATACTGGTTGGAACGGTACTTTTGCTTCTGGTGATCTATGTGCTGCTGAATATGCTGCACGGAACAAAGGAGAAATAGAAGGATTCCCAAAATGAGGAGGGGCTTCCGAAGGATAAGGTAAAAGAAATAAAAAACTGGAATTGATGCCTGCTATATGGTAAAATTTAAAAAATGTCTTGAGCATATATGTGCTTGAGTAAGGAGCTGGCTGAAATGAAAGAACATAAATTATATCGTAAGATCCGGAGCAGGACTGTGCTTGTATTTTTCGTTTGTTTGATCGGTATAGGCGGTGCCGCCTATCATATCTGTCAGTTGAGTGCACAGACACAGAAAGAACAGGCGCGCTATACGGCGCGGGCAGCATCCAGAAGAATAGAAGCGCAGATCAATAAATACCTTGTGGTGGCGGATATTTTGAAGAAACTGGTGGAAGACGGTTATGAGATTGGGCCCGATGAATTTCAGAATATGTCGAAATTCATGATGGACGATGGGGGCGTCATTGAAGGAATTGAATATGCGCCGGACGGAACAGGTGCCCTCATTCTTGATCCCCTTTTTTCTGTTTCGCAGAAAGAGCGCGTCGAAGAGAAATCTTCCGTGTATGAGATCCGTATCTGTGACAACGGGATCGGAATGAGCGAGAAATTCCAGAGAAAACAGTTCGAACTCTTTGAGCGGGAAGAAGGGGAGGAGGTTGCCGGAATCGAAGGCACCGGACTCGGACTCCCGATTGTGAAGCGGCTTGTAGATATGCTGGATGGTGAAATTACATGCCACAGCAAAAAAGGGGAAGGAACGAGTTATACGCTCCGTTTTGTTCTGGAAGAGGCAGAAAAGGAAGATACCTGTACACAGGATTCTGGCATCGAAACGGACCGCGCTTCTGCCGAATTTGAAGGCATACATGCGCTGCTCGTGGAAGATAATGAACTGAACCGGGAGATCGCGCTCTATATGCTGCAGGAAATGAAATTCCGCACGGATACGGCCGAGAACGGTGCCCGCGCAGTGGAGAAGGTGAAAGCCTCTTTGGAGGATTCGTATGATATCATTTTCATGGATGTCCAGATGCCGGTAATGAACGGGTATGAGGCGACCAGAGCGATTCGGAATCTGGAGAATCATTCTCTTGCAGAAGTACCGGTCGTTGCCATGACTGCCAATGCATTTGAAGAAGATAAGAGGAACGCCGCAGCTGCCGGGATGAACGGACACATAGCGAAACCGGTGGAGATTCAGAAGCTGGTGGAAGCGGTAAGGCAGGTATTGCAGTAGAAAATTTAGTTATCAAACAACATTTATTATACAGATAACAATTATACATACAACAGGGAGGAACTTATTATGCCAGTATTTGACTTTAAGAATTCGCCGGAAAAGGCACAAATTTCCGAGTGTACCTATACGATCTTTCGCACGAACGTGTCTGAGACATCACCGGAAAATCCAATTCTGATCCTGGATAATTCGAAAGGAGCGTTGAAGCACCACACGTGCGGAATGTTCATCAATCCGGTCAAGCGCACCGCCTTCGAAGTGAAGGAAGAAAATCAGACGGTCCAGGCGGATATCCTGAAGATCGATGCGCGTTTTGTCAGCCTGATCAAATGGCTCGGTGAAAATCATATCAGTGTCCGGCTCTCCGGTGCCGATACGGCGGAAGGATATGCGGTGTATAAGATCCGCGAAATCGCATTTGGCGGAGGAAGCAAGCTGTCCGCGGAAGACGGATTTCTTCAGTTCATGATCGAACGGCTCCTTTCCAGCAACGCGCCGACTGAGGAACTGGAAGATGAAGATCAGGAGGAAGAGGGAGACAGCATGAAGCTGACCAGCCTCCAGAGTATTACGGATTTTATGAACTGTGCGGGGCGAACGCTTCCCGACAATATCCGTCTCTGGGCGAGAAGAAATCTGGCAGTCGCGCGTTCCAATGAGGTTTCCCAGGAGGAACGCCGCCATGCACAGAGAGCTCTTTCAATTATGATGAACGTACAGTGGAAGAGCAATTATTTTGAAGCCATTGATGTGGAAGAGGCGCGCAGAATCCTGGACGAAGAATTATACGGAATGGAGCGCGTGAAACAGAGAATCATTGAGACCATCATTCAGATCAACCGGACACACACACTTCCGGCTTACGGACTTCTGCTGATCGGACCTGCCGGAACCGGAAAGTCCCAGATCGCTTACGCGGTTGCAAGGATTTTGAAACTTCCGTGGACGACGCTGGATATGAGTTCCATCAATGATCCGGAGCAGCTCACCGGTAGTTCTCGAATCTATGCAAATGCGAAGCCGGGAATCATCATGGAAGCCTTCGCCATGGCAGGAGAGTCAAATCTGGTCTTCATCATCAATGAGCTGGACAAGGCGGCTTCCGGCAAAGGAAACGGGAATCCGGCGGATGTGCTCCTGACGCTTCTTGATAACCTGGGATTTACGGACAATTATATTGAATGTATGATACCGACGGTCGGCGTTTATCCGATTGCGACGGCTAATGACAGGGATCAGATCAGTGCACCTTTGATGTCCAGATTTGCGGTGATCGAGATCCCGGATTATACACCGGAAGAGAAGAAGATTATTTTCTCAAGATTTGCACTGCCGAAAGTCATGAAGCGGATCGGTATGTATGACAATGAATGTGTACTGACGCCGGAAGGACTGGATGCGGTTATGGATATTTACAAGAATACCAGCGGTATCCGTGATCTGGAGCAGGCGGCGGAGCATCTGGCAGCCAACGCACTCTATCAGATCGAGGTGAATCATCTGGAGTCGGTGACTTTTGATGAGAAAATGGTGCGGGAACTGCTCCCATAACTGCTTCCATAGAAGAGGGGGGAATCCGGATATTGGAGCCGTCAGCTTCGAAAAGAGCGAGTACCGTATATTGGAACAGCTACATAGGAAAGAGGAAGAACAATGACAGAAACATATGAGGTGGCTGAAACACAGACAGACGAAGAAAAAGAACTGGAGAAAGCCGCTAAGAAGAAACTGGTCCGGGAAATGCAGAAAAAAGAGGAAGCGGCAGAGCTTCCCGATCAGCCGGAGACCATTGATGCAAAGGACGGTACCTACACGATCGAGGTGGAACTGGAGGGCGGAACGGGAAAAGCGGCTATCACTTCCCCGGCTGAAATGACAGTAAAAGACGGAACTGCCTGTGCCAGAATTCAGTGGAGCAGCGAGTATTATGATTATATGATTGTGAACGATGAGAAATATCTTCCGGTCAATGAAGACGGAAATTCGGTATTTGAGATTCCTGTTTATGTGTATGACAGAAAGATGGAGGTCATCGCGGACACGACAGCGATGAGTGTGCCGCATGAGATAACATATACGTTAACATTTCAAAAAGAAACAATAGAGAAAGCGCAAAATGCGTTTTCACTTTCCGGTATTGTTGTGGCTGCGGCAGCGATTGCTGCCGCTATATTTATTGTTGTATGCAAAAAAAGACGGCGCAGATAAGAATCATTTGTCTAAATTTGTTGACTTCTTAGGAGACTTTTAGTATTATTTATAGTTGGAAACAAAATGGTGCAAATTACTGATATGGATAAACGATAAAAGCCACAAACCGATAGAAATGACAGGAAGAGGAGTATGTGTTATGAGTGAATTGAGACAGGAAGAAGTACAAAGGACAAATGTTAGGGTAATGAATCCGCAGAAGGTCCAGCCGGATGATGAGATGGAGATTGATTTACTGGAATTGTTTCAGGTGCTCCTGCAGAAGGCTTGGGCGATCATTCTTTGCATGGTGATTGGTGCAGGACTTGCTTTCGGTGGAACGAAGATGCTCCTGACACCGAAGTATTCCGCGTCTTCTCAGATTTATATTTTGACAAAGACGACAAGCGTAACTTCCCTTGCCGATATCCAGATGGGTGCACAGCTTACGGTAGACTTTGAAGTGCTGGCAAAGAGCCGTCCGGTGGTTGAGGAAGTCATTGATGAACTGAATCTGGATTATACATATGAAGAGCTGGTAGAGATGATTACGACCCTGAATCCATCCGATACCCGTATTCTTAAGATGACCGTGGAGAATGAAGATCCGAATCTTGCCAAAGAGATCGCGAATGCTATGGCGGAAGTGACTGCGGAGCGTGTGGCATACATTATGAATACTGATAAGCCGAAGATTGTAGAAGAAGCGGTTACTCCGGAGAAACCTTCCAGTCCGAGCACGGTGAAGAACACAGCACTTGGCGGAATTCTGGGTGCAGTTCTCGCTATGGGTATTATTGTTATCATTTACCTGATGAATGATACGATTCAGACCGAAGAAGATGTCAGAAAGTATCTGGATCTGAATACTCTGGCAGCTCTCCCGCTGGAAAAGAGGCATTAACAGATGAAAGAAAAAGGAAGAAAAATACTGATTATTTTGCTCCTTGCGGTGGCAATCGGATGTGCAGGATATCTGATCTGGTATTATGCGTCTGCAGCAAAGTCGGCAGAATCTTATGAGAAAGCTAGAAAAGAGGCAGTGGTTGATACGACGAATCAGACAACGGATGAAGAAGAGAAAGTCGTGATACCGATTGATTTTGCATCGCTTCAGGAGACGAATCCGGATGTGCATGCATGGATCAAGATCGATGGTACGAATATTGATTATCCGGTTGTTCAGAATGAGGAGCAGGAAGAATACTATTTAACGCACACCTGGGAAGGTAAGTATGCTGCTGAAGGCGCAATCTTTACACAGGCTTTTAATAAGAAAGATTTTACTGATTTTAATACGGTGATTTACGGTCATCAGATGGGCGAAGGCGTAGAGACAATGTTCCATCAGCTGGGTAATTATCTGGACGATGAATATATGAAAAATCATAGTGAAATTGTCATCTATACACCGGATCATATTCTCACATATAAAGTTTTTGCGGCGGTAGTTTATGATGATCGTCATTTGATGAAATACTATCATTATGATGAAGAAGAGGATCGTCAGGCTTTTCTGGATTCATTAAAAAATTCAAGAGATATGAGAAATAAGTACAACGATCAGTTGGAAGTTACGACGAATGACAGAATTATCAGTCTGAGCACCTGTATCGCTGCTGAACCCGATCATAGATTACTGGTGGAGGCTGTATTGACAGATGAAAAATAAAAATATGATTATTGCTGTTCTTGCAGTGTTATGCTGTATTCTGATTGGAGGAGTAGTGTATACTGTTTTCTTTACTGATAAAGATGAGAACAGCAAAGAAAATAAAATCTCAGAATCAGAGTCACAGGAAGAAACAACAAATTCGGATAAAATTGTAGTTGACGGTGTGGAATACAGACCGAATACGAATATACAGACAATTTTATTTATGGGAATCGATAAGCAGGCCAAGGGTGTGGATGGAAGCAGACCTGGTGAAAACGGGCAGAGTGATAGCCTGAATCTGTTGATCGTAGACCGTGAAACGAAACAGGCGAAGATTTTACAGATTAACAGAGATTCTATGGTTGATGTGGAAGTATATTCTGTAGACGGAGTGAAAGTGCGAACAGAGCCCATGCAGATCGCACTTCAGTATGCATATGGTGACGGAGAGGAGCAGAGCTGCCGCCTTACGGCAGAAAGAGTATCGGAACTCCTTTATGGAGTGGATGTTCAGTCCTACCTGTCGCTTACGCTTGAAGGGATGAGTGAGATAGCTGATGCGATCGGTGGAGTTCAGATGACAATTCCTGAAGACTATACGGCGATCGATCCTGCATTTGTAAAGGGCGCTACGATCACGATGGACGGTAAGCTGGTTGAAAAATATGTTCGTACAAGGGATATTGACGAGCTTGACAGCAATCTGGACAGAATGAAGCGTCAGCAGCAATTTATGAATGCTCTTATCCAAAAGATACAGGGTATGGAAGGCCAGGCGCAGTATATGAGCCTTTATCAAAAAATGGAGCCGTATATGGTAACGAATATGACTGCTGAAGAGATGCTTGCTCTGAAGGAATATCATATAGATGATCAGACTATGGAAGTACCTGGTGAGGTTATTTACAAGGACGGACACGCCCAATATATTGTTGACAACGAAAGTTTACAAAAAAATGTATTGAAAATATTTTACAAAAGCAACTAAATGTGTTATAGTATAGCCTGATAAGGATACAATTTAAATTAGTATCACAATCTTCTATCAAAATAAGGAGGTAGATAGCGATGAAATCAAAATTTGTTAAATCTCTTGGCCTTACAGTAGCTATGGTTGCATGTGCTGGTATGACTGCTTTGGCTGCACCGAGCCCAAGCGCAAAAGTTGAGCAGACAACAACTACAGAAGCAAGCTCACCTAAGACAAGTGCATCTGCAGCATCTGTAGCTGCTGTTGCCGGACTTGCAGCATTAGCCGGAGCTAAAGCTCTTGAGAAGAAAGAAAACTAATTGGTTAATGATGTGATTGGAAGAAAAACTCTTCTTTGTGGTGGGACCATCTGACCGCAGGAAGAGTTTTCTGCTTGTAGGAGTATAAAAATGAATTTGATTGACATTCATTGTCATATTCTCCCTAAAGTTGATGACGGTCCGGATTCCGTTGAAGAATCCCTGAAGATTCTGAAAGATATGAAAAGACAGGGAATAAAGCATGTTATCGTTACGCCGCACTATCGTCCGGAGATGTTTGAACCATCAATGAAAAGGGTTATTTATTCATATCGGCATTTGCGCGATATCGCATATAATATGGGCGTGTCTATGAGCCTTGGCTGTGAATACTATCGGAATGAACAGATCATAGAACATATGGATAACAGAATCAGACCGAGTATGGCCGGAAGCAGATATGTGCTCGTTGAGTTTTCGATGAATGATCTGTTCCCGACGGTTCGGAATTATGTGTACGAGCTGATCACTCATGGATATCAGCCGATCATCGCACATGTGGAGAGGTATTTCTGTTGTCAGAAAATGGAAAAGATTCAGGAACTGAAGGACATGGGAGCATTGGTTCAGTTGAATGCAGGGTCAGTGCTGGGGGAAGAAGGATGGAAGCTTAAGATATTCTGTCTGGATCTGATGAAGAAGGATCTGGTTGATTTTATTGCGTCGGATACGCATAATACGAGTGACCGGAAACTCAATTTGAAGAAATGTGCTTCTTATGTTACGAAAAAAATGGGAAAACAATATGCAGAAAGGATATTTTTCAATAATCCATTAAATATATTGAAGAACAGGTGATCAGATGAAAAGAGTGAATATAACGCTTGAACAGAAAAGCTATTCAAACCGGGAAGAAATCAGGGCACTCCGTACGAATCTGCAGTTCTGCGGAGATGATAAACAGGTTATCATGATGACCAGTTGTCTTCCTGGAGAAGGAAAAACATCGGTGTCGATTGAATTGACAGAAGCGATTGCAGACATGGGTAAGACTGTCATTCTGGTGGACGCAGATATGAGAAAATCCGCCATGGCATCCAGATTGAAAGTAAGTGAGGTGGACAAAGGATTGTCGCATTTCCTTTCAGGACAGTGTACATTGGCAGAGGCAATTGTAGCTACAAATGTTCCGAAAATGCATATGCTGATGTCGGGACCTCTTGCACCGAATCCGACAGAACTTCTGGAGACCAAGAGATTTCAGGGTATGGTTGACTCGTTACGCAAGGTCTATGATTATGTCATTATCGACTGCCCGCCTCTGGGGCTTGTCATTGACGCCGCGATCATTGCGCGTGAATGCGATGGGGCGATCCTGGTGGTAGAGTCATCCAAGACCAAATACCGTCTCGCCCAGGAAGTAAAGGGAAAACTTGAACTTACGGGTATTCCGATACTTGGAGTTGTACTGAACAAAGTAGAACGTAAAAAAAATAAGGGTTACTACAGCAAATATTACGGCAAAAACTATAAGAAAAAAGGATATGGCGAGTATTATGCCGCGGATACGGCTGGTAAGAAATCGAATAAATCCAAAAAATAGTATTTTTTCTCTTGCATTTATCGCTAATATCTGATAAAATAACCATTGTTGTGAGTCCATGCATTTGGACATATTTGAACGGTAGGAGGTGCAATCATGGCTAAATGTGCTATTTGTGAAAAGAGTGTTCACTTCGGAAACAACGTAAGTCACTCTAATAGAAAATCATCTAAGATGTGGAAATCTAACGTTAAATCTGTAAGAGTTAAGACAGAGAACGGCGGAGTTAAGAAAATGTATGTTTGTACAAACTGCTTGAAATCCGGTCGTGTAGAAAGAGCTTAATTATCAGATTGAAGCAGAAGAATCCGGCAGATCATTTGAGTTGGAACGGAAGAGAGAAAGATTATTTTGAAATTATCTTGCATACTCAGACAAGTAGAGAACCGAGTGTTGACAGCTTAGGTTCTCTTTTTCTTGTAAAATAGTTCTGAATAGAGTATAATAATAGAAGCCTATATGGAGTCGTAGAATTGGAGGTACAGATTATGAAAGGTAGTATGAGTACTGATTTAGGTATTATTACCGTTGACCTTGATGTCATTGCAAAATATGCGGGTTCTGTTGCGGTAGAGTGCTTCGGAATCGTTGGAATGGCAATGGTGAATGTGAAAGACGGACTTGTAAAGCTTCTGAAGAAGGAGAGCCTGACAAAGGGAATTCGTGTTTCCATTACGGATGATAACCGTATCACGCTGGATTTTCACGTGATCGTAGCTTACGGGGTGAGTATTTCTGCGGTTACAGAGAACCTGATCAGCAACGTTAAATATAAAGTAGAAGAGTTTTCCGGAATGACTGTCGATAAGATCAATGTCTATATCGAAGGTGTGCGGGTAATCGACTAATTAAGGAGGATCTTGTCGTGGCAACGAAAACTATCAATGTGGAGATGCTTGCTAAGATGTTTCTTGCAGGCGCGCAAAATATTGAGGCGAAGAAGGAATTTATCAATGAACTGAACGTATTTCCGGTACCGGATGGAGATACGGGTACGAATATGTCTCTGACGATCATGGCGGCTGCCAGAGAGGTGACTGCTCTGGAGAAGCCGGATATGGCCTCTCTTGCGAAGGCAATCTCTTCCGGATCATTACGAGGAGCAAGAGGTAACTCCGGTGTTATCCTGTCCCAGCTTCTCCGTGGATTTACGAAAGCGATCCGTGATGAGAAGGAGATCGATGTTCCGACGCTTGCGAAAGCGCTGGTTCGTGCGAAGGAAACTGCTTACAAAGCGGTCATGAAGCCGAAGGAAGGAACGATCCTTACCGTGGCAAGAGGAATCGCGGAGAAGGCGGAACAGATGGCCGAAGAGACGGATGATCTGGAGATATTTATTCCGGAAGTTATCAAAGAAGCGGAAGTTGTTCTTGAGAAGACACCGGAGATGCTGCCGGTTCTGAAGGAAGCAGGTGTTGTGGATTCCGGCGGACAGGGACTTCTGGAAGTGATTCGCGGAGCTTACGATGCATTCCTCGGAAAAGAGATCGAATACAAAGCGATCGAACCGGGAAGCGGAGTTAATGTGACGAAGATTTCGGCTGATGCAACGGCGGAGATCAAGTTCGGATATTGTACCGAATTCATCATTTTGCTGGAAAAAGAATTTACAGACGAGGACGAGGCCGGATTTAAGGCTTATCTGGAATCCATCGGTGATTCCATTGTCTGTGTGGCGGACGATGATGTTGTCAAGATTCACGTACACACGAATGATCCGGGACTTGCGATTCAGAAAGCACTGACATTCGGACAGCTCTCCAGAATGAAGATCGACAATATGCGTGAGGAACATCAGGAGAAGCTTATCAAGGATGCCGAGAAGCTTGCAAAGGCACAGGCTGAGGAAGCAAAGGAAAAAGCGGCACAGGAACCGCGCAAACCGGTTGGATTTATCGCAGTTTCCATCGGTGAAGGTCTGAATGAGATCTTCCGTGAGCTGGGTGTGGATTATATCATCGAGGGCGGCCAGACCATGAATCCGAGTACGGATGATATGTTGACAGCGATTGAACATGTCAATGCCGATACGATCTTTATTCTTCCGAATAATAAGAATATCGTGATGGCAGCGAATCAGGCGCGGGATCTTACCACGGACAAGCATATTGTAGTGATCCCGACAAAGACGGTTCCGCAGGGAATCACGGCTGTGATTAATTATAATGCAGAGCTGAGCGCTGCCGAGAATGAAGAGGCTATGCTTGAAGAGATCAAGAATGTGAAGACCGGACAGGTAACGTACGCGGTTCGTGATACACACATTGATGACAAAGAGATCCATGAAGGAGATATCATGGGAATCGGAGATCATGGAATCCTCGCTGTCGGCACTGCGATCGAGACGACGACGAAGGACATGCTCGCACAGCTGGTCGATGAAGATTCGGAACTGATCAGCCTTTATTACGGCGAAGATATTTCCGATGAAGAGGCTGAGAAATTCACGGCTGAACTTGAGGCACTGTATCCGGATATGGATGTGGATGTGCACAGCGGCGGTCAGCCGATCTACTATTATGTTCTGGCAGTTGAGTAGAATTTGAAAGTTGGAATGGGAGTGTTGTGTAATGCTCCCATTTTTTTGATAAGAAAAGGGATTATTGGCATGAATGAGCAGTCGAGAATCAGTGAACTGAAAGGAATAGGGGAAAAGACGGAGAAACTGTTCCAGAAAATGGGCGTATATACAATCGGTGATCTGCTGCGGTATTATCCGCGCGGGTATGATGTCTACGAAGAACCCGTCAGTGTGGGAGAGCTGGAAGAAGGAAAGGTTCAGGCTGTTAAAGGCGTCATTTACGGAAGAGTCCAGACGGGCGGAAGTAGAAATATGCAGGTGACGACAGCCTATGTGAAGGAACTGACCGGTACGCTGAAGGTAATCTGGTTCCGGATGCCGTTTCTGAAAAATACATTGAAAAGCGGTGCTCCGATTATCGTCAGAGGGCGTGTGATCGATAAGAAAGGTCAGCTTGTCATGGAGCATCCTGAGATTTTCAGCCCACCGGAGAACTATGAGGTCAAACAGGGGACGATGCAGCCGATCTATCCGCTCACAGCCGGAATTACCAGCAATGCGGTTGCGAAAGCGGTGCGTCAGGCCCTGGATTATCTGGATCTGAGCCGCGATTTTCTCCCGAATGATGTGAGAATGCGGTATCATCTGGCTGAATATAATTATGCGCTGCACGGAATTCATTTTCCATTGGATAAACAGGAATTCTATCATGCACGGCAGAGACTGGTATTTGAAGAATTTCTTACGTTTATTCTTGCACTCAGGCAGACTCGCGAGAAGAGTGAACGCGCGGAAAATGGATTTGCCATCGAGAAGAAAGCACAGACGGATGCATTTCTTGCGGCGCTTCCCTATGAACTGACAGGGGCGCAGAAAAAAGTGTGGGAACAGATCGAAACAGAAATGACGGGCTCCTATGTGATGTCGCGCCTGATCCAGGGCGATGTGGGATCCGGGAAAACGATTGTCGCGGTGCTGGCGCTGATGCTCGCGGGACTGAACGGGATGCAGGGAGCCATGATGGCACCGACGGAGGTGCTTGCAAAACAGCATTACGAGTCGGTGACAGAATTGTTTGAAACTTATCATATCCCATTAAAAGCTGAACTGCTGACCGGCTCCATGACGGCAAAGGAGAAACGTCTCGCGTACGAGCGGATTGCAGGTGGTGAAGTACAGATCATTCTCGGAACGCACGCGCTGATTCAGGAAAAGGTGGTGTATCAGAATCTGGCGCTGGTGGTAACGGATGAACAGCACCGGTTCGGTGTCCGCCAGAGAGAGGCACTTGCCGGAAAAGGGAGAATTCCGCATATACTTGTCATGAGTGCCACGCCGATTCCGCGTACCCTTGCCATCATTCTGTACGGTGATCTGGACATCTCGGTCATCGACGAACTGCCCGCGAACCGCCTCCCGATCAAGAATTGCGTGGTGGATACCAGCTACCGTCAGACGGCCTATCAGTTTATGAAAAAGCAGGTTGCTGCGGGAAGACAATGCTACGTGATCTGTCCGATGGTGGAAGAGAGCGAGGCGATGGAAGCGGAGAATGTCATGGATTACGCTGCCATGCTGCAGGAAGAGATGGGAAATGGTATCTGTGTGGAGGCTTTGCACGGTAAAATGAAACAGACGATGAAGGATTCGATCATGGAACGGTTCAGCCGCAATGAGATCCAGATTCTGGTCTCCACGACGGTTATTGAAGTCGGAATCAATGTGCCGAACGCGACGGTCATGATGGTAGAAAATGCCGAGCGATTCGGACTGGCCCAGCTTCACCAGCTCCGCGGCCGCGTGGGACGAGGCGAACACCAGTCGTACTGCATCTTCATGAGCGGTTCCAGAACAAAAGAAACGAAAAAACGTCTGGAGATTCTGAACAAATCCAATGATGGGTTTTATATTGCGAATGAAGACCTGAAACTGCGCGGCCCCGGCGACCTTTTTGGAATCCGGCAGAGCGGGCTGATGGATTTCCGCATCGGAGACGTATTCCAGGATGCCGATGTGCTGAAAATGGCAAATGATGCGGCAAATAGGATTTTGGATGAGGATCCGGCACTGGAGATGGAGAAACATTGGAAATTGAAGCATCATCTGGAAGAGTATTGTGCGAGTGCGGATCTGGAGGCTACGTTGTGATGTCTGAATCTGGAGGATGACTGTAATGTAGAAATGGGGCGATTTTTAGCCCCATTATTTTTGATGTTTTCTGTTGGATAAAAAAAGAACTTCCCCATGATAAGGGAAGCTCTATTAGGTAATACTGATAAGGATACTGGATAAATAAAGCTGGAAATCGGACTTGAACCGACGACCCCTTCATTACGAGTGAAGTGCTCTACCGACTGAGCTATTCCAGCAAGTACTCCTTCGCAGTAACAAAACTATTATAACAAATTCTGAACAAAATGCAATAGTTTTTTTAAAAAGATTATGATGATTATGATGAACATCAGAAAATATCCGCCTCTCCTTTCCCTTAGAAAAGGAGAGCGGATATTTCCCGGCTTTATCGCCCGATTGCTTTGGCGCTATTTACCTGCCATCTGTTTTTCCTGCTGTTCGATCATTTTCTTAACCATATATCCGCCGACAGAACCATTCTGTCTAGAAGTCAGGTCTCCGTTATATCCGTCGGATAACGGCACTCCCAGTTCGCTGGCAACCTCGTACTTGAATTTGTCAAGAGCGCCCTTGGCTTCCGGAACGGCTGCTCTGTTTGATGAACGACTTGTCATTTCAATTTCCTCCTTTTGTAATGTTTTTCATTTTCATTTTTAGCTGTAACTTCTTTTTAGATGTTACGATGATAGTATATGGAGAAAAGAAAGTCTTAAACTGGAAGTTGCTGTTAAAACTGGGTGATTGTGAGAAAGATTATTATTGTTAAATAATCAACATATTGTGGATATATCAGTGGCATATAGTATTGTGAATGATAAAATGTTTGTTCTTGCATAAGAAATGACAAGCAGGTGGCATTGGTGCAACTAGACCAGTTCGGCAATCCGGGACACACCGACGTAGATCTCTGATATTTTATACCAGGTCGGATAATCAACGGTGCCGGTCTGGGGCAGGCCGAAAACGGATTGGAATACGCGGACTGCTTCAGAAGTGGCAGGGCCGTAGATTCCGTCTGCGGCAATTTTCGGAATCGCCGGATAAGCATCCGAGATCACATTCAGCTGTTCCTGCATCTGGCGCACTTTCTCGCCGGATGATCCGATCCCCAGTGTGTATCCGGGCCAGGACGACGGTATTCCGGAGATCTCCTGAGCGGTATTGATATACATATTGTCGCCGTAATAATAGCGAAGGATCTCGATTGGAGTGTAGCCCTGTTCTCCGAGAGCCATGCTTCCCCACTGAACCATCCAGTTCGGGCACTGTACCTGCCTTCCGTCACAGTACTGGGTCAGGATCGGCTGACGCACATTCGGGCGGGAGAGATAATTCCCGAAGAGTTCATCCACGATCACCGAGATCGTATCGTAAATGTTCCGCTCCGGAATCCATTTGTGATCGAAGGCGGTGGAAGAGGTGATCGTAAAATCATAGCCCTGATTCCGGTACCCCGAAACCGTCACTGATTCGGGGTGGGAAAGGAAAAGGATCGTGTTTTGTGCCGCCGGTAAAAATGGTTCTGTATAGGGGAAATAAAAAGTAACATTTTCAGGATACATTTCATATGATTTATAAAAAATATAAGGGCGACAGATATGAACGTGGTCATAGAATTCGCTAAGGAAACGCAAGAAAGAGAGAAGCTTCTAAAAGAAGTAAAGGAAATCATGATTCGGGAATGCCTGTCTCAGAAAGAATTTTGGAAAGAAAGGACAGTAAAAAGAGTATGAAAAAAGTCAGGATGCTGCTGCGTGTCAGTTCGAACCATCAGCTGGACCCGGACGGAGACCTGAAAATACAAAGAGAAATTGTCATGGAGTATATTTTGGCACACGAAGACTGGCAGCTTGACGTGAAAGAATATTTTGAAGGGGCCCAAAGCGGGTATCGGAATCATGTAAAAGACAGGGCAATCTTATACGAGGTACTCGAGGATGCGAAAATGCAGGAATTTGACATTCTGGTGGTCTATAAGGATGATCGGATCGGAAGGCTGATGTGGGAGATCGGAGCCTATATCATGCAGCTCAAATCGTACGGAGTCGACATTTACACGACAAAGGACGGATGTATTTCACCGGACAGAAGTGACATTATGGGACAGATGATGCTTGCCCTCCGGTACGGAAATGCGCAGAAATCAAGTGCGGATACGGGGCAAAGAGTGAAGGATACTGCGCAGAAACTGGTAAAAAACGGCAGATTTATGGGCGGAAAGGCGCCCTATGGATATAAGCTGGAGCTTTCCGGAGAGCTTTCCAAACACGGAAGGGCGTTGCATAAGCTGGTTATTATTCCCGAACAGGCGGATGTGGTCGCTTATATCTACGATCTTTCTTATCGAAAAGAATTGGGTTCCGGAAAGATAGCGCAGGTCCTGAATGCGGATGTAACCTACAGCAAGCTGGCACCGAACGACGTATGGAAAGCGGGGACCGTCACAAGTATTTTGACGAATCCGGTATATTGCGGGTATGTTGCATACAAGAGACGTGAGAAAAACAATGGCAGATACCACAGACTGGGACAGGAAGACTGGATTTACGCAGAGAAAGAAAATGAAGAACTGAGGATCATTGATAAGGTAAGATGGAATCAGGTGCAGGAAAAACGGGAACGGCGAAGGCCATGCCTCCCAAATGGGATTCCATCCGGCGCAAAAAGGGCAATGCTGAGAAATGACGGAAATCTGCCGTTGATCGATGTCATACATTGCGGATACTGTGATGCGAAACTGACCAACGGGAGCCGTTATAATTATTGGACGATCAAGGCGACCGGAGAAAAGAGAACCAGCCGAACGCCGCTGTACCGGTGTCCTTTTGCTTCGGATGGGAGGGTACATGAGGGTAAAATGCATTTGCCGGCTGAGAAAATCGAGAATATCGTATTTCAGTATGTGGGAAACTATCTGGACGATGTTATGAATCCGGATGAAATCAAAGCGAAGATTTATGAACAGAATCAAAAAATTATTCGCAGTGTACAGACGAAGATCCGCCAAAAGGCGGGAGAGATTCAAAAAATACAGGACGATATCGATACTATGAAAAAACATGTACCGGAGGCTATGAGAGGAGAATATCCTCTGGAAATCGGGATTCTGGCAGATGCAATCATAGATCTTGAAGAGAGAAAAGCTATAGAGCGAGAAGCAACAGCCAAGCTGCAGGAAAAACTGAGGGAGCTGCAAGAGGAAAAAGAGGAAGGGTATACCTTCGCTGATTGCATGCCGTCCTGGAAGGATGTATTTTGCAGGGCAGATCGGCTGGTGAAACGAGTGATCATTGACAGATTAGTAGAAAAAATTATCGTTACAGATGAGAAACTAACCATTCGGTTCAAATTTGCCCCGAATCTTTTCGATAACAATAGTTAAATCATACATTATATGGTAAGATGTATAGATAAAATATTAAATGATCATCTAGGTTCAGGCAGAGTGCACGGCATGGTGTTGGAAAAATAAGGGGGAACACAGTATGGGAATCAAAGTATTTCTTGTGGAAGATGAAATGGTCATACGAAACGGTATCGTAAAAAGTATAAACTGGGAGAAGGAGGGATACCGCCTTGTCGGTGAAGCGAGTGATGGAGAACTGGCGTATCCTATGATTCTGAAAGAAAAGCCGGATATTCTGCTCACCGACATCAAGATGCCGTTTATGGATGGACTGGAACTCAGCAGGCTGGTCAAACAGGAACTCCCGGATACTAAGATACTGATCTTCAGTGGTTACGATGAATTTGAATATGCGAAAGAAGCCATTCGGATCGGCGTGACAGAATATCTGCTGAAGCCGGTTTCTTCCGAACAATTACTGGAGGTTATGAGGCGGATTTCGAAACAGATCGAACAGGACAGGGAAGAAAGAGAGATATTGCGACAGTATCAGGAAGATATGAAGGAAAATGTGGAGCGGGAGAGGCAGAATTTCTTCAGCCACGTGATCCGTGGTGAAGTATCCATCGGCGAAGCGGTCAAAAACGGGAAAAAGTACGGAATGGATCTGAGTGCCGGGTTCTATAGTATTATTCTGTTTAAGATTTTTTCTACGCCGGAAGAGAATATTGTGTCAGAACATATCTGGAAAATCTGTGAGAAAATCGAAACAAAGGTGGATGAGATTTCATACGCGTACTATTTTCAGAGGGGGATCGACGGCTGGGTCTTCCTGCTGACGGCAGAGAGTAAGGAGCAGATGGAAGAAAGACAGAAGAATCTCTGTGACTGTCTGGCAGAAATTATGAAAAATGAAAGAAAAGTAGAATATTTTGGCGGAATCGGGAAACCGGTCGAAAGAATCCGAAATCTGGGGCAGTCTTTCCGGGATGCAGAACGGATTTTTGCGGAGCGATTCACGAGACAGTCAAATCAGTTCTTATCGGGATTCGAGAAAATGGATGTTTACAAGGATGATGAATTCCAAATAAAAGACTTGGGAGATGTGGGAAAATCAAGGGAAATGATTGAAAAATTCCTGAATAACGGAACAAAAGAAGAACTGGAAGAATTCATGGACACATATTTTATCCGTATGAAAGAAGACAAACTACAGTCTACCCTTATGCGTCAGTACATCATCATGGATATCTATATCGTAATCATGTCTTTTTGCGAAAAAATAGATGCAGTAAATCATGATTATCAGCAGGAGACAGAAAAACTGAAATCCACGATACAGAACATGAATTCTGTGTCTGAGATCAGGTCGTATATTACATATATGTTGAATCAGGCGATTGAATTGCGTGACTCGATCAGTAAGAAGCGGTATGCCGACATCATCAAGGCGGCGGAGAAAATGATTTCGGAGCATTACATGTCAGAGGAAATCTCGTTGAATTCCGTTGCCGACAGTGTGGGAATGAGTCCAAGCTATTTCAGTTCTGTTTTCAGCAAAGAATCGGGCAAAACATTCGTGGAATTCCTGACGGAGACCAGAATGGAAAAGGCAAAAGAACTCCTGATGTGTTCTGCGCTTAAGACTTCTGAAATCGGATACGAAGTGGGATATAAAGATCCGCATTATTTCAGTTATATCTTTAAGAAGACACAAGGATGTTCGCCGAAAGATTACCGTGCCCGTGGAAAGGAATAGAGATGCAAAAACAAAAGAAAATATCACTGAATCAGAGGCTGCTTCTGATTGCGGGCACGGCCTTTGTACCGATGCTGTTCTGCCTTATGTATGCGCTCGTTTCATTGAATAATGCGACGACGGCCTATTCAAAGATTACACATAATGTTACTTATGCCAATCAATGTATGGAGTTCAAAGACCGCATGGATTACAGTATGTATCTTGCCGTGATCGGGAAAAAGGATTATGAGGTGCTCGGAAAAGGAGAGATGACGGTCAACGGAACTGTGACTGTCGATCCGCTTAAATATATTGGGGAAACAAAGAAGAAGTGTATGGAATTGTCGAATCTGGCAACAGTGGAAATTAGCAGAAGCCAGATGAGACGAATGCAGAATATTCTGGAATCATTGGAGTATCGTGTTGTGGAGATGGAACGTATGATCAATGGAGAAGGTACGTATGATGAAAACATGGATTATCTGGATCAGAATATTTACATGCTCACATCCATTATCGAAGAAGGCTTTATCAGTTATATTCAGAACGAGACAACCAATCTAAATGAAGTCAGAAAAGAGCAGGAAGAGCAGAACAGACGTGTGTACAGTTTCTGTATCGGAATTTCGATTCTGGCCATTTCCGCTTCAGTGTATTTTACGATCAAGGCACTTCAAAGTGTGACAGTTCCGATCCGCAAACTGTGCGATCTCACGCAGAAGGTTGCGGAAGGTGATTTCACGGTCAAGTCGAAGGTGGATGATATGGATGAGATCGCTGTGCTTACCCGGAGCTTCAACGAAATGACGGAGGAAATAGGCGGCCTGGTCGATGATATCAAAGAAAAAGAGAAGAATCTCTATCTGATGGAAACGAAGCTTTTGCAGGAACAGATTAACCCGCATTTCCTGTATAATACGTTGGATACGATCGTATGGCTTGCGGAAGACCGTCAATACAAAGCGGTTGTTTCTATGGTTACCTCGCTTTCTGGTTTCTTCCGTTCCACGCTTAGCAGTGGGAAAGATTTTATCACTGTGAGAGAAGAGGAAAATCATATTGAGAGTTATCTGAAAATTCAGCAGGTCCGGTATCAGGATATTATGGAGTATCAAATCGAAATGGAACCGGAGACTCTGGATATCATGATTCCAAAACTGCTGCTTCAGCCGCTTGTGGAAAATGCACTTTATCACGGAGTGAAGAAAAAAAGAGGTAAGAGCACCATTCTTGTGCGGGGATGGTGTGAGGAAGAGCGGCTGATCTTCAAGGTGATCGATAATGGAAAAGGGATGACGCTGGAAGAACTGGATCATCTCCGCGAGAATATCAGGAGAAATCCAGATGAGAGAACTTCGAAGAGCTTTGGCCTGGCAAATGTAAATCAGAGAATACAGCATTATTATGGGAAAGAATACGGACTGTTTATCGAAAGCGAACTGGGAGTGAAGACGGAAGCAACGATTATCATAAAGACGAGTCTTTCATAAAAAATCCAACTATTTTCATAAAAAATTAAAAACAAACATCTTGATTTTTAAATACATGAAAAAATTGAACCTTTCAAAAAAGAATATTGATTGAGATTATGAATAAAAAACATATAATTTATTCTATAAGATGCATGCAATGATACATGCAAAAATAATAAAGGAGGTTTTGTTATGAAAAGAAAACTCGTGAGCGTATTACTTTGCGCAGCTATGGTTATGACGATGGCAATCGGCTGTGGCGGAAAGAAGGAAGCTGCTACTGAAGACGGAGGAGATTCAGCGGCAACAGAAGATTCCGGTTCTGATCTGATCACGGTTGGTTTCGCCCAGGTTGGTGCAGAATCTGACTGGCGTATGGCGAACTCTGAATCTATGAAAGAAACGTTCTCAGAAGAAAACGGATACGAACTGATTTTTGATGATGCTCAGCAGAAACAGGAAAACCAGATCAAAGCGATTCGTAACTTCATCCAGCAGGAAGTTGACTACATCGTACTTGCACCGGTTACAGAGACCGGTTGGGACACCGTTCTTCAGGAAGCAAAGGATGCAGGTATTCCGGTTATCACAGTTGACCGTATGGTAGATGTATCTGACGACAGCTTATATGAATCATACGTTGGCGGTAACTTCTTACTGGAAGGCCAGAAAGCGGCAGAATGGCTGAAAGCTTACGCTGACGCAAAAGGTATTACTGAACTGAATATCGCTCATATCCAGGGTACAATCGGTGCTTCTGCTCAGATCGGACGTACACAGGGTCTTGAAGAAGCAGCTGAAAAATACGGATGGAACATCGTAGCACAGCAGACCGGTGAATTTACACAGGCTAAAGGACAGGAAGTTATGGAATCTATGCTGAAACAGCATGATAACATCAACGTTGTTTACTGCGAAAACGATAACGAAGCATTTGGTGCAATCGATGCAATCAAAGCTGCAGGTAAGACAGTAGGACCGGACGGCGACATCCTTGTTATCTCATTTGACACTGTTAAAGCCGGTATCGAGATGACACTTACTGGCGATATCATTTGTAACGTAGAGTGTAACCCGCTTCACGGACCACGTGTTGAAGGCCTTATCCAGAAACTGGAAGCAGGCGAGACACTGGAAAAGATCGCTTATGTTGATGAAGGTATCTTTGCATTTGGTTCTGATGTGAAATCTGTTAAAATTGAAGGCGAATTCGCAGGTGAATATCCTGTAACAGAAGTGACACAGGAAGTTGTAGACGGACGTGCTTACTAAGAGATCGTGTATTCGTACATCGTATCAAAAACAGAATATGACGCATACATAGCGTAGTATAAAAGAGAGGCGTAGTAGAATAATCGGTCACTTTCCGAGTATACTGTTACGCCTCTGTCAGTAATATAAAGAGAGAAAGCAGGTGGGACGATATGGATGAAAATGTAGTATTGACTATGAAAGATATATCGAAAACATTTCCCGGCGTAAAAGCTCTTCAGCACGTGGATTTTACACTTCGAAAAGGTGAGATTCATGCGTTGATGGGCGAGAACGGTGCGGGAAAATCTACATTAATTAAAGTGCTTACCGGTGTTCATGATTTTGAGAGCGGCGAGATTAAGATGGCGGGAAACGACAGCCCGATCATCAACCGGTCACCGCAGGAAGCGCAGGAGCACGGAATCAGTACCGTGTATCAGGAAGTTAACTTGTGTCCGAATCTGACGGTGGCAGAGAATTTATTTATCGGACGTGAACCGAGAAAAGCCGGTTTTATCGACTGGAAAACCATGAATAAAAAAGCAACGGAGATTTTAGAGAGCCTGAATATAGATGCATCTGCGACACAGCTTCTGGAAGAGTGTTCTCTGGCCAGACAGCAGATGATCGCAATTGCACGTGCAGTTGATATGAAATGCCGTGTTTTGATTCTGGATGAACCGACATCTTCTCTGGATGATGACGAAGTAGAAAAGCTGTTTACTTTGATGAGAAAGCTGAGAAGTGACGGAGTAGGCATCATATTTGTCACTCATTTTCTGGAACAGGTATATGCGGTATGCGATAAGATCACGGTTTTGAGAAATGGTGAACTTGTCGGGGAATATTCGGTGGCAGAACTTCCTCGTGTTATGCTTGTAGCGAAGATGATGGGTAAAGATTTCGATGATCTTGCGGATATTAAGAGCGCTCACGGACAGCTGAAAGAGTTTATTCCTGTCATCGAGGCGGAAGGTCTTGAACATAAAGGCACGATTAAACCATTTGACCTTACCATACATAAAGGAGAAGTCATCGGTCTGTCCGGACTTCTCGGGTCCGGCCGTTCAGAACTAGTTCGTGCGATCTACGGTGCGGATAAGGCGGACGGAGGCAAGCTGAAGGTGAACGGAAAAGAAGCGAAGATTAACACGCCGCTTGATGCGATGAAGCTTGGTATGGCGTATCTGCCGGAAGACCGTAAGAAAGAAGGAATCCTTGCAGATCTGTCTGTGCGTGAAAATATCATCATTGCCCTTCAGGCAAAACGTGGTCTGTTCAAACCACTCAGCCGGAAAGAAATGGAAGATGCTGCGGATAAATATATCGAAATGCTTCAGATCAAAACAGCAAGCCGTGAAACTCCGATCAAGAGTCTTTCCGGTGGTAACCAGCAGAAGGCGATCATCGGACGCTGGCTGCTCACCAATCCGGAATATCTGATTCTGGATGAGCCGACCCGTGGTATCGATATCGGTACAAAGACCGAGATTCAGAAGCTGGTTCTTGATCTTGCGGATGAAGGAATGGCGGTTACTTTTATCTCATCCGAAGTGGAAGAAATGCTCCGTACCTGTTCGCGTATGGCGATCCTGCGCGACGGCAAGAAAGTCGGAGAACTTTCCGGTGATGAACTTTCTCAGGAAGGTATCATGAAAGCAATTGCAGGAGGTGGCGAGAATGAGTAATACAAAGTTTGATCTGAAAAAGATTACGTCAGCACGTCTGTTCATGCCGCTGGTTTGTCTTGCAGCTGTGCTTTTGGTTAATGTGATTACAACACCCGGTTTCTTTAAAGTTTCCATAAATAATGGAGTTCTCTTCGGGTATGTTATCGATGTGATCAACCGTGCATCCGAACTGGTGATCCTGGCGGTTGGTATGACCCTTGTAACGGCAGCTTCCGGCGGACAGGATATCAGTGTTGGCGCGATCATGGCAGTGACCGGTGCGGTATGCTGTCAGATTCTTACCGGCGGCGAACTGTCCGTTACCGAACACGCCGTTCCGCTTGTGGTTGGTATGTTGGTTGGTCTGTTGGCAGCGGCAGCCTGTGGTGCATTTAACGGTTTTCTGGTTGCGAAGCTGGGAATTCAGCCCATGATTGCAACGCTGATCCTGTTTACGGCAGGACGTGGTATTGCGCAGCTCGTGACAGCAGGACAGATTACATATGTTCGTACCGATTCTTATAAAGTACTTGGCGGATACTTTGCGAAATGTCCGATTCCGACGCCGGTGTTTGTAGCCATCTTTGTTGTAATCGTTGTTACGATTATTCTGAAGAAGACTGCGCTCGGACTTTATATTGAAAGTGTTGGTATCAACGGAAACGCGTCCAGATTGGTTGGTCTGAACTCGACACTGATTAAGTTCCTCACATACGTGATCTGCGGTGTTCTTGCCGGTGTTGCCGGACTGGTTGCTTCAAGCCGTATTTATTCTGCCGACTGTAACAATATCGGTCTGAATAATGAGATGGATGCCATTCTTGCAGTCGCTCTTGGCGGCAATGCTCTTGGCGGCGGTAAATTCAGCCTGATGGGATCTGTGATCGGTGCCTATACGATCCAGGCTCTTACGACCACACTCTATGCAATGAATGTAAAAGCGGACCAGCTTCCGGTCTACAAGGCAGTCGTTGTTGTGATTATCGTCATTCTTCAGAGCCCTGTATTCAAGAAATGGCTCGCAGGATTTAAGACAAAAAAAGCTGTCAGCAAAGCAGCTGCGGAAGGAGGAGCTAACTAATGAATAAGATCAAACAGCTAAAAAAACAGCTTAATGGAAATAGTTTCCTTCTTTTTATTACAGTTGCGCTGTTCGTTGCTATGTATGTTGCAGGTATGATCGTGTTTGCCGATAAAGGATTCGCGAAGCCGCAGATGTTTTTGAACCTGTTCATTACCGATGCGGGCCTTCTGGTAACATCCATGGGCCTTACGATCGTCATGATCTCAGGTGGAATTGATATTTCCGTAGGTTCGGTTACTGCGCTCGTATGTATGGTGACAGCCGTTTCTATGGAAAAATACGGATTGAATGCTTACACAACGATCGTGATCGCACTTCTGATCGGGCTTGCTTACGGTATCGTACAGGGATTTCTGGTATCTTATCTTGAAATCCAGCCGTTTATCGTAACCCTTGCAGGTATGTTCTTCGGACGTGGTATGACATCGATCGTCAGCGTGGATATGATTTCTATTACGAATGAAGTATTCCTGAAATGGGCGAAATTCAAAATCTATCTTCCGATTGGATCCTATAATAAAAAGGGTGTTTTTCTCCCGGCGTATATCTATCCGACGGTCGTGATCGCACTCTTGATCTGGATCGCGATTATGATCATTATGAAATTTACGAAATTCGGACGTTCGATCTACGCGGTCGGCGGAAATCAGCAGAGTGCATTGATGATGGGGCTGAATGTGAAGAAGATCAAATTTCAGGCATATATTCTGGACGGAATTCTGGCCAGCATCGGTGGATATCTTGTATGTCTTAACAGCTGTGCCGGTTTCGTTGAACAGGCAAAAGGTATGGAAATGGATGCCATCTCCGCATCTGTTATCGGCGGAACCCTTCTCTCCGGTGGTGTAGGTACTCCGTTCGGTACTTTGTTCGGCGTGTTGATCAAAGGTACGATCTCAAGCCTTATTACGACACAGGGTACACTTTCAAGCTGGTGGGTACGTATTGTGCTTTCTGCTCTGTTATGCTTCTTCATCATCCTGCAGAGTGTATTTGCGAAATTCAAGACACGTAATAAATAAGAAATTCTATATAAAGGAGCTGCTTCGGCAGCTCCTTTTCTTGCCGGTTATCCCGAATTTGTGGTGATTCCGGTACCATTCCGTATAGACACGGTTCAGAGTGAAGGACATGATCGCGAGCACATTTGCACGGATCGTATTTTCCGGCCAGGTGGCATAGATTTCGCTGGATGCCACATTTTTGATGTAATCTTTATACTTGACGTAGTAGTTTTTGGCAGTGGAATCTCTGGGAGAACCGTCGTGGACGACGATGAATTCCGGCACTACGACGCGGCTCAGGACGATTTCTCCGGTTTCATTGACCGGCTTGATCTCATCCTCGGGAATTTTGGGAGGATAGACACCGTAGAGTGTATGGGCCGGAATCACGAAGATCTCCGGCGGCTGTTCCGGCTCGATGGGCCGCATGCGTACATTCTGGAGCGCTGTGACATCCGCAAGGATCTCGGCACCGGAAATGCTGACCGGTTCGTATCCAGGGGCGGAAACGTTCAGGGTGTATTCGGAATAGGGTTGTTCCTCGATGGAAGGGTTCAGGCTGTATTCGAGAGGAGGGGATGCAAGTTCGATGGTATCCGTCTGACCGGACGAGTTGGTGGTCAGCTTCTCAATGGTATTTTCCGGGACACCGGAATAGGAGATCTCTATGGTGGCATCTTCTATGGGGCGGGCATTGATCTGGGAAGTGACCGACACCTGAAGCTTGCCGTGATAGGACGAATTCTCCTGCATTGTTTTGAGAAAATTCATATGGAAAACCTCACAAGGATGCTGTTATGAATAATATATTCCGATTCCCCGATATTGTGAAAAATTTCCGGTTATGATACAATTTGAAAGAAATCATTGTTGATTGGAGTCTGATTGTGGGAAGAAGAAATAGAAGAAAGAAAAAATCAGGATGTCTCGGAGCAGTCACTGTATTTCTCTGTTTTGCGGCTGGACTGATCTGTCTTAGTGCTGCGTATTTCCTGAGAAATCCGAATGCTTTTGAGGTGGTGGGATTTCTGAGCACGGAATCGGGAAAGGATGATGTTCCTCTGTTTGAAGAAGTGCGTGTCACGGAAGAGGAAATGGCGGACGGATTCTATTATGGACTGTTGGAGACAGAGGAAGAGAAGACGGTATATAAGGAAATCTATCAGGGACTGATGGAAGAAAAAGAACATATTTCGCTTCATGCATCAGGGGGAGAACTGGCAAATGCAGTTTTCCTGCATGTGTTGAATGATCATCCGGAAATCTTCTGGTGCGACGGGAATGCAGTGTCGACTTCGTATTCAGAGACGATTCTGCAGGAAGCCTATGTGGACTTTGCACCGAAATATTTGTGTACCGGCGAGGAGAAAGAGAGGAAAAAGCAGGAGATTGATGCTGCGGCCGGGGAATGTCTGGCGGCGATTCAGGAGACGGCATCCGACTATGAGAAAATTAAGTCGGTTTACGAATATCTGATCCAGACCGTGGAATATAATCTGGATGCGCCGGATAATCAAAATATCTACAGTGCACTGGCGGGGAAGGAATCCGTCTGCGCCGGATATGCACGGAGTACGCAGTATCTTCTGAACCGGCTGGGAATCGTCTGCGCCTATGTTACGGGAACGACGACGGATGCGGACGGAAATACGGAGGATCATGCGTGGAACATGGTACGCTGTGAGGGGGAATGGTATTTCGTGGATACGACGTGGGGCGATCCTATGTTTCAACAGGAAGAGGAGCAGGTCGCTTCCAGAGCGATGACCTACGATTATCTTTGCTGTACGGAGGATATGATTTTACGAACGCATACTCTGAAAGAGGGATATGATTATCCCGAATGTGGGCCGGACCGG
This sequence comes from Bariatricus sp. HCP28S3_D3, assembly GCF_052065755.1. Taxonomy (NCBI): domain Bacteria; kingdom Bacillati; phylum Bacillota; class Clostridia; order Lachnospirales; family Lachnospiraceae; genus Bariatricus; species Bariatricus sp. HCP28S3_D3. The sequence goes on along the minus strand of NZ_JBQHTK010000005.1, from coordinate 138,239 downwards.
TGGAATTACTATCGCATGAACGGGATGTTTTATGAGAGCTATGAACGGGATACGCTGCTTGAAGCTATGTATGATTCGATCGATGCGGGTGAGGCGAGCGTTATCTTTAAATTCGTAAGTGATGCCGTGTATGAACAGGCACACGATGCGGTCACAGGAGAACTGGTTCAGGAAGGCGCTTCGTATCTTGGCAGGATGTATGGGCTCAGGGAAGTTCATTATTCTTATGTGGAGGAACCGCTTCTGGATAAACTTACAATCTATTGGAATTATTCATAAAGGAGGAACAAGAAATGTATTATAAGCAGTATGGAGACACGGATATGAAGGTTTCGGCAGTCGGGCTTGGAACCATGCGGTACGATGAGGAGGACGTAAAGGCGGGACGTCTGGAAAAATGTGCCGAGATTCCGCTCTACGCATTTGAGAAGGGAATCAATTACTGGGATACGGCACCTGCCTATTGTCATGACAAGAGTGAGATCATTACCGGAATCGCACTTTCCCAGGTGAAACGAAGCGACGTGTATGTGACTTCCAAGGTAAATCTCGGAACGTTGAACGAAGATGCAAGCCGGGATAATTTCCGGAGGAGACTGGAGACATCTTTAGACCGGCTGAAGACGGATTATATTGATTTCTATCATATGTGGTGCATGCTGAACCTGGAGTCCTGGGAGAAGCACATGGAACTTTTATACGGTTTCTTTGAAGAGGCGAAGTCAGAGGGACTGATCCGGAATATTGTATTTTCTTCCCATATGCAGGGAAATGATATCGAGAAAGTTGTGGAGACCGGGAAATTTAAGGGAATGCTGATCGGCTACAATGCGCTCAACTACCGGTTCCGCCAGAGCGGGATCAAAGCGGCTCATGAGAATGGAATGGGTGTGGTTGTCATGAATCCGCTCGGCGGCGGTCTGATTCCGCAGAATCCGGATGCTTTTTCCTATCTGACAAGGGGAACGGATCTGACGGTTCCACAGGCGGCGCTCCGGTTTGTGGCTTCCCACAAGGAGATCACGGTTGCGCTGGCAGGATGCACGACGAAGGAACATGTGGATGACGCTGTGAAGGCAGTCGAAAATCTGGAAGAACGTCCGGCAGAGGAAATCGCGGCCATGTATGAGGCAGAAGGTCTTTCTTTCAATAACCTGTGTACCGGCTGCAGTTACTGTAAGGGATGCCCGAAGGAAATTCCAATTCCGAAGATGATGGATGCATACAATCAGTACATACTGACCGGCAAGAAGGATGCAATTACATCCAGAATTGCATATCATTGGGATATTCCGAAAGCGAAAGCGGCAGAATGCATCGGATGCAGAAAATGTGAGAGACAGTGCACACAGCATCTTCCAATCGTTGAGCGGCTTGCCGAGATCGCAGCACTTCCGGACATTGAGGAATAAGGACATAAGAACGATAAGTCAGATGAAGAAGTAAATTAGTAGTTGAAATCTGGTCTCATATGTGTTAGAATTTTTACAATTTGAGAAAGTGGGCGCTCATGGTTGAGGAAAAGACTCCATGAGTGCCTTCTTTTAAGGATTGATGAAGTAAAATACTATGAAGGGATAAGGTGAACATATGAAAGCGTTTCTAATTTTAGAAGATGGAACTGTGTTCGAAGGAACGAGCATCGGGTCGACAAGAGACATGATTAGTGAGATAGTATTTAATACCTCAATGACAGGATATTTAGAGGTGCTTACAGACCCTTCTTACGCCGGACAGGCCGTTGTTATGACATATCCATTGATTGGAAATTATGGGATCACACCGGATATGGAATCGAAAAAAGCGTGGCCGGATGGTTATATCGTAAGAGAATTGTCAAGAATGCCAAGCAATTTCAGATGTGAAGGAACGATTCAGGATTTTCTGAAAGAACAGGATATTCCGGGAATTGCAGGAGTTGATACCAGAGCACTGACGAAGATTCTCCGTGAAAAGGGAACGATGAACGGCATGATCACTACCAATGAGAATTACGATCTGGAAGAGATCATTCCGAAGCTGCACGCGTACAAAGTAGGGGATGTCGTCTCCAAAGTGACCTGCAGTGAAAAATATGTAATTGAAGGAAACGGCCCGAAGGTTGCTCTCATGGACTTCGGGGCTAAGAATAATATCGCAAAGTCTTTAAATCAGCGTGGCTGTGAAGTGACGGTCTATCCGGCTCACACGACGGCTGCTGAGATCATTTCCAGCAATCCGGACGGAATTATGTTATCAAACGGACCGGGAGACCCGGCGGATTGCACCTCCATTATTGAAGAAGTTAAAAAATTATATAATTCCGATATTCCGATTTTCGCGATCTGTCTGGGACACCAGCTTATGGCGCTTGCTAATGGTGCGAAAACATACAAATTAAAGTACGGACACCGCGGAGGAAATCATCCGGTTAAGGATCTGGAGACGGGAAGAGTCTATATTTCGTCACAGAATCACGGATATGCAGTCGATGCGGACAGTCTGGATCCATCTGTGGCAGTTCCGGCATTTGAAAATGTCAATGACAAGACGAATGAAGGAATGGCATATATCGGTAAGAACATTTTTACGGTGCAGTTCCATCCGGAAGCCTGCCCGGGACCGCAGGACTCCGGCTATTTGTTTGACAGATTCATGAAGATGATGGGAGGAACAAAATAATGCCAAGAAATCAGGATATTAAGAAAGTATTAGTGATCGGTTCCGGTCCGATCATCATCGGGCAGGCAGCGGAATTTGACTATGCGGGAACGCAGGCCTGCCGTTCTCTGAAAGAAGAGGGGCTGGAAGTTGTCCTTCTGAATTCAAACCCGGCAACGATTATGACAGATAAAGATATCGCGGACCGTGTGTATATTGAACCGCTTACAACGGAAGTGGTAGAACAACTGATTCTGAAGGAACAGCCGGACAGCGTCCTGCCTACACTGGGCGGACAGGCCGGACTGAATCTTGCGATGGAGCTGGAAGAGGCAGGTTTCTTAAAAGAGCATAATGTCCGTCTGATCGGTACCACAGCAGAGACGATCAAAAAGGCGGAAGACCGTCTGGAATTCAAGGCCACCATGGAGAAGATCGGGGAACCGGTAGCAGCGTCCCTTGTCGTGGAAAATGTGGAAGACGGTGTTGCATTTGCGGCTAAGATTGGATATCCGGTCGTGCTTCGTCCTGCATACACCCTCGGCGGAAGCGGCGGCGGTATCGCACACAATGTGGTGGAACTGGAAGAAATCCTGGCGAACGGACTGAGACTTTCCCGTGTCGGACAGGTTCTGGTCGAACGCTGCATCGCAGGCTGGAAGGAAATCGAATATGAGGTGATGCGTGACAGCAAGGGCAACTGCATTACCGTATGTAATATGGAAAATATTGACCCGGTGGGGGTTCATACCGGAGACAGTATCGTAGTCGCTCCGTCCCAGACTCTGGGAGACAAGGAGTACCAGATGCTCCGTACCTCTGCGCTGAATATCATCAGCGAGCTGAATATCACCGGCGGATGTAACGTGCAGTACGCGCTTCATCCGGAGACTTTTGAATACTGTGTAATCGAAGTAAATCCGCGTGTAAGCCGTTCTTCCGCGCTGGCTTCCAAGGCGACCGGTTATCCGATTGCGAAGGTTGCGGCCAAGATCGCGCTGGGATATACGCTGGATGAGATCAAAAATGCAGTTACGAAGAAGACTTACGCAAGTTTCGAGCCGATGCTGGATTACTGCGTAGTCAAGATGCCGAGACTTCCGTTTGATAAATTCATCAGTGCGAAGAGAACCCTTACCACACAGATGAAGGCGACCGGAGAGGTCATGAGTATCTGTGATAACTTTGAGGGAGCCCTGATGAAGGCAATCCGCTCACTGGAACAGCATGTGGATAGTCTGATGTCCTATGATTTCACCGCACTTTCCAGAGAGGAGATCCTGGAAAAACTGGAGATCGTAGATGACCGCCGTATCTGGCTGATTGCAGAAGCAATCCGCAAGGGAATCAGCTACGATGAGATCCATAACATCACCAAGATCGACAAATGGTTTATCGACAAGATCGCGATCCTGGTAGAGATGGAACAGGCACTGAAGACACAGGAACTTACTCCGGAACTTTTAAAAGAAGCAAAACGAATCGAATTCCCGGACAATGTGATTGCGCGGCTGACCGGAAAGAGTGAGCGCCAGATCCATGACATGCGCCATGAAAACGGAATCGTTGCAGCCTATAAGATGGTCGATACCTGTGCGGCAGAATTCGCGGCAGAGACACCGTATTACTATTCCGTATTCGGCAGTCAGAATGAAGTGGAAGAGACCAGTGGCAAGAAGAAAGTTCTGGTACTTGGTTCCGGACCGATCCGAATCGGACAGGGAATCGAATTTGACTTCTGTTCTGTACATTGTACCTGGGCATTTGCAAAAGAAGGCTATGAGACGATTATTGTAAATAACAATCCGGAGACGGTAAGTACCGACTTCGATATCGCAGATAAATTGTATTTTGAACCGCTCACACCGGAAGATGTGGAGAGTATTGTGGATCTGGAAAAACCGGACGGAGCCGTGGTGCAGTTCGGTGGCCAGACGGCGATCAAACTGACCGAATCCCTGATGAAGATGGGAGTCCCGATCCTCGGAACCGCTGCGGAAGATGTAGACGCCGCGGAAGACAGAGAACTCTTTGACGAGATCCTGGCACAGTGCAACATCCCGCGCCCGAAGGGAGACACCGTATTTACCGCAGAGGAAGCAAAAGAGGTTGCAAATCGTCTCGGTTATCCGGTATTGGTTCGTCCTTCCTACGTGCTTGGCGGACAGGGCATGCAGATTGCAATCAACGATCACGATATCGACGAATTCATCGGTATCATCAACCGGATCGCGCAGGATCACCCGATCCTGGTAGATAAATATCTCCAGGGAAAAGAGATCGAGGTCGATGCGGTCTGCGACGGCGAGGATATCCTGATTCCGGGAATCATGGAACATATTGAACGTGCAGGAATCCATTCCGGCGACAGTATTTCGGTTTACCCGGCACAGAGCATTTCCGAAGTGACAAAACGCAAAATTGAAGAATATACAAAACGACTTGCCAAAGCGCTGCATGTGATCGGTATGATCAACATTCAGTTCATCGTATGCGGCGAAGAAGTCTATGTTATTGAGGTCAATCCTCGTTCCAGCCGTACGGTGCCGTATATCAGTAAGGTGACGGGTATTCCGATCGTACCGCTTGCAACCCAGGTGATCATCGGACACAAGATCAAAGAACTCGGCTATACTCCGGGGCTTCAGAAAGAAGCGGACTATATCGCGATCAAGATGCCGGTATTCTCCTTTGAGAAGATCCGCGGCGCGGACATCAGCCTCGGACCGGAAATGAAGTCCACCGGTGAGTGTCTTGGTATTGCAAAGACATTTAATGAAGCACTTTATAAAGCATTCCTCGGTGCAGGTGTCAACCTTCCGAAATATAAGAATATGATCATGACAGTACGTGATGATGATAAACCGGAGGCAGTGGAGATCGGACGCAGATTCCGTGCACTGGGTTACCGCATTTTCGCAACAAGAGGAACCGCAGATTATCTGAATGAGCATGGTGTCAAGGCAATCGCAATCAAGAAAATCGAGCAGGAATCTCCGAACCTGATGGATCTGATCCTGGGACATCAGATCGATCTGGTTATTGATACACCTCCGCAGGGAGCAGATCGCTCCAGAGACGGATTCTTGATCCGTAGAAATGCGATCGAGACCGGTGTCAACGTCCTTACCGCGATGGATACCGCAAACGCGCTTGTAACCAGTTTGGAAAATACCGATATCCGGCAACTTACGTTGATCGATATCGCGAAGATTAAATAAAAGTGCAGGTGAGAATGATGACAAAAGCAAATGAAAGAGAGACGCTCAAAATTGAAAACATGTCCGGAGGAGCAGGCTATATCCTGAAAGAAGTGCTGCTTGGCAAAGAAGAAATGGGAGAGTACTGCAAGCTGTTCGGACAGGTGACTCTCAAACCGGGATGCGAAATCGGATACCATGAGCATCACGGAGAGACAGAGACTTACTATATCGTAAAGGGATCCGGAGTCTATACAGATAATGGGGAAAAATACCCGGTGGAGACAGGGGACGTAACCTTCTGCAAAGATGGAAGCGGACATGGGCTGCTGAATACCGGTGATGAAGATATGGTGATTATTGCATTGATTTTGTTTGTTTAAATCGGACGGCCCCGGAGGAGACACAGGGATTTCTCACTCCGGAGAACGGACAAAATTCGGCAGGCTGTTCGCCCTTTTGGGCGGACAGTCTGCCTTTTTTGTTCGTTCTAGTCGCAATACAATCCCTGTGTCTCCTCCGGGGCCTGGGGATTTAAGACGGGAATTCGTAGGGGCAAGACGGGAGGGAGTCGACTAAGATCTACTGATTGGATTAAAATGATTTGACGCCTTTGGGAGGCGCGAATCATTTTAGCTTTCATTTTAAAGTATGTGTATAGTTGTTCAGTTCATTCAGGAGTCGGATGTTATCCTGGGGAGACATGATGCAGAAGCGGATGTATTCGCCTTTGAGCTGTTCGAAGGTGGAACAGTCGCGTATCATGAGGCCCTGGCGGATGAGGTGATCGAAGGCTTCCTGGGAGGTGAGGCCGGGGGTGAGCAGGCGGACCAGGATGAAATTGGCGTAGGCCGGGTAGGTTTTCAGGTGGCTGTTGCCTGCCAATGTTTCCAGCATGCGGGCGCGTTCGCTAAGGATCAGGGAGCGGGTTCTGGAAATATAGGATTCGTCGGTGAGCATGAGCCTGCCGGCGAGTGCGCCGATGCTGCTAAGGCTCCATGGGTTCTGCATCTGGATCAGGGATGAGAGAAAATCGTGGTTGCTTGTGGCACCGTAGCCCAGGCGCAGTCCGGGGGCTGCAAAGAATTTGGAGACGCCGCGCAGAACCATTAGTTCGGGATAGTCCGGGACGAGCTGCATGGCGGTGATCTCACTGATGTCGGGAGCAAATTCGACATAGGTTTCATCGATCATGAGGAAGCTTCCGGCACTGCGGCAAGTTTCCAGTATGGTGCGGATCTCTTCCTTGCTGAGGGCGGAGGAGGTCGGATTATTCGGGTTGCAGATGATGACAAGATCGTAGTCATTTTCCCGGATCGTACGGCAAAAATCCGGAATATCCAGATGGAAATCCAGTTCTTCTTTTAAATTATAATAGGAAAGAGAGCTTTCTGTAAGGGTAAGCTCCCGGCTGTATTCGGAATAGGTAGGGCCGAGAAGCAGCGCTTTTTTGGGGCGTCTAGTCTGAATGAGAAGTGAAATGAGTTCCGTGGAGCCATTTCCGACGATGATATGTTCCGGAGATGGAGTTTTGGCATCACAGGAACCGTGTGTGCCAAGATATTGGCTGATCGCAGTCTTTAGTTCGGTGTAATTCCGGTCAGGGTATGAGGACAGGACATCCAGATTCGCGGCGAGCTGTTCTTTTACGTAGGAAGAAAGTCCGAGTGGGTTGACATTTGCTCCAAAGCTTACGATCTGCTCTTTTGGTATGTGGTAATAGGCCTCGACCGCTTCCAGATCGCTGCCGTGAAATTGTGGTTTTGTATTCATAATATAGTTCTCCTTTTCTGAAGTACGTTTTTTCAGATTTGCGTTGCCTGATAAGTCGAATAATGTTATAATTCATTATAATGCCTTTTTGAAAAAATGCAATGCAAGAAGTAGGTGGCTTAGCATGAAGAATAAAATTAAACGATTTTCCAAGGGAGATTTTGGCATGGCCAGACCGGATATTGTACTTCCGGAGACGAATCTCGTACTGACAATTGGAGAAGGTGAAGTGTATCGCGGATGCTTTACCCTGAAGAACAGGAAAGAAGGAGATATCAGAGGACTTGTATATCCTTCTTCTTTTCGTGTACATCTTGATGAACAGGGATTTGAGGGGAATCCGGTAGAAATCTGGTTCACATATGACGGGAAGGGACTGAAGCCGGGACATGTAGAATCAGGGAAATTTACGATCGTGTGCAGTGGCGGAGAATTTGAAGTAACATACACTGTGATTATAGAGAAACCATATATCATGACTTCTTATGGAAAGGTGCAGAATACCCGTGATTTTAAGAAACTGGCACTTCAGGATTTTACAGAGGCTCAGAGACTGTTCCGTTCCAGAGATTTCTATGAAGTGATTAAGTATGAAGAGCCGCGGATCCGCGCCCTTTATGATAATATGCGAAAATGGTCGCTGGGCGAACAGGCAATGGAAGAGTTTCTGGTGGGAATCAAGCAGAAAGAGTGCATTTTCCTGACAATGGGAAGGACTCAGAGAACGTTCCGTAACCTGAAGGAAGCGACGAAAGAGATCATTCATTTTACAAAGAATACCTGGGGATATATGCCGGTGAGAGTCCATGTGGACGGGAAGTTTATCCAGATTGCAAGAGACAATTTTTCGACAGATGATTTTGTCGGAAATCTGTATGATTTCAGCTATATCATCCATCCGGAGAAGACCCATGCCGGGAACAATTACGGAAAGATCGTGTTTGAGAGTCCGTATGAATCACTGACCTATGAGATCATGGTGGCGGATCACAAGGATCATGCGGAAGACCACAGAGATGCGGATATGATCTTTGCAGAGGTGATGAAGGAGTTTCTCGCCAGCATGTCGGGAAGAATTCCGGTAAAAGAATGGGCGGAACATACGAGAGAGAAGCTCTCGAAGCTGGATATCTACACGGGCGAAGGCGATGTGTATCCGCTGATCGATGCACATATGCATCTGCTCTGCGGAGAGGTCAGCGAGGCAAATGATATTCTGGACGACTATAATTACAGTCGTTTCGGGATTGGAAAGGATGCAATCGTTTCTGCATATTACCTGTATCTTACAGCCTTGATCCGCAAGACAGGAAGCCATGTAAATCGAGTGGTGGAAGAACTGAATAAAGCATATATGAAGCGGCCTAGATCATGGCAGCTTGTCTGTATGCTGGTCGAGATCGATCCGGAATATAAGAATTACAGCAAGAGACTCCACGTTCTGGAACGACACTACTATAACGGAGCGAATCAGATCATCCTTTACTGGCAGGCATACCGCTGTTTCCTGGAACATCCGACTTCGCTGAAGAAGCTCGGCTCTTTTGAGGTGCAGATCCTGAATTTCGCTGTGAAATATAAATTACTCACCAAGGACATTGCGCTTTATATGGCAAATCTTGCGACGCAGCAGAGAAATTACGACAAGAATCTGGATCGGGTCCTTCGAAAAGTGTATGCGATGTATCCGGATACCATGATTCTCACTGCAATTTGTACATTGCTCATCCGCGGAAACAGAACGACTCCGGATTGCTTTGAATGGTATGAAAAAGCAGTCGAAGCCGATCTTAAGATTGCGCAGCTGTATGAGTATTATATGATGACGATCGACGATGATCATCTCAAAAAAGAATTTCCGAAATCGGTATATCTGTATTTTATGCATGGAAATAATCTGAATTATAAAAAAGCGGCGGTACTGTATGCGAATATGATTTCCTATCAGGATGAGACAGGACCATTGTATGCAGCGTATCGTGAACAGATGGAGCGTTTTGCGTGGGAGCAGCTGGAACAGCGGAGAATCAATGAGGCGCTGCGGATCATTTACAAACGCTGTTGCACCGAGCGTGATATGACACCGGAACGGATGAAGGCGATGTACGATATCTGTCATGCTTACGAAGTAAAAACGCCTATGAAGAATATGGCGTATATCCTGGTTCTGGAACCGGATGGGACGATTGGACAGAGAGTGGCCTATAATCCTGCCGGAACGATCGTTTACTTATACAGTAAAGACTCTCGGATCGTGTGGGAGTCCAAGGAAGGAAGGCATTATGTGGATTCGATTCCCTATGATACAATCCGGCTGTTTTATGAAAGCCGTTATATGGAAATTTTCCGCAAATACCAGCTTGAAAACGGCGATGGTGGATACAAGAGAGAACAGGAAGAATTAAACTGGAAGAGTATCCGTGAATATGGAATAGATGCGTTTGAGGAAGCGGATATTTTCCGCCTCTGCAGTATGCGGATCCGGGAAGAAGGATATGAGGAAGACGATTTCCTGAGTTATGTATGCTTTGAACTCTTTAAACGAGATCAGTATGATAAAGTGACACTGACGTATCTTTCCGAATACTATTGCGGCGCTACGGAAGATATGAAGAAATTGTGGCATAAGGCGAGAGATTACGATATTACCACTTATAAACTGTCAGAGCGTATCATCACGCAGATGCTTTTCTCTGAAATGATGTTCGGAGAAGAAGAAATTTTTGCGGATTATTATGAGGGCCGCACCTATTTCCGCCTGAAACAGGCATATCTGGCCTATGTATCGCGCGAGTATGTGGTATGCGGGCGTCAGGTAAAAGGATGCGTTTTTACGATTATTGCAAATGAATACCGGAAGGAAGAGGAACTGGCCGACATCTGTAAGATCGCTCTTCTGAAATACTATTCCAGCCGGGAAGTGCACAAGGAACTGGAGCCGATGCTGAGAGAGTTTCTGAGAGAAATGTGTGAAAAGCAGGTTTTCTTTTCATTCTATTTGAACTATCCCGAAACCTGGCTGAGAGAAGTACAGCTTTATGACAAGACGATGATCGAATATCATGCGAAACCGGGCAGCAAAGTGACGGTATCTTATCAGATCAGGAAAGATGGCAACGACAGTCTGAATTATCAGCAGGAAGCATTAACGCCTGCATATGAAGATACTTATATTAAGACCTGGATTCTCTTTGGAGACGAATCGCTCCGGTATTATTTTACTGAAACCGGAAATGGAGAAGTTACGGTAACGGAGAAACATGTCTATGAACCAAAGCAGGTGAAGCCGATCGGCCGTTACGGAAGGCTGAATGATATGGTCGGATTGAAAGAAGACGCATTGCAGATCGCCATGACCGAATATGCTGCGGAACTGGCGCTGGCGGAAGACATTTTCGTCGCTTATTAAATGAAATTACGGAGTTAAGGTCTTTTGCCCCACGATGCTTACGGATAATTTAAGGAGGAATACTTCATGTCACATGGAAGTATCATAGGATACGATATTAATTCGAAGATTTGCCAGATCAGTTTTCTGAATGAAGAAACGCAGGAACCGGATACACTGGATACCGGGTCGGAGAATCATCAGATCCCGCTGGCAATGACATATTATAAAGAAGTGTGGACATATGGAAAAAATGCGAAAAGAATGGGCAGTGTACGCGGGAGTGTGCAGGTTACCGATATCTGGGAGAAAGCACTGAAAAAGGAACGGCTTCAGATTGCGGGAGAAGAGTTTGAAGCGGTATGGCTTCTGGCAGAATTTATACGGCAGACGCTGCAGTCTTTTGAAAAGATAGAAAGTATCACTTTTACTGTACCGGAGATGAGCGAGGATATTCGTTATTTAATGAAAGGAATCGGGCAGAAACTGGGTGTTATGAAGGAAAATATTTACGTTCAGGATTATAAAGAAAGTTTCTGCCATTATATGTTTAACCAGCCCAAGGAACTATGGCAGTATGAATCGGCACTTTTCTATTGTGATCAGGATGTGATACGTGCTTTTATGCTTCGGGAGCTGAAGACCGGTTACCGGAAAGGAAAGGAAAGCTTTGTGACGGTCGATAAAGTGGCAGAAGCGCAGATGGAAGAGCTGGAATCCGTGTATCCGGTTTTAAATGTGGATAAGGCGAAAGCAGCAGATGAACATTTCAAAAGCTTTATTCAAAGCGTGTTTGATAAGAAAGTGGTTTCCTCCGTCTTCCTGACCGGTGACGGGTTTGAGAATAACTGGTATCCGAATTCGCTGAGAGTTCTCTGCAACGGACGAAGAGCCTTTATGGGAAACAATCTCTACAGCAAAGGTGCATGCTATACGGCGATGCAGCGCAGTATGGATCTGATCGACGGACCGGTCTACCTGGATGAGACGAAGATGACGGAACAGATCTGTCTGAAAATGCGCAGCCGGGGAGAAGAAGGGTGGTATCCACTGGTTGCGTGGGGATCACACTGGTATGAATCGGACCGGCAGTGCGAGGTGCTGTTGGAGGATAATCAGGATATCGAGATTCATATCGAATCTCTGGTAACGGGAAAGCTCCGTGTGGAGACGGTTTCACTGGAAGGGCTTCCGGAACGTAAGAATTATGCCTTGCGGCTTCGGATACGCACGATGTTCACCGATGAACGGACCTGCCACATAACATTTGAGGATGTGGGATTCGGAGAATTCTTCCCGCCGACGGGATTTTTTACGGAAAAAGTGATTGAATTAGGAGGAAGCAATGGGCAGTTTAATTCTTTGTCATAAAAAACGCGCGAAGCATCCATATGAAATAACCCGTATCCACAAGCGGATTTATACAATTGAAGAGCTGTGCTATTACCTCTGTAATAACCTGTATCTGATTGATTATACGATTATCAACGAACAGCTTTGCCGCTGGATTCGGGATGAACTGGAATTGGTTTCGTTGGCGGAGTCTTTGATGGAAATGTTGAAAAATCATGTTTCTGTGGAGCAGTTTGTACTGTATGTCCTGAACGATGCCAAGATATATACTCAGGGCGAACTGGCTCATATTCAGAATGTGCTCGAAAAGTTGAAAAACCAGAAAGAAGTGGAACGCCAGAAATACAAGGCTGACACACTTATGGAAAGTGGAGAGTTGGAGTCCGCGATTCTTGTCTATATGTCGATCGTGAACAGTGAGCGGGATGACAGCGTGGACAAACGTTTTTATGGAAGAGTATATGCCTGTCTTGCGAGTGCATATGGAAGAGCGTTTCTTTACGAGGAATCCGCCAGGATGTACGAGAAGGCATATAAGATATGTGAAGACAGCCGGATGCTGGAAGGATATGTCTATGCCTGCTACCGGTATATGCCGGTGGACGAGTATCAGAAAATGATCTCAGGAAACCAGATTTTCCTTGAAGTGGATAATAAACTTGCAGAAAAAATTGCCAGGGAAAAGGGAAAAATTTCGTTAAAGGCATCGCCGGAGCTTCTGGAAGAGTGGAAGAGAGAATACAGAAGAGGGTAAAAAAGATTGATTTTCTATATTCGGTGTATTATACTCTCTTTGTAATAAGAATTAATATGAGAAATTGACTACATTCAATTGAACAGGAGAGACAGACCAATGAGCAGACTTGAAAGAGTTGAGACAGGATTAGGCGAAGAGTGCGGTGTGTTTGGAGCTTACGATATGGATGGTGGAGATGTCGCGCCGTCGGTGTATTATGGGCTATTTGCTTTGCAGCACCGTGGACAGGAGAGCTGCGGTATTGCAGTGACCGATACGTATGGAAAGCGGAAAGTGCTCTTCAAAAAAGGGCTTGGGTTGGTCAATGAGGTTTTTGATGAAGAATGCCTGGAAGGCCTGAAGGGGAATCTTGGGGTAGGCCATGTAAGGTATTCTACGGCAGGCGGTACAAGAGCTGAGAATGCGCAGCCGCTTGTCATTAATTATGTGAAAGGAACTCTTGCAATCGCGCATAACGGGAATCTGACGAATGCGGTGGAACTCCGGCATGAACTGGAATATACGGGAGCTATTTTTCAGACAACGATCGATTCCGAAGTGATCGCATATCATATTGCAAGAGAACGTCTGAAGACACCGAATGCCGAGATGGCGGTGAAGAATGCCATGGGGAAGATTAAAGGTGCGTATGCGCTGGTGGTCTCCAGTCCCCGTAAGATGATCGGGGCAAGAGATCCGTTCGGATTCAAACCGCTTTGTATCGGAAAACGTGATAATACGTGGTTCCTTGCTTCAGAAAGCTGTGCACTGGCTGCTGTGGGGGCAGAGTTTGTGCGCGATGTAGAGCCGGGAGAAATCGTGAGCTTTACGAAAAATGGAGTTACTTCGGATAAGAGTATGGCGATCGCACCGGAGAAACAGGCGAGATGTATTTTTGAATACATCTATTTTGCAAGAATGGACAGCACGATCGATAATGTCAACGTTTACCATTCCCGTATCATTGCCGGGAAAGCGCTGGCTGAATCGTATCCGGTTGAGGCGGATCTTGTGGTAGGTGTTCCGGATTCGGGACTTGTTGCTGCAAAAGGGTATTCCGAACAGTCGGGAATTCCCTACGGAATGGCATTCCATAAAAACAGCTATGTGGGCAGAACGTTCATTAAACCGAAGCAGAGTCAGAGAGAATCCAGCGTTAAGATCAAGCTGAATGTAATTGAAGAAGTGGTGCGCGGAAAGCGGATCGTTATGGTGGATGATTCCATCGTGCGTGGGACAACCTGCGCAAATATTATCAAAATGCTGAAAAAAGCCGGCGCAAAGGAAGTACATGTGAGGATCAGTTCTCCGCCGTTTTTGTATCCGTGCTATTTTGGAACCGATGTGCCTTCGAATGAACAGCTGATCGCACATTCGCATACAACCGAGCAGATTCGTGAAATGATTGGGGCCGATTCACTTGGTTATATGGAAATTGCGAAATTGAAAGATATGGTAGGCGATCTGTCATACTGTGATGCCTGCTTTACCGGCAGCTATCCGATGGAAGTGCCGGGAAAAGATGTTTCACATGCGTTTGAAGAATAATTGATTTATTCCCGAATGCATTCAAATATGAAAAGTATATGATAAGAGAGGAAGAAACTATGGGATACGACAGATATCAAAGTCCGCTTTCCGAGCGGTATGCAAGTAAGGAGATGCAGTATATTTTTTCTCCGGATATGAAGTTCAGAACCTGGAGAAAGCTGTGGATCGCTCTGGCTGAGACAGAAAAAGAACTGGGACTTAATATTACGGACGAACAGATTGAAGAGCTGAAGAGCCACGCGGATGACATTAATTACGAAGTGGCCAAGGAAAGAGAAAAAATCGTGCGCCATGACGTTATGTCACATGTGTATGCATATGGACAGCAATGCCCGAAAGCAAAAGGAATCATTCATCTTGGAGCTACTTCCTGCTATGTCGGCGATAATACCGATATCATCATTATGTCAGAAGCTTTGAAGCTTGTGAAAAAGAAACTGGTAAATGTAATTGACGAGCTCTCCAGATTTGCGGATCAGTATAAGAGTCTGCCGACACTTGCATTTACTCATTTTCAGCCGGCGCAGCCGACCACGGTGGGAAAGAGAGCAACACTCTGGATGCAGGAATTCACCATGGATCTTGCTGATCTTGACTATGTTCTCGGAAGCCTGAAGCTTCTCGGATCAAAAGGAACGACCGGAACCCAGGCAAGTTTTCTGGAGCTGTTCGAGGGAGATCAGGAGAAGATCGATAAGATTGATCCGATGATCGCCCAGAAGATGGGATTCGAGGCATGCTATCCCGTATCCGGACAGACTTATTCCCGTAAAGTTGATACCCGGGTAATGAATGTCCTTGCCGGAATCGCAGCAAGTGCACATAAATTCTCCAATGACATCCGTCTCCTTCAGCATTTGAAAGAGGTAGAAGAGCCGTTTGAGAAGACACAGATCGGTTCTTCCGCAATGGCATACAAGAGAAATCCGATGAGAAGTGAACGAATCGCATCTTTGTCAAGATATGTGATGGTTGATGCACTGAATCCTGCGATTACTTCTGCCACACAATGGTTTGAAAGAACACTGGATGATTCTGCAAATAAACGTCTCAGCATTCCGGAAGGCTTCCTTGCGATCGACGGTATTCTGGATCTTTGCTTGAATGTTGTGGATGGACTGGTTGTATATCCGAAAGTTATTGAAAAACGTCTGATGTCTGAGCTCCCGTTTATGGCTACAGAGAATATCATGATGGATGCAGTAAAAGCCGGTGGAGACCGTCAGGAACTTCATGAAAGAATCCGTGAGCTTTCTATGGAAGCAGGGCGTAATGTGAAAGAAAAAGGACTGGACAACAATCTTCTGGAACTGATTGCGCAGGACGATGCGTTCAACCTGAGCCTTGAAGATCTTCAGAAGACCATGGATCCTTCTAAATATGTAGGACGTTCTCCTGAACAGGTGGATGCATTCCTGAAAAATGTAATTGCGCCTATTCTGGAAGAGAATAAAGAACTTCTTGGAGTCAAAGCCGAAATCAATGTATAGTGGTCAGATTGTTAAAAGTTTGGATATATTGACGAAAATTAAGAAATAGAAAAAATCTATAATAAAATCGTAATGTGCCAAACCGCGTAAAATGGGCGGTTTGGCATTTTTGTTGGATTATATGACAATTTTAACATTTTGTAAAAAGACAATATGCACAAAAATGATTGTTTTGAACAAAAAAACTTGAATAAATTAGACAAATACGATATTATAGATATAACAAATGATATTCATAAAAAATATCTATGAGACAAAAAAGGAGGGTATGTTGTGTACGAAGTATTTAACAGCATGGTTTTGAAAGTCAATGATTTATTGACTGGATCGGTTCTTCTGATTGCCCTTGTGGGAGCTGGTATCTGGTTCTCGTTCAAATTAGGGTTTATTCAGGTGAGAGGTTTTGGCGAAAGTATGAGGAGAACATTCGGAGGATTGTTTTCCAAAAAAGGTGATGCAGGCAAGGACGGTATGTCATCTTTTCAGGCTCTTGCAACCGCAATCGCAGCTCAGGTAGGTACAGGTAATATCGCCGGTGCCGCAACTGCAATCGCAGTTGGTGGTCCTGGAGCGATCTTCTGGATGTGGATCAGTGCATTCCTCGGAATGGCAACGATTTTCGGTGAGGCTTGCATGGCTCAGAAGTATAAACAGGTCGGAGAAGACGGAACAGTTACAGGTGGTCCTGTTTATTACATCCGTGCAGCATTTAAGGGAACGTTCGGAAAAGTATTTGCAGCTATATTTGCAGTCCTGATCATCTTGGCGCTTGGCTTTATGGGAAATGCAGTTCAGGCGAACTCCATTGCAGCATCATGGAACACCGCTTTCGGAATTCCAAAGATTGTTATGGGTGTTATCATTGCAATCGCTTCTCTGTTCGTATTTACAGGTGGTATGAAACGTATTGCGAAAGTTACAGAGACGATCGTTCCGATTATGGCAGCGTTCTATATTATCGGTTCTCTGATTGTTATTTTTGCTAACTTTACAGCAATTCCTGGAGCATTCAAGGACATCGTAGTTGGCGCTTTCAATCCTTCAGCAGTTGCCGGTGGTGCACTTGGTGCAACGATCAAACTTGCAATCACAAAAGGTGTTGCCAGAGGTCTTTTCTCTAACGAAGCTGGTATGGGTTCTACCCCGCACGCTCACGCTGTTGCGAAAGTAAATCATCCGGTTGAACAGGGATTCGTAGCTATGGCAGGTGTATTTATTGATACATTCGTAATCCTGAACCTGACAGCACTCGTTATTATCACAACCGGTTCCAGAGCAACCGGAAAGACCGGTGCTGAACTTAGCCAGTATGCTTTCTCTACATTATACGGTAAGTTTGGTGAAATCTTTATTGCAATCTGTATGTTGTTCTTCGCATTCTCTACCATTATCGGATGGTATTTCTTCGGAGAAGCAAATATCAGATACCTGTTTGGCGGAAAAGCAGTTAAGATTTATTCAGTACTTGTTTGTGTATGCGTAGTATTTGGTTCTCTTCAGGAAGTGGAACTCGTTTGGAATATGGCAGACTGCTTCAACAGTTTGATGGTTCTTCCTAACATTATAGCTCTATTGGCATTGACGGGAACAATTAAGGAAGTATATAACGATTACTATCATAATTTCCTGCCAAAGCAAAAGAAGACAAGCAAATAATTCCAATATGTAACGGAATATATTTATTGAAAAAATCTATAATAAAAAGTGTAAAAATCTATAAAAGAGACTAGCATTTTAATTTTAGATGTGTTATACTGACTTTGTTAAAAAGAGTATCGTTAATATATGAACGATATCAAGTTTAATGCAGTTAACTGAATAGTAGGCAGATATTTCCTGTGAGAGAATTGCGTACATAACAGCAGTCGCCGAAGATGCAAACCGGATGTCGGATAATGTAAGCTGATCTTGACAAGGTGAAACTTTCAGGCAAAAGGAACAGGAAAGGTACTACACTCTGAATCCAGGCAGTTTGTGGATAGAAGCAGGAAACAGAAGGACGACAAAGCAGTAAAATGTTTGTGTCGTCCTTTTTTAAAAGCATTTTGTCCGGGTGCTGTAAACAGAACCGTTCGCTGTGTACCGTCAGGTACGGCTCCGACAGTGATGATTCGGAAACTGATTAATCAACATTTATTACTGAAAGGTGAAGACAATGAACGACGGATTTCTAATTATTACGAACAACACTCTGGTAAAGGAAAAACTTGGTGAGAATTACCATGTTGAATATGAGGATCTTTCCTATGAAGATACTTTGAGAAAAGTTCGTGACAGAGTGTATCTCGGACATAAGCTCCTTACACATCCTCTTTCGGGAAGTGTAAAACCGAACGAGACACCATACAAATCAGTGATGATTTCTATGAAACCCGGTGAATTAGATATGCGATCTATGGAAATCATAGAGAATGCAATCCATGCATGCGGCAAATTCCAATTCAAGTCGGACAAGTACAAACCGGAAGTGTATGATGATTTCAGATTGATTGACTGCACGCTGCTGGAAAGCGCGTTACCGTCCGCTGAATGCTGGACATAAACAAAGGCTATAGAAGTACGAAAGTACTTTTGGGGCATATAGTAAACAAATTTTTTAAAGGAGGGAATTTACAGTGATAAGATTAGAAATGGGTCACATTTTCATCAAGGACATTCAGTTCGCAGCTGAGTCCAAAATTGAAGACGGAGTTCTTTATGTATCCGAAGAAGCTGTAAAAGAAATCGTTCTCGAAGACGAGAAGATCAAAAGCGTAAAATTTGATATTGCCAGACCGGGCGAAAGCGTACGTATTACGCCGGTTAAAGACGTTATCGAACCACGTGTTAAGGTTGAAGGAAGAGGAGGAGTCTTCCCGGGTGTTATCGCGAAGGTTGATACAGTAGGAAGTGGTAAGACATATGCACTGAAAGGCATGGCTGTTGTTACAGCTGGTAAGATCGTTGGTTTCCAGGAAGGTATCATCGATATGACAGGCCCGGGTGCTGATTACACACCATTCTCTAAACTGAACAACTTTGTAGTTGTATGTGAACCTGTTGAAGGAATCAAACAGCATGACTATGAAAAAGCTGTTCGTCTTGCAGGATTCAGAGTAGCTGTTTACCTTGGTGAACTTGCTCGTGAACTTACACCGGATGAGACAAAAGTTTATGAAACATACGGCGTGATGGAAGGAAAAGAAAAATTCCCGAACCTGCCGAGAGTAGCTTATGTTCAGATGTTACAGAGCCAGGGACTTCTTCATGACACCTATGTATACGGTGTTGACGCAAAGAAGACACTCTCTACAATCATGAATCCGACAGAAGTTATGGACGGAGCTATTGTATCTGGTAACTGTGTATCTGCATGTGATAAGAACCCAACTTATGTACATGAGAACAACCCGGTAGTTCATGACTTGTTCGAACAGCACGGAAAAACTATCAACTTTGTATGCCAGATCCTTACAAACGAAAACGTATACCTTGCTGACAAGATGCGTTCTTCTGACTGGACAGCTAAGATGTGCCGTTTCCTCGATCTGGATGCAGTTATCGTATCTCAGGAAGGTTTCGGTAACCCGGATACTGACCTTATTATGAACACCAAGAAGATCGAAGCTGAAGGCGTTAAGACTGTAATCATCACTGATGAATATGCAGGACGTGATGGAAAATCTCAGTCACTTGCTGATGCTGATCCAGCTGCAGATGCAGTAGTAACCGGCGGAAATGCTAACCAGGTTATCGTACTTCCGAAGCTTGACAAAGTAATCGGAACTCTGGATTATGTAAACACAATCGCTGGTGGTAACGAACATTCACTTCGTGAAGACGGAACAATCGAAGTTGAAATTCAGGCTATCACAGGCGCTACAAACGAAACAGGTTTCAACTACTTAAGCGCACGATAGGAAGGGAGGACGTAAAACAATGAGTAAACTTAGAGTTGTACATTATATCAATCAGTTCTTCGCTAATATCGGTGGAGAAGAAAAAGCTGATTACCCGGCTGAACTTCGTGTTGGCGAAGTAGTAGGACCAGGTATGGCACTTGCACAGAAATTTGGAGAGGAAGCAGAAATCGTTGCTACGATCGTTTGCGGTGACTCTTACTTCAATGAAAATCTTGAAAAAGCAAAAGCTGATATCCTTGGATGGGTTAAAGAACAGGCTCCGGATGTATTCGTAGCTGGACCAGCTTTCAACGCTGGACGTTACGGTGTAGCCTGCGGTACCATCGCAGATGCAGTTCAGGAAGAACTTGGAATTCCTGCAGTGACCGGTATGTATGTTGAGAACCCGGGCGCTGATATGTTCAAAAACAAAGTATATATGGTTTCTACAAAGAACAGCGCAGCTGGTATGAGAGATGCGGTTGGCAAACTTGCTCCACTCGCTCTGAAACTTGCTAAAGGCGAGCCAATCGGTGCTTCCTGCGAAGAAGGCTATATGCCGAACGGAATCCGTGTAAACTTCTTCGAGAAGAAACGTGGATCTCAGAGAGCAGTTGAAATGCTTCTTAAGAAACTTGCTGGAAAACCGTACGAAACAGAGTATCCGATGCCGACATTCGACAGAGTTGCTCCGAACCCGGCTGTTAAAGATCTCAGCAAAGCTACAATCGCTCTGTGTACATCAGGCGGTATCGTACCGAAGGGAAATCCGGACCATATCGAAAGTTCAAATGCTTCTCACTATGGCGAATACGATATCACAGGTGTTATGGATCTGACAGAAGAGACATACGAGACAGCTCATGGCGGATACGATCCGGTATACGCTAATGAAGATGCTGACCGTGTACTTCCTGTTGACGTACTCCGCGAACTTGAAAAAGAAGGCGTTATCGGAAAATTACACAACAAGTTCTACACAACAGTTGGTAATGGTACTGCAGTTGCTTCTGCTAAAGCTTTCGCTGACGAATATGCTCAGAAACTGATCGCTGACGGCGTAGATGCAGTTATCATGACCTCTACTTGAGGTACCTGTACACGTTGCGGTGCAACGATGGTAAAAGCTATTGAAGCAGCAGGACTTCCGGTAGTTCATATGTGTACTGTAACTCCAATCTCTATGACAGTTGGAGCTAACAGAATCGTTCCTACAATTGCTATTCCTCATCCACTTGGAAATCCGGCTCTGGATAAAGATGAAGAATATGCACTTCGTAAAGACCTTGTTATGAAAGCATTAAATGCTTTGACAACAGAAGTTGAAGATCAGACAATCTTTGACAAATAAGCATAATTGTTAAGAAAAAATATTTGCAAAATACTAGTATGATTTAAAATTGTGTGGTATAATGTAAATAGATGGGATGTAATCGCGATAACTTAGTTATTGTGACGAATCGGATAATCTTAAAAATATGTGAAGGAGAAATGCGTTATGAGTAAAATTTATGACGTAATTGTCCTGGGTGCAGGACCGGCAGGCTTAGCTGCCGGTCTGTACGCAGGAAGAAGCCGTCTTTCTACATTAGTAGTAGAAAAAGGCAAAGATGGCGGACAGATCGCTATTACAGATGATATCGAAAACTATCCTGGACAGATCGTTGAAGGTGAGAGCGGACCGTCTCTTATCGCCAGAATGACACAGCAGTGTGAGAAATTCGGTGTTGAGCGTGTGTCAGATGTCATCAATGCGGTTGAGCTTGAAGGCGACGTTAAGAAGCTGAAAAGCGCAAAAGGTGAGTACTGTGGAAAGACAGTAATCATCGCAACAGGAGCTTTTGCAAGACCGATCGGATGCAAAGGCGAGAAAGAATTCATGGGCAAGGGCGTTTCTTACTGCGCTACCTGTGACGCAAACTTCTTTGAAGATTTTGAAGTATTCGTAGTTGGCGGCGGCGATTCAGCTGTTGAAGAAGCTATGTATCTTACAAAATTTGCAAGAAAAGTTACGATCATTCACAGACGTGATGAACTTCGTGCAGCTAAGTCCATTCAGGAGAAAGCATTTAAGAACGAAAAACTTCACTTTATGTGGGATTCCGTTGTAGAAGAAGTCGGCGGTGAAGGCATTCTTTCATGGATGAAAGTTAAGAATGTTAAGACTGGTGAAGTTACCACGATTGAAGCAGATGAAGAAGACGGAATGTTTGGTGTATTCGGATTTATCGGAACTCTGCCAAGCACAAAGATCTTCGAAGGAACTCCTCTTCAGCTTGATGAAAGAGGATATATTCCGACAGACGTTGATATGCATACAAATATTCCTGGTGTATTCGCAGCAGGTGATGTACGCGTAAAGAGCCTTCGTCAGGTTGTTACTGCAGCTGCTGACGGAGCAATCGCAGCTACTCAGTGCGAAAAATATCTTAACGAACATGAATAATTAGACTTCGAGGAGGAACAGATCAATGTTAGAAGTAGATAAAAATACATTTAAAACAGAAGTACTTGAAGCAGAAGGCTACGTTTTTGTAGATTTCTTCGGTGATGGATGTGTACCTTGCCAGGCTCTTATGCCGTTCGTACATGAAATGGCAGACAAATATGGCGATAAGCTGAAATTCACATCTCTGAATACTACAAAAGCTCGTCGTCTTGCTATCGGACAGCAGATCTTAGGACTTCCGGTAATGGCTATCTACAAAGATGGACAGAAAATAGAAGAAGTTGTTAAAGAAGATGCTACTCAGGAAAGCATCGAAGCAATGATCAAAAAATATATCTAATTTTTTGAACGCCGGATTTGATCGGCAAAATGACCGGGAATAACCGGTAAACAAGCGAAAATGCGTACAAAGCCATCGGGCTTTTACGGAAATGCAATTGGCTTGCATTTCATTAATAAAAAATAAAATGAAGGGAAGGAGGAAAAACATCATGGCAATTTTAGAAGGTAAAAAAGTTGTAATTATTGGTGACCGTGATGGTGTTCCAGGACCGGCTATCGCTGAATGCGTTAAGACAGCCGGAGGAGAAGTTGTTTTTTCTTCAACAGAATGTTTCGTCTGAACAAGCGCAGGCGCAATGGATCTTGAAAATCAGAAGAGGGTAAAAGAATTCGCTGAAGAATACGGCCCGGAAAACGTAGTCGTAATCGTAGGTGCTGCTGAAGGTGAAGCTGCAGGTCTTGCAGCTGAGACTGTAACAGCAGGTGACCCGACTTTTGCAGGTCCATTGACAGGAGTCCAGCTTGGACTTACGACATATCACGTATGTGAACCAGAATTGAAGGAAGAATTTGACCCAGCAGTTTACGATGAACAGGTAGGTATGATGGAAATGGTACTTGATGTTGATGATATCGTAAGCGAAATGTCAGCTATCCGTGACGAATACTGTAAGTATTTATAAGAAGAATCTTTGACGGCGTCTTAGATTTCAAAAAGCGGTGAGGTAAATACTTACCTCATCGCTTTTGCTTTACAGAGTCTATCCTTGAATTCATTTAATTTGAGGAAATATAGTCAGATAAATGGCGGGGGCATATTTATCTGATATCTTTAAGAAAGGTGGACACTTGCGATGAACAGTGTAATTAAAGGAGCCAGCTATGTTCTGGCACATACTCCGCAGATGGTAGTATACAACGGAACAACTCAGACAACAGAGCGGGTTGTGAATCCAGAATCAGAATACTTAAAAGAATTAGAAAGTCATCTTCGTTCTTATGAAGAATGCGTAAACTACTGGCCGAACCAGGTATATATCGGAAATGCACATCCGGATGAACTGGCTCAGGTAGAGTTCCCTTATTATGATAAAGTTAAAGAAGGCGCTGAAAGATATGGAAAATACGGCGAGATCATGCCGGAAGAAGAATTCATTCTTTTAGCTCAGACCTGCGATATGTTCGAAGTTGTTAAACTTGACAAAGAGTTTGTTGCAGCTCACAAAGAAGCTTTCGCAGCTGATCCGATTATCACGGAAGATATTGTTGCTAAAGTTGAAGAAGGTGTTGAACTTTCTGAAATTGAACAGTTTGTTAACGAAGAGCATGCTGAAGGTATTTACCATGCCGGAAAGCTTGTTGGATGCGTTAAGAGAGCACATGATATCGATGTAAACCTTTCTGCACATGTTATGCATGAAAATATCATGAGCAAAGCTACCAGCGTTCTTGCATTATTATATGGTGTAAGAAATGCAGGTATCGAAAAGACAGATATTGAATACGTTATCGACTGTGCTGAGGAAGCATGTGGTGATATGAACCAGAGAGGTGGCGGTAACTTCGCTAAGGCGGCAGCTGAAGTTGCGGGTCTTATGAATGCTACCGGATCTGACTCTCGTGGATTCTGTGCAGGACCTTCTCATGCACTGATTGAAGCAGCAGCTCTTGTTAAGTCTGGAGCATACAAATGCGTAGCTGTTACAGCTGGCGGATGTACTGCTAAACTTGGTATGAACGGTAAAGACCATGTTAAGAAAGGCCTTCCGATCCTGGAAGACTGCCTTGGCGGATTCTGTGTAATCATTGCTGAAAACGATGGTGTGAACCCGGAAATCAACCTTGATATCCTTGGACGTCATACAGTAGGAACAGGAAGTGCTCCGCAGAACGTTATCGGAAGCCTTGTAGCTGATCCTCTGGAAAGAGCTGGAATGAAGATTACTGATATTGATAAATTCTCTCCGGAAATGCAGAACCCGGATATCACAAAACCGGCTGGAGCAGGAGATGTACCGCTTGCTAACTACAAGATGATCGGTGCACTTGCTGTTAAGCGTGGTGACCTTGACAAGAAACAGCTTGCAAGCTTTGCAACCGAGCACGGACTTACAGGATGGGCTCCGACACAGGGACATATTCCTTCAGGTGTGCCGTACATCGGATTTGCAAGAGAAGATATTCTTGCAGGCAAGATCAAGAATGCAATGATTATCGGAAAAGGAAGCTTGTTCCTTGGACGTATGACCAACCTGTTTGACGGTGTTTCTTTTGTAATCCAGGCTAATACCGGAGCAGAAGACAACAGCGGAGTTTCTGAAGAAGAAGTTAAAGGATTAATCGCTAAAGCTATGAAAGACTTTGCTGCATCAATGCTGGCAGAATAGAGAGGTGGACGATTATGGCAAGTGGAATTGAAAAAATGATCGCCGAGACCTTCATGAGCATGGCAGAAGGACTGGAGACCGGAAGCTTCGGAAAACGTCCGAAAATTGCTCTGACCGGTATGGGCAGCGAGCATGGAGAAGAAAACTCTATGGCAGCTGCAATTGAGGCGGCAAAAGACGGAATCGATGTATACTACATCGGTACGTTAGAAGCAGAGGGTGTTACGACCGTTAAAGTGGCTAACGACGAAGAAGGCCATGATAAGATGGAAGAAATGCTCAAAAATAAAGAAATTGACGCTGCTGTAACGATGCACTTCCCATTCCCGATCGGTGTTTCTACCGTTGGACGCTGTGTAACACCTGCAAAGGCGAAAGAGATGTTTGTTGCTAACACAACAGGTACATCCAGCACAGACCGTATTGAAGGAATGATCAAGAATGCGATCTACGGAATCATCGCAGCGAAAGCATGCGGTAAAAAGAATCCGACAGTTGGTATTCTGAATGTTGACGGTGCACGTCAGACAGAAAAAGCTTTGAAACAGCTGAAAGAAAACGGATATGATATCACATTTGCTGAATCTACCCGTGCAGACGGCGGATGCGTTATGAGAGGAAACGATGTTCTTCAGGCAGCTCCGGACATCATGGTAACAGATTCCCTGACCGGTAACATCCTTGTTAAGATGCTTTCATCCTTCATGACAGGCGGAAGCTTCGAAGCAACCGGATTTGGTTATGGACCTGGTATCGGAGAAGGATATGAACAGCTCGTTATGATCGTATCCCGTGCATCTGGCGCTCCGGTTATTGCAAATGCAATCCGTTACGCAGCACAGCTCGTAAGAGGAAAAGTATTTGAAGTAGCAAAAGCTGAATTTGCAGCAGCTAAGAAAGCTGGTCTGAAGGAAATTCTGGATGCTCACAAGGCAGCACAGAAACCTGCAGCTGCAGAAGAAGAAGTAAAAGAGCCGCCGAAGGAAATCGTAACAGCACAGATTCCTGGAATCGAAGTTATGGATCTTGAAGATGCGGTGAAAGCACTCTGGAAGATCAACATCTACGCAGAGAGCGGAATGGGATGTACAGGCCCGATCATCCGTGTGTCTGATGCAAATCTTGCGAAAGCAGAAGAAGAGCTGAAGAAGGCAGGATATATCAATTAGTTGATTAATTGATGGAAATAACGTATAATATTGGGAGACGTAGCGTTTTTGCTGCGTCTCCTTTCGTAGTTTTTAGATCAGCTGGGTAATTGGGGAGACAGGAGTGTAGTATGGATTTACAGTTGCTAATCAAAACAGCGATGTCTGCAGGTGAGTTGATGCTCTGCAGCGGAGCTGAGACTTACCGGGTGGAAGATACCATGTACCATATTTTAAAGACAGCAGATAATCTGGAAATGTCAGAAGTACTGGTCGTGATGACAGGAATCACAGCTTCTGTGAAGGTGAAGGGTGAGAAAGTTGTGACGCTTGTGAAGCGTGTGGAAAGCCGTGAAAATAATCTGAGCCGTGTGGTTTCGGTTAATGATATTTCGAGACGTTACTGTGGTGGAGAATTGTCCTTGCAGGCGGCATATGAGGAGCTGAATTCACTGAAAAAGAAAGAATATCGCCGTTTTTCCTATAGTATTGCAACGGTTGCTGTTTGTGTGGGATTCTCCCTTTTCTTTGGAGGAGGAATCTGGGAGGTTGTGTCATCGCTGATTGTAGGCGCATTTCTCGCATTTTGTATCGAAGCAGTGCGTGATCTTAAGGTCCATGCTTTTATAGAAGACGTATTTTCGTCTATGGGCATTGCAATGGCAAGTGCAGTTATGAAAATCATGCTTGGCGGCAGAATGGATATTGATATTGTAATCATCTCTTGTATCATGCCGCTTGTTCCGGGAATGGCAATCACAAATGCAGCGAGAGATACACTTAGAGGCGATTATCTTTCAGGCATTGCCCGAATGCTGGAAGCATTCATCAAGGCGGCAGGAATTGCTATCGGTATTGGTATCGGTCTGGCAATTATGGGGAGTTATTAGAAGGAGGAGACAGTTATGAATCGAGAGATGTTTAGAATAATGATTCAGGTTTCCGGAGCATTTCTGGCAATCTACGGTTTTGCCGTACTGCTTGATACTCCAAAAAAGTATTTGTTTCATGCAGGGGGTGTTGGTGCGGCAGGAGGATTGGTGTATCTGATCTGCATTCAGAATGGATTGGATGTTGTTTTTTCATCTTTTATCTCTGCACTTGTAGTGGCAGTGATATCCCATATTTTTGCACGTATATTTAAGACTCCGGTTACTCTGTTTCTGATTGCAGGATTTTTGCCGACTGTACCGGGAGCCGGCATGTACCGGATCGTCCATTATATACTGGAAGGAAATGAGAAAATGACTGGGTACTATCTGATTCAGACGCTTCAGATTGCGGGGGTTTTTGCGCTGGCAATCTTTATTATAGATACTGTTTTTTATTCGTTCCAGAAGGGTGAATGGAAGCAGAATTCCATGAAATACATTCGAAAAGAAGAGGGAAGTAACGATGCCCACTTGAAGTAAAAATCGGAATGTGGTAGTATATTTTGGGACATTTAAAGATAGAAAAGATTAAGATAAAGAGAGGGAACCGATTATGAGTAAAGTTAGAACAAGATTTGCGCCGAGTCCTACCGGACGTATGCATGTTGGAAATCTTAGAACCGCATTGTATGCATATCTGATTGCAAAGCATGAGAATGGCGATTTTATGCTTCGTATTGAGGATACAGACCAGGAACGATTTGTGGAAGGTGCACTGGATATTATTTACCGTACGCTGGAGAAAACTGGGCTTGTTCATGATGAAGGCCCGGACAAAGACGGCGGATATGGACCGTATGTTCAGAGCGAGCGTAATGCGTCCGGCATTTATTTGAAATATGCTAAACAGCTCATCGAACAGGGAGATGCTTATTATTGTTTTTGCGACAAAGAACGTTTGGAATCTTTGAAAACTTCTGTTTCTTCTGAAGGTACTGAAATTGTAAACTATGATAAACATTGCCTGCATCTCAGTAAGGAAGAGATTGAGGAAAATCTTGCATCAGGAAAGCCTTATGTTATTCGTATTAATATGCCGACAGAAGGTACAACGACATTCCATGATGAGATTTATGGAGATATCACCGTTCCGAATGCCGAGCTGGATGACATGATTCTGATTAAATCAGACGGATATCCGACTTATAATTTTGCTAATGTCATTGACGATCATCTGATGGGAATCACACATGTCGTGCGAGGTAATGAATATTTATCGTCTGCACCGAAATACAATCGTCTTTATGAGGCGTTCGGATGGGAAGTTCCGATTTATGTACATTGTCCGCTTATCACAGATGAAAACCATAAGAAGCTTAGCAAGAGATGTGGACACTCTTCTTATGAAGATCTGTTAGATCAGGGATATGTGAGTGAGGCAATCGTCAATTATGTTGCACTGCTTGGATGGTGTCCACAGGATAACCGGGAGATTTTCTCTCTTCCTGAGCTGGTGGAGGCATTTGATTATCATCATATGAGTAAATCGCCGGCTGTTTTTGATACAACTAAGCTGAAATGGATGAATGGTGAATACCTGAAAGCTATGGATTTCGATACCTTTTATGAGATGGCTGAACCATATATCAGAAAAGTTATTACAAAAGATTATGATCTGAAGAAGATTGCTGCACTTGTTAAGAGTAGAATTGAGATCTTCCCGGATATCGCAGAGCAGATTGATTTCTTCGAAGAACTTCCGGAATATGATACGGCTATGTATTGTCACAAGAAGATGAAAACGAATGAAGAGACTTCTCTTGAGGTATTGAAAGAACTGCTTCCGCGTCTGGAAGCATGGGACGATTACAGTAATGATGCGCTGTACGGTCTTCTGAAGGATTATGTGGCAGAAAAAGGTTGTAAGAACGGCTATGTAATGTGGCCTGTCAGAACGGCGGTTTCCGGTAAACAGAACACACCGGGCGGAGCGACCGAACTGATGGAGATACTTGGAAGAGAAGAATCCTGTGCCAGAATCAGAAAAGCAATTGAAATGCTGAGTAAATAATTAATATAATAAGGGGTTTTGGTGAATGCTGAACAAAGGACAAGAAGAGGCGGTACATCACCTGGAGGGGCCATGTATGGTGATTGCACCGCCGGGGTCAGGTAAGACACTGACCATAACCAGAAGAATCCGGTATTTGATTGAAGAGGCCGGAATCGATCCCGGTCAGATACTTGTGATTACATTTACACGGCTTGCTGCGCGTGAAATGAGAGAACGATTTACTTCTTTGACCGAAGGAAAGCATTATCCGGTCACGTTCGGAACTTTCCACAGTGTTTTTTATGGGATACTGAAATGTGCTTATGGCATCAACGGTTCGAATCTGCTTGCCGAGCAGGAAGGACTTGAGATCCTGAAACAGGCAATGGATGAACTGAAACTTGAATCACTCCAAGGACCGGAAGACGATGAAGAACTGACACATGAATTGATGCAGGAAATCGGAATCGTGAAGAACAGCCTTCTCCATTTGAAGGACTTTCACAGTCAACATTTGAATCAGGAAGAATTTACGCTTTTGTTCCGCCAGTATGAAAAAAAGAAAAAAGAACGAAAGAAATTTGATTTTGACGATATGCTGGTTCAGTGCTATGCATTGTTTCAGAAACGTCCGGACATTTTAAAAGCGTGGCAGGAACGTTTCCGATATATTCTGATCGATGAGTTTCAGGACATCAACCGGGTGCAGTATGAGGTGATTCGGATGATTGCGGCTCCTGAATACAATTTGTTTGTTGTAGGGGATGATGACCAATCTATCTATGGATTCCGTGGGGCAAAGCCTGAACTTATGCTTTACATGAAGCAGGAATTTCCAAATATCAGGCAGATTCCGCTTACAACAAATTACCGTTCTACCGAGTTTATCGTAGGTGCCGCATCGCGGGTGATCCTGCATAATGAGTCGAGATTCTATAAAAGGGTCCAGTCATCGAAAGGAAAAGGAGAAAGTGTCCATGTTCAGGAAGTGCTGGATGAGAATGAAGAAAGCAGATATGTGGCAGGTGAGATTCAGAAACATCTGGATCTTGGTGAGAAGCCGGGAGAGATTGCAGTACTTTTCCGTGCCGGAATTCAGGCGCGGATGCTGACGGAGATCCTGAATGAATACCGGATCCCGTTTGAGATGAAAGAACATATTCCTAATTTTTATGATCATTTCATTGTCCGGGATATGATCGCTTATATGCAGCTTGCGGCCGGGAATCGGGAAAGACGTTGGTTTTTGATGATTGCAAACAGGCCAGTGCGATATCTTGCCAGAAACAGTATGGATGGTGCCAGAGTGGAATTTGAAGATCTGCGAAGATTTTATCTGGATAAAGAATGGATGCAGGACATCATTGACCAGTTTGAGGTTGATATCAAAATGCTGGAGAACATGACGCCTTATTCGGCGATCCAGTATATCAGGAAGCGTATCGGTTACGATACATTTCTGAAAGAATATGCGAAAGAACATCAAGTTCCCTGGAATACTCTGCTTGAAGTCATGACCGAACTGGAAGAACGATGCAAGCCCTATCGTACCTTTCAGGATTGGATGTGTCATATTGATACATACACCGCTGATCTGGAAGAGCAGGAGAAAGCTCGTAGAAATCGACAGTCGGCAGATCCTGAAAAGGTACAGTTAATGACGATGCATTCCTCGAAAGGTCTGGAATTTACGACTGTATTTCTGATTCATGCCAATGAGGGAGAAGTGCCTTATCAGAAGGCGGTGACACCAGAACAGATGGAAGAAGAACGACGTATGTTCTATGTTGCAATGACAAGAGCAAAGGAGCATCTTACAATTTCTTATATAACAGAGAAAAATGGGAATCCAGTCAAAGCTTCCCGGTTTGTAGAAGAGCTTCTGGGAAGACATGTTTGACAACACGATGTTCACCGGATATTTATCTCTTTAAAAATGCAGTTTTCTATAGAGCAGGAAAGAGCCTGGCATGCCAGACTCTTTCATTTAATGGATTGAAACAGACGGTTCTAGTCATCAATACCAAACTCTTCGAATTGCTGCTCGTCCAGCCATTCATCGAATGCATCCGCAGCAAGTTCGTATTCATCATCATCTTCGATGTTTTCGAGATCATGATTGTTTCCACCGGTCGTATCCCTGATGAAACGATAAATCCATACATCGCCGTCTTCGTTCTCCCCGTTCTCGTCTAATGGAAGAAGTACAATGTATTCTTTTGAATTAACCTCAAATGTAGTAATGATGGAGCATTCAATCTCCTCGTCGTCGTCAAGAGTAATCGTGACTACCTGTGTTTCAAGAAGATCGTTATCTTCATTTCCGCCTTCATGATTATGTCCCATAATTCGGCTTCTCCTTTCATATGATACTTCCACTCTAACAGACTATGCAAGGATTTGCAAGGGGAAAAACTATTGACATTGACGATAAAAAAGTTACAATAAAAGAAAGGTTTAGGGAGGTTTGGTATGTATAAGAGAAAAATAGCACTGTTTCTTACATTTCTTATGTGTTGTATGATGGTTACAGGTTGTAAGAAAAATGTGGGGACCAGTGAGGATAATGCAATAAAGCTGGAAGAAGATCAGGAGGAAACGGTGTCTTATACCTTTGGGTTCAGTTGTATCACAATGGAGAATCCTTATTTTATTACACTGGAGCAGTCGCTTCGTGAGTATGTGGAGAATGAAGGGTGCACGATGATTACGATGGATCCGGAGCTGAATGTGAATACGCAGATTCAACAGATCGATGAGATGATAGAGCAGGGAATCGATGCCATTTTTCTGTGCCCGGTCGAATGGGAAGAAATCACACCGGCGCTGGAACATCTGAAAGAAGCGGATGTCAAAATCATTAATATCGACTCAGAAGTAAAGGAAATGGATTATGTAGATGCTTTTATAGGATCCAACAACTATAATGCAGGTTATATTTGTGGAGAAAATCTGATTAAGCAATGTCCGGAAGGAGGAAAGGTTGCGATCCTGGAAAGTCCGACTCAGAATTCGGTCAATGAGCGCATTACCGGATTTGAGGAAGCGATTATGGATAAAGGCTTTGAAGTGGTTGCTCGCATGGATACGCAGGGGGATCTCAATCTGGCGAGAGAAGCGGCGAACCAGATCTTTGCTGAGCATAAGGACATCACGGCGGTCATGTGCGGAAATGATCAGATCGCACTTGGTGCGCTGGTGGCAGCTCATACGGAAGCATTGCATGATATCATGATTTATGGTGTTGACGGTTCACCCGATCTCAAAAAAGAGCTTTTGAAACCGGGGAGCTTAATTCGGGGGACAAGTGGTCAATCCCCTATTAATATAGGAAAAGATGCCGCAAAAACAGCATTTGCCATTTTAAATGGGGAAAAATATGAAGAGGCGATTTATGAAGATGTCTTTTTTATTGATGCAGATAATGTAGAAATGTATGGTGCTGACGGATGGCAGTAAAGAGGAGAAGATGATGATAAAAGTAACAACAGGTTATCCATTGCCGCAGGGCTGTACAGTGCGCGGCGAAAATGTGAATTTTTCGGTATGTGTTCCTTCTGGAAAAAAATGTGAGCTCCTTCTTTATAAAAAGGGGAAGAAGGTTCCGGAGCAGATATTTGACATGCAGGAAACGGGTTCTTCCGGGCTGATTCGCTGTATTGCGCTTCGTATACCAAGAGCTGAAGCTTATGAATATAATTACAGAGTTGACGGAGAAATCGTAATTGACAGTTATGCAAGAGCTTTTGCGGGACGTAAAGTCTGGGGTGAAGCCAGAAATATAGAACAGCATGAAGTCCGTGCCCGGATCATTGATACGGAATTTCCGTGGGAGGATGATAAAAGGCCTCATCTGGCACAAAATGAAGTGATTGCATACAGCCTTCATGTTCGTGGCTTTACCAAACACAGTTCTTCAAAGGTGCGATATAAGGGAACTTTTGCAGGTGTTCTGGAGAAATTGCCATATTTAAAGGATCTTGGAGTGAATCAGATTCATGTAATGCCAATATATGATTTTGAGGAGAATAAATCCTACCTGAATTATTGGGGATACGGAGAAGGGTATTATTTCGCTCCTAAGAGCTCCTATGCTGCCAAAGAGGAAGTTACAGAACTGAAGAATCTGATTAAAACTCTTCATTCGGAGAATATGGAGTTGATCCTTGAAATGCCTTTTACGGGAGATACTCCGAAAATGATGATTCTGGGATGTCTTCGTTTCTGGGTGATGGAATATCATATTGAT
This sequence comes from Bariatricus sp. HCP28S3_D3, assembly GCF_052065755.1. Taxonomy (NCBI): domain Bacteria; kingdom Bacillati; phylum Bacillota; class Clostridia; order Lachnospirales; family Lachnospiraceae; genus Bariatricus; species Bariatricus sp. HCP28S3_D3. Next base: position 104,787 of record NZ_JBQHTK010000005.1, on the reverse strand, counting down.
GGGTTTATTCTCAATCCATGTATTATAGACAGAGAGTCTCTGATCAACGATCCTGTTCTCTATGGTACCAAGATCATGAAGAAAATGGATGATTTCCAGAATACCATGCGCCGCTTCCTGAAAGGAGACGAGGGTATGGTTCCGGGGGTCATGTGGTGGCTGAGACATCAGTCAGAAGAGGAAGAGACCTTTAATTATATCACCGGACAGACAGGTTTCACTCTGAATGATCTGGTTTCTTATGATCAAAAACATAATGAAGAAAACGGAGAGGAGAATCAGGACGGACCGGATTATAATTTTAGTTGGAACTGTGGCGTAGAGGGGCCGACCCGCAAACGCTCTGTCGTGGAATTGCGAAGAAAGCAGATCTATAATGCATTTTTCCTCCTGCTCCTTGCACAGGGAACACCTTGTATTCTTGCAGGTGATGAATTCGCGAACAGCCAGAAGGGAAATAATAATGTCTATTGCCAGGACAATCCGGTTTCCTGGCTTGACTGGAGCAAACTTCAAAAAGAAGAGAAGTTGCATCAGTTTGTAAAAGATCTGATCGCTTTCCGCAAGGCACATAAGGTGCTGCATCCGGAACATGAAATGATGGGAATTGACAGTACCAGCTGCGGAATTCCGGATATCTCTTATCACAGTGAAAACGCATGGCAGACATCCTCCGAGGTTTCAAGTAGACAGATCGGTGTATTCTATCACGGCAGCGACGAGGAGGAAAGCTGCTATGTTGCATATAATATGCACTGGGTTTCGCATCTTTTTGCGCTTCCGGCACTTCCAAAGGGTAAACACTGGTATCTTGCAGCTTCTACGGATGATGGAGTATTGAAAGAACCGGTACTCATTGAAGAAGCAAAGTGTGTGGAAGTAGAGGAACGTACCATCAAAGTATTCATTGTGAAGTAGGAGGAAATATGAAAGCCTGGCAGCATTTTTGCACCATTACAAATCATAAAATTCTGGTTATGAAGAATTGTTTCCGGGTAGGATTGTACCGTCAGGGGCTTTTGCATGATATGTCCAAATATATGCCGTCTGAGTTCCTTGTGGGATGCAGATACTATCAGGGAACCAGAAGCCCGAACAATGCGGAGCGTGAAATAACCGGTTGTTCGACGGCCTGGCTACATCATAAAGGACGCAATAAGCATCATTATGAATACTGGATCGACTATGGATTAGAACAACCGGGACTAACCGGTATGAAGATGCCGAAAAAATATGTGATTGAGATGTTTATGGATCGGATTGCGGCATCGAAAGTATATATGAAAGAGAATTATACGGATTCTTCTCCCCTTCAGTATTATGACAATGGGATTGCCGGACAGCTTATTCATGAAGATACTCGGGCACTGCTGGAAGAACTGCTGCATATGCTTGCCGAGAAGGGAGAAAGGGAGACATTTGCCTATATTAAAAATACGGTGCTGAAGACGCACGATTATGAAAATATGGGGAAGAACAGGAGGAGTAGGAGATGATATCATTGCCAAATGATCCGATGATCCTGCTGAGTGTGATCAACATGAAACTGAGAGACTCATATTCCGGGCTGGATGAGCTGTGTGAGGATATGGAAGTGGATCGGGAAATGATTGAAAAGAAACTGGAACAGATCGACTATCGCTATGATGAGGAAACGAATCAGTTCATATAACAGGATTATGGAAGGATAATAACATGTTTGATATAAATTTTGATGAAATTGATTTGACAAAGCAGCCGCCGGTAGAAGAGCCGCAGCGTCAATACTATTTTATGGCCAAAGCAAGGCATTATGTGCAGGAAAAGAGCAGGGAACTGGGGAGAGATCTCACGTTCTGCGTGACCACTTTTGGTTGTCAGATGAATGCCAGAGATTCCGAGAAGCTGGTCGGCGTGCTGGAACAGATCGGGTATGTGGAGGAGCCGGACGAGGAGAAGGCTGATTTCGTCATCTTTAATACCTGTACTGTCCGCGAGAACGCAAACACAAGGGTGTATGGACGTCTGGGGCAGTTAAACCGTGTAAAGAAGCAGAAACCGTACATGTTTATCGGACTTTGCGGATGCATGATGCAGGAGCCGGAAGTGGTCGAGAAGATCAAGAAAAGCTATCGTTTTGTGGATCTGATTTTCGGGACTCATAATATTTACAAGTTCGCGGAATTAATCGTGACGCGTTTTGAATCAGAACGAATGGTGATCGATCTCTGGAAGGATACAGATAAGATCGTAGAAGATCTGCCGAGTGAGAGAAAGTTTTCTTTTAAATCAGGCGTTAATATCATGTTCGGCTGCAATAATTTCTGCAGCTACTGTATCGTACCGTATGTGCGCGGACGCGAGAGAAGCCGGAATCCCAAAGACATTATCCGCGAAATCGAGTCGCTGGTCGCGGACGGAGTTGTGGAAGTCATGCTCCTTGGACAGAATGTTAATTCGTACGGAAAGACACTGGATGAGCCGATGAGCTTCGCCCAGCTTCTGGAAGAAATTGAGAAAATTGATGGCCTGGAAAGGATCCGTTTTATGACATCACATCCGAAAGACCTTTCCGATGAATTGATCGCAGTGATGGCAAAATCAAAGAAGATCTGTCGTCATCTGCATTTGCCGATCCAGTCAGGAAGCAGCCGGATCCTTCAGAAGATGAACCGCCGCTATACCAAAGAACACTATCTCGAACTGGTAGATAAGATCCGCGCCGCAGTTCCGGATATCTCACTTACGACCGATATTATTGTAGGATTCCCGGGAGAGACAGAAGAAGATTTCCAGGAAACACTTGACGTAGTCAGAAAAGTACGTTACGACAGCGCCTTTACATTCATCTATTCCAAACGTACAGGCACACCGGCAGCGGCGATGGAAGAACAGATACCGGAAGATGTAGTAAAAGACCGATTTGACCGACTCTTGAAAGAAGTACAGGAAATCTCCGCGGAAGTATGTTCTGTACATGAAGGAACGGTTCAGGAAGTACTTGTCGAAAGCGTGAACGATCACGATCCAAGTCTTGTTACCGGGCGACTTAGCAATAACCTGCTGGTGCATTTCCCTGGGGATAAAGAGTTGATTGGGAAAATCGTACCGGTTCATCTGGATGAGGCGAAGGGATTCTATTATTTGGGGACGGTTCTTTTGCCACGACCATAGCCCCTTGGCTTTTGTAAGCGGAAAAAAAGAAATATTCTAAGAGAATTGGAAAGCAGTCTTTACAGAAGAATGAAAGAATCTGAAAAGGCTGCTTTTTTCATAGCACTCTTTTGACAATTTGCCAAATTCTGCCTTTTCCAATCATATGTAATACGATACGGACAGGTCGATCAGACCAAAGGGCGATGGTCGGGACAAAAGAACCGTCCCTACTAACATTTTTACATTTTGCAGGACTATATATATGAAAGTATTGATCAATCACTTTGGAGAGAAAAATGAAGAAACAAGATTTGCTGAGAATAATTGACAATGAACTGCTTGAGGAACTGTTTGGATTCTGTTACACGAGAACGAAGGACAGTTATGAGGATGAGGAGCTATGTTCGGATATTGTTTTTGCGCTGATCAAGGCTGCCTGTTCAAATGGTGAAATTGAAAATCTTTATCCATTTATATGGAAAGTTGCGCGAAATGTATATGCTGATTTTCGGATAGGCGAAGAAAACATACGGATATGTTTTACGAGGATGATTCTGAAACGGTACTTCCGTTTATTGCCGATGAAGAGGATAACGATCAAAGTGAAGAACTGCTTGATGCGGTGTATCGTCAGATTGCGTTTCTGACGAAGGCATACCGGGAGGTTATGATTCTGTTTTATCTTGATGGTTTATCAACCGCGGAAATTGCCGTCAGGCAGAATATTAGTGAGACGGCGGTTCGTCAAAGATTATTTTCGGCGAGAAAAAGAATTAAAAGCGAGGTAAAAGAAATGACAGAGACTTATCCGAAACCGGTGGTGCTTGACAGAATCAATTACGTGATCTGGGGGGAGGGAAATCCATGCGGGAATGATCCCAGAACGGTTTGCACAAGGCGGTTTTCGAAGCATGTAGTGTACATGTGCTACTAACATAAAGACAATGAGGAACAGTATCTTACATTTCCGTATTTAAACCGGAAAATCGATCAGAATCTGGTACTCTGGCAGCAGATTGTTCCAATGGTGGATTCTTTAATTAAAAATGTTGAAAAAGACATGGAAGAACGCTATTTTTCTCGGATCCAAAAGAAGAAACGGCCGTTTTATGTCTATGGTTATATTGATAATGGGAAATATTTTGGAAGTGGCTGGGACGGCGTGAATGCTGAAAATGTATGTGGATACTCAAAAATTCGTGTTGACAATATTTACACTACACAAGTTAGAGCGCATTTCCACTGTGGTCTTAATCTTGCAAATGATATCCCGATCCAGCTGGCTCTTCGGGCGATTGACGGGCTGAATATCGGCTCGCTGACAGAAGCGGAAAAGGAATATGCAGCGATGGCTGTTTCGTGTGGCTATCTTTACAGGGAAGGCGAAATGCTGTACACGAAAATTCTCGTTAATCGTCTGTGCGATTCTGAAAAATTATATGATATCAGTCAACGTTTAGAAAAAGGCTGTTTTGAAAAAACGGCAAGGATCATCGCTGACAAAATGGCAAAACTGATTTATGACTGTGTGCCGGATTATCTGCTGAGTGAATGGAAATTTGCAAATCGGCTGGTGTCGCTTCCGGTGATTGATTCGGTCGTGGAGGCTCTGATTGAAAAAGGAATGCTCGTGCCGCCGGAAGACGGTGTGGGTGCAGAAGGATGCTGGATGGGAGTTGAAAAATAATGCTTTCATTCATCAGAAGTTACAAATATCAGAATGTTTTCATAATTATGCTGTTGTTACTCCAGAATCTGCTTCTTTTAGCGAGTACTCTGACTACGATGCGCATGGCGCGTCTGGTGATGGACGGAGATTTCGAGGGAATCGTGGCATGTATGATTTTTGTAATTATCGTGTATCTGACGCTGCATTTCCTGTTCTGGATCTATGATGTGCAGACTGCCAGAACGATAGCGCATATGAATCAGGATGTAAGGGCAAGCCTCAATCGGCAGATCATAGAGAGGAATGCAGAAGAGCTTAACGGAACGGACACGGGAGAATATATCTCCTGGTACACCAATGATTTAAAAGAAGCAGAAACACAGGGATTTCAGAATTTTTATTCTGCTGTGGACGCAGTGATTAAACTGACCATCGGTATCGCGGTACTTGCCCGGATCCAGTGGAAATAATTAATATGTACGCTGCTGACGTCCGGAATGGTTTATGTGTTTTCTCACTATTTTCATGGAAATGTGGAAGAAGAGTCCGGGAAAGTGTCCAAGGGATGGGAGACATTTACGCAGGCGGTAAAAGAGCAGGTAGGTGGAGTACATGTTCTGAAATCATTCGGACACGAGATGGATTTTAAGGGAAATATCCAGACGGCATCCAGGGAGCTGGAAAGGCAGAGATGCAGGTACGTAAAGACCCGTGAAAAAGCGGCTGCGGGAAAACGACCTTACTGAAGCTCATGCTCGGACAGTTTACGGGATATCAGGGAAGTATCCTCTATGATAAAAAAGAATTGTCCTGCTATGATATAAATACATTTTATGAACAGATGGCATACATCGAACAAAATGTATTCCTGTTCGATACCTCTATCCGGAATAATATTACACTGGGGGATTCGTATTGTGAAGACGAGATAGATAAAGTGCTTAAAATGAGCGCACTGGAAGAAGATATTCGAACATTTCCGGAAGAATTGGATACCAAAGTCGGAGAAAACGGGAAGAATCTCTCCGGTGGGCAGAAACAGAGAATAGCGGTGGCCAGAGCTTTAATTCATGATCGTAAAATTCTACTCGTAGACGAAGGAACATCTGCATTGGATCAGGAAAATGCATTGATAATCGAACATGCACTTTTGAACTGCCCGGAACTTACCTTAATTCTGATCATACATCATTTGAAAGAAGAGTATGTAATGCTTTATGAAAATGTATATCGGCTGTAATAATTTTCCCAAAATCGCTCACACTATGTAGGAAGATTTGCATAGTGAGGGCGATTTTTATGAAGAGCAGAAGATCAAAATATATCAGTGAAGTGTTGTTTATCTGGGTACTGGGCGGAACGATTTACTATACGATTGAGATGGTGACGCGAGGTTTTTCGCATTGGAGTATGTTTGTGGTTGGCGGACTTGCGCTTTGTTTCTGTACATTTCAGGGGCAGGCGATGAAGTGGACGGAGCCATTATGGATTCAGGTCATCAGATCGGTCGTATTTGTTACTTCACTGGAATTTATAACAGGGATTATTGTGAATAAATGGCTTCATCTTGAAGTGTGGGACTATAGCGACCAGCCGTTTCAATTATGGGGGCAGATCTGTGTGCCGTTTATGATCTTATTTTCCGGGCTGATTGTGATTGGAATTCTTTTGGGCGGGACATTGACATATTGGATTTATGGGGAAAGAAAGCCGGATTTTCATATTCTTTGATATTTCTGATTTTTCCATTAAACCGTTTATGTCGTGAACATGACCGTTCATGTCGAATAGGTTGATTTTATGCATATATTTGTTATAATTGGGATAATATGAAGAGGAAAATCTTGGAATCTTTTTGAAAATTTTGAATTTGCAGAGAAATATCATGTACACCGGATGGAAGCCATCCAGATTTCCCTCCGAATAAAAGGGCAGTCCGCTCCGGGAAGCACAGAAAACGCATTCCAGCAGGGCGGATCCGCATCGAAATCCAGCCTGTCCAGTAAGCTTGGCGTAAACCCAAACGCAATCGTAAGTGAACTGATAATGCATCAATTTGATGATTACTATTTGAATACAAAATATGTTGGACTCAACCCAAATAAAGATTTCAAATTATGTATGCGCCCGTATGGTGAGTATGCGAACAATAACCCCGGAATGAACTGTACCGGCTTTGTAGCATTCGTTTTCCAGAAGTGTGGAGCAAATCTGGAAACAATCGGGAATATGGGTCTTAGAGGAAGTTACTGCAATGCCTCCAACTGGTTGAGATACTTCAAAAAATATAATGTCACCTACTATCAGTATTCAACAGTAGGAGAATTACTTAATAGTGGGAAAGCAGAAAAAGGAGATATCATTTTCTGCGATCCCAAGGATTGGAGCCAAAGCGGTGCGGATTGTCACATCGGTTTTTTCTGGGAAAACGATTCTTCCGATAATCGTTTCTGGCATTCTTCTACAAAACCGGGAAGCGGAAACCAGATATCTGTGATTACTCCTGTTACGAATCCATCATACATTTATTTAGTTAAGCTTAAATAATATTATCGAGGAAAACAAGAAAAGGACAACCATCCAGATTCTCGATAAAACAGTCCATTGTTTGTGGGGGCGATTTCAGCTTTTGCTTGAAATGCCTCCATAAATTTGTTAAGATTTGAATGTGACAAATGCCCCTATCCATTTGGCTGCAAATGCGAAAGGATAGGTGAAGTAACGTGGGAAGCAACTACTTTCAAAACTGTGAAAACCCTTGAAAAATAAGGAGAATTTGGAAATATGATAGATAAAACCAACATGGCATCGAAAATGACCCCAATGATGCAGCAGTACCTTCAAACGAAGGAAGAATATCCAGACTGTATCCTCTTTTACAGACTTGGCGATTTTTATGAAATGTTTTTTGACGATGCAATAACCGCATCAAAAGAACTGGAAATAACACTGACAGGAAAAAACTGTGGTCTCGAGGAAAGGGCTCCCATGTGTGGAGTCCCTTATCATGCTGTGGACAGTTATCTGAATCGTCTTGTATCAAAAGGATACAAGGTGGCAATCTGCGAGCAGATGGAAGATCCGAAGCTTGCGAAGGGAATAGTTAAAAGGGACGTTATTCGTATCGTCACCCCAGGTACCAATCTTGACATGCAGGCACTGGATGAGACGAAAAACAACTATATCATGAGTATCGTATACATCGCAGATCGTTTCGGGCTGTCTGTTGCTGATGTAACGACAGGTGAATACATGGTCACAGAAATCGAATCTTCCGGAAAAATGATGGACGAACTTACGAAATTTATGCCCTCGGAGATCATTTGTAATGAGGCGTTCTATATGAGCGGAATGAATCTGGATGATCTGAAAAACCGGCTTGGAATCACCATCTATTCTCTGGACGCCTGGTATTTTGACGATGCACTCTGTCGAAAGACACTGATGGAGCATTTTCAAGTGAAATCGCTGCAGGGACTCGGCCTTGAAGACTATGACTGTGGTATGATTGCAGCGGGCGCATTGTTGAAATATCTGGAAGAAACACAAAAAAATTCGCTGTCCCATCTGAGCCGGCTTACCACCTATACGACGGGAAATTATATGGTCCTTGACAGTTCGACGCGTCGAAATCTGGAACTGGTTGAGACGTTGCGGGAGAAGCAGAAACGAGGTTCGCTTCTGTGGGTGCTGGACAAGACGAAAACAGCAATGGGTGCCCGAACTCTTCGAAAAAATGTGGAGCAGCCACTTATCGATAAAGCTTCTATTAAAAAGAGACAGGATGCGATAGAAGAATTAAAGAACAACGCTATTTGCAGAGAGGAAATACGGGAGTACTTAGGTCCTGTGTATGATCTGGAGCGCCTGGTCGGAAAGATCACCTACCAGTCTGCAAATCCGCGTGATCTGATTGCATTTCAGAGCTCCCTTTCCATGCTGCCTCCGATTAAATGCATCCTGGAGGATATGCAGTCAGAGCTTCTGAAAGAGATTTACGGGGAAATGGATACACTTGAGGAGCTTTGCACTCTGGTCAAGGAAGCAATCATGGAGGATCCGCCGCTTGCAATGAAGGAAGGCGGCATTATTCGTGAAGGCTACAACGAAGAAGTAGACCGTCTGCGCAGAGCTAAATCGGATGGAAAGGGCTGGCTTGCTGAGCTGGAAGCAAAAGAGCGGGAGAAGACGGGAATTAAAAATCTGAGGATCCGTTATAACAAGGTGTTTGGCTATTATCTGGAAGTGACGAATTCGTTCAAAAATCTGGTGCCCGATTACTATGTGAGAAAACAGACGCTGGCCAACGCGGAACGTTATATCATCCCGGAGCTGAAAGAACTGGAAGACACGATTCTGGGAGCTGAGGACAGGCTTTGTGCACTGGAATATGAACTGTACTGTGAAGTGCGGAACAAAATCGCCGGAGAAATCCTTCGCATCCAGACGACTGCAAAAGCGATTGCCAAGCTGGATGTGATTGCCTCCCTTGCCCTGGTTGCGGAGAGAAATAATTATGTCCGCCCGAAAATTAACGAGAAAGGTGTCATTGATATCAAAGACGGACGTCACCCGGTGGTGGAGAAAATGATCCCTAATGATATGTTTATCTGCAATGATACCTATCTGGATGATAAAAAGAACCGCATTTCGATTATCACCGGACCGAATATGGCCGGTAAATCGACGTACATGCGTCAGACTGCATTGATCGTATTGATGGCACAGATCGGTTCATTTGTCCCGGCATCGTCCGCGAATATCGGACTTGTAGATCGTATTTTCACGCGAGTAGGTGCCTCCGATGATTTGGCATCCGGACAGAGTACCTTTATGGTGGAAATGAACGAGGTGGCGAATATCCTGAGAAATGCAACCAGCAAAAGCCTTCTGATCCTGGACGAGATCGGAAGAGGAACCAGTACCTTCGATGGCTTAAGTATCGCATGGGCGGTCGTGGAACATATCAGCAATAGTAAGCTTCTGGGGGCGAAGACATTATTTGCTACACATTATCATGAATTAACGGAGCTGGAAGGGAAAATCGATAATGTCAATAATTACTGTATTGCTGTAAAGGAAAAGGGAGATGATATCGTCTTCCTTCGAAAAATAGTAAAAGGCGGTGCGGATAAGAGCTACGGAATCCAGGTTGCTAAACTGGCGGGGGTTCCGGATTCTGTCATTAATCGTGCGAAAGAAATCGTGGAAGAGCTGGTCAATGCAGATATTACGGCGCGGGTGAAGGAAATCGCCGTACAGGGAGAAAACCAGAAGAAAAAGCCACAGAAGAAGCTGGATGAAGTTGATCTGGCACAGTTTTCTCTTTTCGATACGGTAAAGGATGATGATGTTCTGAAAGAATTAAAAGAACTGGATATCAGTCATATGACTCCGATCGATGCGATGAACAAATTGTATCAGCTCCAGAATAAACTGAAAAATCGATGGTAAGATAAGATACTTAGAATGAATAAAGGAGAACAATATGCCGCATATTGAATTGTTGGATCAGATCACAATTGATAAAATAGCAGCCGGGGAAGTGATAGAAAGGCCGGCCTCGGTGATCAAAGAACTGGTGGAAAACGCAATTGATGCCGGTGCAACGGCGGTTGTAGTAGAGATAGAGGATGGTGGTATCACATTTATGCGGATCACCGATAATGGATGTGGGATTGAGAGGGACGATGTTAGAAAAGCATTCCTACGCCATTCGACGAGTAAGATTCGAAGCGCAGATGATTTAGTGCACATCTCTTCGCTTGGATTTCGTGGTGAGGCGCTTTCCAGTATTGCCGCTGTTGCTCAGGTTGAATTGGTGACAAAAACGGCGAATGATATATTTGGAACCCGGTATGTTATAGAAGGAGGACAGGAAAAGGTTCTGGAAGAAACGGGAGCTCCCGACGGAACAACGTTTTTGGTACGTCAGCTCTTCTATAATACACCTGCAAGGAGAAAATTTTTAAAAACACCAATGACAGAGGCAAGCCATATCAGCGATCTGCTGACACGGCTTGCACTTTCGCATCCAGAGGTTTCCTTCCAGTTCATTAATAACCATCAGCCGAAGATACATACATCCGGAAACGGACGTCTAAAAGATGTGATTTATCATATTTACGGACGAGAGATTGCCAATAATCTGCTCCCGCTGGAATATGATTGTGAAGGGATGCGTGTTAATGGATTTCTTGGAAAACCGCTTATCTCCCGCGGAAATCGAAATTTTGAAAACTATTTTGTAAACGGACGATATATCCGCAGTAACATCTTGTCGAAAGGGATTGAAGACGCATACAAAGATTTTACGATGCAGCATAAATATCCGTTTGTAGCGTTTCACATTCAGGTGGATCCAGAGAAGATCGATGTCAACGTACACCCGACAAAAATGGAACTTCGCTTCAGCAATCAGCAGGAGATTTACAACCGGATTTATCAGGCTGTCAGTGACGGCCTGCACGAAAAGAATCTGATCCCGGAAGTGGAGATACCGGAACCGCCGTCGCTTGAAAATAAAATAAATGACCGGAGAGCAGGTGCGAGGAAAAACGCTGTATTGGTACAGGAGGTCCCAAAACGGCCTTACGGGAATTTGAATCCGGAACCAGTAAAAAAAGAAGAGAGCGATGAAGAGAAGAATCTTGATTATTTCATGAAAAAAATGAAGGAGAGAGTACAGGCTTATCATAATCAGGTTTCGCATGCGGAAGTGGAAAGTACGGAAGACATATCGAAAAAGGCACAGGAAACGGACAAGGTAAAAGAAGCTGTAAAAAGGCGCTTGAATTCCGAAAAAACAGAGTACGCTCTACAAAACAGTCCTTCAAAAACAGAGCACACTCTACACAATACAGCAAGTAAAACAGAGTACGATCCAATAAAAACAGAGCAAACTCTGCAAAAAGACAATAGCGATACCCAAAAAACAGAGCGCGATCTGCAAAACAATCCACAATTTCCGCATAATAATCCACAAAAGTCAGAAAAAAGCAAACAATTAGATTTGTTTGAGGAAAATTTACTCAAAAAAGAAGTAAAACAGGAGTATAAAATAATTGGTCAAGTGTTCGATACTTATTGGTTGGTACAATTTCGGGATAGTCTCTATATTATCGATCAACATGCTGCACACGAAAGAGTATTGTATGAACGTACACTTGCAGGAATGAAAAATCGGGAGTATACTTCTCAGTACCTGAGTCCTCCGATCATCTTAAGTTTATCTATGCAGGAAATTGATGTACTGGAGACTTACAAAGACCGGTTCACATCGATTGGATTTGAGATGGAACCATTCGGCGGCGATGAGTATGCTGTGAGAGCAGTTCCTGATAATCTATTCGGAATTGCTAAGAAGGAGCTCTTGCTTGAGATGTTGGATGGATTGTCTGAAGGCCTGGCTTCTAATCTGGAACCTTCATTGATTGATGAGAAAATTGCATCCATGTCTTGCAAAGCAGCGGTCAAGGGTAATTCCAGATTGTCTGCTGCAGAGGTTGAGGCTTTGATCGGTGAACTTCTGACGTTGGATAATCCATACCATTGTCCACACGGCAGGCCCACGATTATTTCAATGACCAAACGGGAACTTGAGAAAAAGTTTAAGCGTATCATTTAATAAGCGCATATTTTTCAATGAATTAAGAAATGTAGAGGAGGTGTCTGTAATGGAAGAAAAACGGAAAGAAACGGACGATGTCACAAAACCGCCGATTATTGTATTGACCGGACCTACCGCTGTGGGAAAAACGAAAGCTTCGATCGGACTGGCAAAGGCGGTCGGTGGAGAAATCATTTCTGCAGATTCTATGCAGGTATATCGGCATATGGATATTGGGTCCGCAAAAATCCGCAGGGATGAAATGGAAGGAATTCCTCATTATCTTGTGGACGTACTTGAGCCAGACGAAGAATTTCATGTAGCCAGATTTCAACAGATGGCAAAGCAGTCGATGGAGCAGATTTATGCAAACGGACATATCCCGATCGTGGTGGGCGGAACAGGATTTTATATACAGGCACTTCTGTATGACATTGATTTCTCCGAAGGAGAAGAAAATACTGCGTATCGAAAGGAACTGGAAGCATTTGCAAATGAAAATGGTGCAAATGCGCTGCATGATCGTCTGCGCGAGGTGGATCCGAAATCTGCCGATGAGATTCATGCGAATAATGTGAAGCGTGTGATAAGGGCACTGGAATTTTACCATCAGACGGGGATGCCCATCTCTCAGCATAATGAAGAAGAGCGTAAGAAAGAATCTCCGTATTCTTTTGCATATTTTGTTCTGAATGATGAGAGAAGCCGGCTTTACGAACGGATAGACAGGCGGGTAGATCAGATGATCGATGAGGGACTTGTGGACGAAGTCCGGGCACTAAAGCTGCGAGGCTATGACCGTAAAATGGTGTCTATGCAAGGGCTGGGCTATAAAGAAATTCTGTCATATCTTGAAGGGGAGTGTTCCCTTGAAGAGGCTGTTTATATTTTAAAACGGGACACCAGACATTTCGCAAAACGGCAGATTACCTGGTTTAAGCGGGAGCGTGATGTAATCTGGCTGCCCAAGGATCAGTACAATTATGATGAAACTGCGATATTGGAAGCAATGCTGAGAATCTTAAGAGAAAGGAAAATAATAGAATCATGAGTTTAAATCAAGAAACAGAATCACTTTATATTCAGATGGGAATTGACCCGAACGTGCTGCGGTACGGACTTGAAATCGAAGCAGGACTGAAGGATCGGTTCGCTGAAATCGACCGGATGGCTGAATTTAATCAGCTCAAGGTTTTGCATGCAATGCAGGAGGCGAAGGTGAGCTCGGAATGTTTTAATTATGCGTCCGGATACGGATACAGTGATTTCGGAAGAGATACATTAGAACAAGTGTATGCAAATGTATTTCATACTGAAGATGCACTGGTGCGTCCTCAGATTACATGTGGAACCCATGCGCTGGCGCTGGCGCTTTCAGCCAATTTAAGGCCGGGAGACGAACTTCTTTCGATTGCAGGTAAACCTTATGATACGCTGGAAGAAGTGATCGGAATTCGTCCTTCCACCGGTTCACTTGCTGAATATGGAATTACCTATCGCCAGGTGGATCTGCTGCAGGATGGCAGTTTCGACTATGATAAGATACGTGAGGCGATCAATGAAAAAACCAAACTGGTTACGATCCAGCGTTCGAAAGGGTATCAGACACGGCCAAGCTTTTCGGTAGATCAGATTGGGGAAGGGATTGCGTTTGTGAAAAAAATAAAGCCGGAACTTATTTGCATGGTGGATAACTGCTACGGTGAATTCGTAGAAGAGAAGGAGCCGAGTGATGTCGGTGCCGATATGGTTGTCGGATCCCTGATCAAGAACCCCGGCGGAGGCCTTGCGCCGATCGGAGGCTATATTGCGGGAAGAAAGGATCTGATCGAGCAGTGTGCGTACCGTCTTACCTCACCGGGACTGGGGAAAGAGGTCGGTGCCTCTCTTGGTGTAATGCAGTCCTTCTATCAGGGGCTTTTCCTCGCACCGACCGTAGTGGCAGGCGCGTTAAAAGGAGCTGTTTTTGCAGCGAATATTTATGAAAAACTCGGATATCCGGTCATTCCGAACGGAAGTGAACCGCGTCATGATATTATTCAGGCGGTGACACTTGGAACACCAGAAGGCGTGATTGCGTTTTGCCAGGGAATCCAGGCTGCTGCACCGGTTGAAAGCTATGTGACACCGGTTCCGTGGGCGATGCCGGGTTATGATAGCGAAGTTATCATGGCAGCCGGAGCGTTTGTGCAAGGATCCTCGATCGAACTTAGCGCCGATGGACCGATCAAACCACCGTATGCCGTTTATTTCCAGGGAGGATTGACCTGGGAACATGCTAAATTCGGAATCCTGATGTCACTTCAGAAACTCTATGACGCTGGAATCGTAAAGGAGCTTCCATAATGGGAAAACAGATTGTGGTTGCAGGAGGAGGTGCTGCCGGTATGATGGCTGCACTTTCCGCTGCGGAAGAAGGGGCAAGCGTTACAATCGTGGAACACAATGATCGCGTCGGCAGGAAAATCCTTTCTACCGGAAACGGAAGATGCAATTATACAAATCTGTTCCAGAGCCCACAGTGCTACCGAAGCGATGAGAACGATTTCCCCTGGAAGATCATCAGCAGATTTCCGGCAGAGTGGGTCATTCGTAAATTTGAAGAAATGGGTGTTATGCCAAAAGACAAAAATGGCTACATTTATCCGTTTTCCGAACAGGCAAGTGCGGTGCTGGATGTACTTCGTATGGAACTCGATCGATGCGGAGTCCGTATTGTGACATCTGCCCATGTGTCGGATATTTTAAGAACAAAAAAAGGCTGGCAGGTTGAAATTCTCCATGGTGGTAAAAAGAAAGAAAAAATGAATTGTGATTCCGTAATTCTTGCCTGCGGTTCGAGAGCAGCTTCAAAGCTCGGAAATGACGGAAGCGGTTACGATCTTGCGAAGAAGCTGGGGCATAAGATCATTCCTGTGGTCCCGGCACTTGTACAGCTCAAATGCCGGGAAAACTTTTATCCCTCTTTAGCAGGCGTGCGTGTGAACGGAAAAGTTTCTATATGGATTGACGGAAAGAAGCATGGAGAGGATACGGGCGAGCTACAGATGAATGCTTACGGTATTTCCGGAATTCCGGTCTTTCAGATCAGCAGGATCGCGTCGAAAGGACTTTACCGGAAACAATCTGTCTGTGCAGAAGTTGATTTTATGCCGCAGTTAACGGACGATGCATGGAGACAGATGCTTGAAGAGAGGAAAAGGCTTCATCCAGAAAAGGAAATGAGTGTCTTTTTTACCGGAGTATTTCACAAGAAACTGTCGGAGGTGCTGCTCAAAATTTCAGGGATACCGCGGATGAAAAAGGCGGGGGAACTTACGGAGGCTGAACTGGAACGCCTGGTGAAAGAAGGGAAACATTTTCGGACAGATATTATAGATACGAATCCATTTGAACAGGCTCAGATTTGCGCAGGAGGTGTTTCGACAGCGGAACTTTCTGCTCAGACGATGGAATCACGCATTGCAAAAGGCATTTATTTCGCGGGTGAGCTGGTCGATGTGGACGGAATCTGCGGAGGATACAATCTGCACTGGGCATGGGCAAGCGGATATCTGGCAGGGAAAGGAGCAGCGAATGCTTAGAATCAGTCAGTTAAAAATAAAGGTGGGGCATACCGAAGAAGAATTGAAAAAGAAGGTACGGAAGCGTCTCGGAATTCAGGAAATGCAGTTGCTGGATCTTACCATTCGGAAAAGATCTCTGGATGCCAGGCGCAAGCCGGAACTTTATTATGTATACACCATTGATGTGAAAGTAAACGATGAGCAGGCTGTCTGGAAACGGGTGTCGAAGAAGAAAGGCAATTCAGATGTCAGCGTCTGCCGGGAAGAACGGTATCATTTCCCCGAAGAGGGCTCCTGCCGTCTGAAAGAAAGGCCGGTCATAGTCGGATGCGGTCCGGCGGGAATTTTCTGCGCGTATTTTCTGGCCAAGTGTGGGATGCGTCCGATCTTGATCGAGCGGGGAGCTCCTGTGGAAGAACGACAGGAGGATGTGAAGAAATTCTGGGAAACCGGAGTGCTTAAGCCGGATTCCAATGTTCAGTTCGGAGAGGGAGGAGCCGGAACATTTTCCGACGGAAAACTCAATACACTGGTCAAAGACCCGAACGGAAGGATCCGGGCCGTGCTGGAAACCTTCGTCAAACACGGAGCGCCGGAGGAGATCCTGTATGACGCAAAACCGCATATCGGAACGGATATTCTGTGTACGGTCATTCGGAATATGCGCGAGCAGATTCTTGCATGGGGAGGAGAAGTTCATTTTCATACGAAAATGACGTCACTTATCCTAAATGAGTCCGGACGAAAATTGAAGGGAATCTGGGTAGAAACAGATGCCGAAGAGAAAAATAACGTGAGGGAATTACCGGTCGAAGTTCTTGTTTTGGCGCCGGGACACAGTGCGAGGGATACATTTGGCATGCTTTATGAGACCGGGATCCCAATGGAAGCAAAATCATTTGCGGTGGGGGTGCGTGCGGAGCATCCTCAGGAACTGATCAACCGTTCCCAGTACGGGGCAGAATATCCGGATTCACTCCCGGCTGCGGCTTATAAACTGACAGCAAAACTACCGAATGGGCGTGGTGTGTATTCATTCTGCATGTGTCCGGGTGGATATGTGGTCAATGCATCATCGGAAGAAGGACACCTGGCGGTAAACGGAATGAGTTATCACGCGAGAGACAGCCGGAACGCCAACAGTGCTATCGTCGTAACCGTATCTCCGGAAGATTTTGGTTCCAAGCATCCGCTTTCTGGTGTGGAATTTCAGCGTAAACTGGAAAAGGCGGCCTATGAAGCGGGAAATGGCAGGATCCCGGTTCAGCGCTATGGGGATTTTTGCCAAAGTCTTCAATTGGATGCCGGGAAGTTGGACACACGTCCTGTGTGCATGGAATTCAGAGAAATGGTTCCGTGTATGAAAGGCGGTTGGAAAAAAGCGGAGCTAAAACAGATTTTCCCGGAGCAGATTGCAAGATCTCTGGTTGAGGGAATGGAAGAATTTAATACGAAAATCCGAGGTTTTTCGCATCCGGATACGATTCTTTCGGCGGTGGAAAGCAGAACCTCTTCCCCGGTCAGAATTCTCAGAAATGAAACGATGGAGAGCCGTATTTGCGGACTATATCCGTGTGGAGAAGGCGCCGGATATGCAGGCGGGATTACGTCAGCCGCAGTGGACGGCATAAAGATCGCGGAAACGATCCGCAAAAAATATGCTTCATTCGACAAAAATGAAGATGCTTTAAGAAAAATTTAATGTCTAAAAAGGCTATACACGTTTTTTAAAATATGCTAAAATAATCACAGTTTGTGATTCAAAAAAAGAGGAGGAGTACAGATGAAGGGAGCCGGAAGCAAGAATACATGGGCTCTGTTTCTGTTTGTTTTAACAGGAATTGTGCTGGGAGGTTTTATTGCCATGATGACAGAGAATGTACCGGCACTTAGCTGGCTGTCCTATGGACAGACATTCGGATTCGACAGTCCGATCATTCTAAATCTCGGTATGGTGGTAATTACCTTTGGGCTTAGCATCAAGATTACGATAGCGAGCATCATTGGTGTAGTGCTTGCCATATTTATTTATCGTTTCTTATAGATGCCGTAAGGCATTTTTTGTGCTGTATGAGAACGTCTTTTTTCGAATTATCGAATCCTATATAAGGATTATGAATCAAAACAAAACCATGAAAGACATGATAGCAGATGAACGCCCGTATGAAAAATGCGAGCGTTTTGGGGCGGGCAGTTTGACAGATATTGAATTGCTTGCCGTTCTGCTGCGTACAGGTACAAAGGGAGAAAATTCCCTTGAACTGGCCAGAAAACTTTTGTACCCGGATACCGGTGTACAGAATAAGGATGAGACTCATCTGCAGAACTGGACCAAAGAAGAACTGATGAAAGTGCAGGGAATCGGCAGGGTAAAGGCGATACAGATTCTTTGCCTTTGTGAACTTTCCAAAAGAATGGCGCAGCTTTCTGCCGGGAAAGAACTGGATTTTTCCAAACCGGATACCATAGCGGACTATTATATGGAAGATATGCGTCACCGCAGGCAGGAGCATATGAAGCTGCTTATGCTGAATACCCGATCTAAACTGATCGGTGAAAGTGAGATATCCAAAGGAACGATCAATATGTCGCTGGTTTCCCCGCGTGAGCTTTTTGTGGAAGCTCTTATGAAAAATGCAGTATACATCATACTTATGCATAATCATCCCAGCGGTGATCCGTCGCCGAGCCGGGCTGATATTCTGGTGACCAGAAGGGTGAAGGAGGCAGGGGAAATCCTGGGAATTGAGCTCCTTGACCATATTATTATCGGAGACAACTGTTATGTCAGTCTTGCCCTTGAGGGGTATTTAGGGAATGCGTAGCTGTGAAAGGAATATAGCAAATGGCAAGAAATGTTTACGGTATTGATCTTGGAACTTATGAGATCAAAGTTTATGATAAAAAAAAGGACACCATATGGAAGGAAAAGAATGTCATTGCAATCGCCAATCAGAAAACAATTTTTGCTGTCGGTGATGAAGCATATGAAATGTATGAAAAAGCCCCGGGAAATATACAGGTTGTGTTTCCTATGAAGGAAGGGGTCATCAGCCGATTTAACGATATGCAGTATCTGCTTCAGAATCTGCTGAAAAAAGACCGCCAGTTTGCAAGAGGTGCTGAATACGTGATCGCTGTTCCGACCGATGTTACTGAGGTGGAGAAACGGGCTTTCTTTGATCTCGTGGTCCATTCGACCGCAAGAGCCCGGGAGGTCAATATTGTAGAACGGGGAATTGCACACTGCATCGGACTCGGAATGGATGTTCAGAATACAAAAGGGGTTATGATTGCAGATTTCGGAGGTGAGACGACGGAAATTTCGGTTGTCGCATCCGGTGGTATGGTGCTGAATAAACTGATCAAAATCGGTGGGAATACATTTGACAATGCTGTGGCGAATCTGGTGCGGCATAATTATGATTTCCTGATTGGAAGGCTTACGGCAGAAACACTGAGGCGGCGTTTCGGTGTGTTTGGCGGAGAGAGCAGTGAGACTATGGTCGTTGCCGGAAGAAATCTGGTAACCGGAGTTCCGAAACAACAGGAAATTCCGATCAGCCTGGTACGTGCCGCCATGAAGGAGCCGCTTTCGGAATGTATCATGCAGATCAACCTTCTGCTTGAAAGAACGCCTCCGGAAGTATTGAAGGCCATACAGAAGAACGGTATCTTTCTGACAGGAGGTCTTTCCTATCTTCCGGGTCTTTCCAGTTACATAGAAGGGGCAACCGGTTACCGGGTTCACACTGCGCGTCATCCGGATATTTGCGCGGTGGAAGGACTGAGTCAGATTATCCGGTCCAAAGAGCTTAGAAAACACGCATATTCAATGCTAGACGAGAATTATAGGTGGATGAGATAGATGAAAGCAAAAAACCAATTTTCACTTGCAAGCAAATACTGGCTTCTGATCCTTGCAATAATTTGTATTATATTAATGGGACTTTCCGGTTTTGCAGATACCGGGAAAGGGCCGCTCGCATGGGTAGCCGGATATACGGTGGTACCAATGCAGAAGGGCATCAACCGTGTGGGGATGTGGATCAGTGATGTGTCCGATAATTTTGCAACGCTTCAGGAAGTGAGAGAAGAAAATAAACAACTGAAAGAAAAAGTTGCGGAGCTGACGATTGAAAATAATCAGCTTCAACAGAATTCCGCAGAGCTGGAACGACTTCAGGAACTTTTTAAAATGCATCAGGATACGGCAGATTATCCAAAGGTCGGGGCGAATGTTATTGCCAGTGAAAACAGCAACTGGTTTTCAAGATTCACGATCGACAAGGGAAGCAACGACGGTATTGAAGTGGATATGAATGTGCTTTCAGGTGCAGGGCTTGTCGGCATCGTTACAGAAGTCGGGCCGAATTATTCCATTGTAAGTTCCATCATTGATGATAAAAATGTGAGTGCCATGATGCTGGAAACTTTTGACAAATGTATTGTCAGCGGCGATCTGAAGCTGATAGGTGAAGGTGTTGTCAAATTCGAGCAACTTGCAAACAATGAGAATGAAGTTAAGGTAGGCACTCAGGTCGTAACTTCCAATATCAGTGACAAATATCTTCAGGGGCTTCTGATTGGATATGTCTCCGAGGTTACGGTTGATGCAAACAATCTGACACGTTCTGGATATATTATCCCGGCTACGGATTTTCATGAATTAAATGAAGTGCTGGTTATCACTACCACAAAGAAAGACTTGATTGATAAAAAGGAGTAAGGATGAAGAAATTAAAACGGATTGCAGTCTGTACCGTTATCATACTGATCTGTTTCCTACTGGAGACGACAATATTTCAATATCTGGCCCTGGCATCGGTCATCCCGAATCTACTGATCGTAGTCACTTCTTCCTTTGGTTTTATGCGCGGAAGAAAGGAAGGTCTGTTCATCGGATTCTTTTGCGGATTACTCAAAGATATTCTGGGTGGCGATTTAATTGGATTTTATGCCTTGGTGTATATGGTGATTGGATATTGCAACGGATTTTTCAGCAGGGTATTTTATGATGAAGACATCAAGCTTCCGCTGGCGCTGATTTCGGCGAGTGAACTGGTTTACAGCCTGGTTGTTTATATTTTCCTTTTTATGCTGAAAAGCGATTTTAATTTCTGGTATTATTTCAATCATATCATAATGCCGGAACTTGTTTACACCATTCTGATCACACTGGGCTTATATCAGGTGATCCTGCATACGAATCGACGACTGGAAGAGGAAGAAAAAAGGAGTGCAAGTAAATTTGTATAAATTATGGGAACGCCTGAAGGCATGGGCAATCGAGATAGTTAAATCCAGGGCTTTTGTTGTAATGATCGCGTTCTGTGTGATGTCAGCAATTCTTGTTCAGAGAGTTTTTTATCTGCAGATCGTAAAAGGACAGGAGTATCTGGATGACTATAAATTACAGATTCAGAAGACAAAAGAAGTACAAGGAACAAGAGGCCGGATTCTGGACCGTAACGGTGTGGTTCTTGCCGACAATAAGCTTGCCTATTCTGTCACAATAGAAGACAACGGGGATTACAGCAACAGTACTACTGCCGAAAAGAATCAGATTATCAATGAGACGGTTCTGAAAGTAATTGATATTGTAGAATCTAACGGGGATTCCATCATCAATAATTTTAAGATTGTTCTGAATGATAACGGAGAATATCAATATACGATGGATGAAGATTCGACTCAGAAGCTTCGTTTTCTTGCGGATATTTTCGGATATGCCACAATTGACAAGCTTTCTGATGAACAGAAGGCATATACCGCAGAAGATATCATCAACTATCTCTGTACGGATAAACGATGGGGATATGGAATTGATCAGGAAGAATTTTCGAAAGAGATGGTTCTGAAAATGGTCAATATCCGTTATGCCATGAGTCTGAACCGGTATCAGAAATATGTCGCTACAACGGTAGCAAGTGATGTGAGTGAAGAAACAAAAGCAGCCATTATGGAGAATATTGATACACTTCAGGGCGTCAATATCGCAGAAGATTCTCTGAGAGTTTATCCCGACAGCAAGTATTTTGCATCTATTCTCGGATATACCGGTACCATTTCCCAGGAAGAGTATGACTCCATGGACAAAGAAACGCAGGAAAGATATTCCCTTACAGATATTGTTGGTAAAGCTGGATTGGAACAGGTTCTGGACGAGACGCTCCAGGGGCCGAAAGGAGAAATCAAGCTTTACGTAAACAGCGTGGGGAAAATCATAGAAACAGATGAAGTTTCCGAGGCAAAAGCAGGAAATGATGTCTATCTTTCAATCGATGCAAATCTACAAAAAGCAGCTTATGACTTGCTGGAAGAAAAGATTGCCGGAATTGTGGTTGCAAAGATGGCGAATGTCATGAACTATGATCGGAGTCAGCTTACAGATGAGAGTGATGTTATCATTCCAATCGATGACGTCTACAATGCATTTATTTCAAATGAGATCCTGGATACCGGACATTTTGAAAATCCGGATGCCAAATCGACAGAACAGGCTGTGTATCAGGCATACATTACGAGACATGAAGAAGTGATTTCAGAAGTTCTGGAACAGCTGGGAAATCCGAATGCTCCTGCATATAAAGAATGTTCAAAAGAAATGCAGGCTTATTTGAGCTATGTGATCAGTGATCTTCTTACAACCAATGCAAAGATATTACAGACAGATAAGATTGATACGAAGGACAAGACATACCTTGCCTGGGAAGAAGATGAGACGATCAGCTTATATACATATTTGAACTATGCAATTTCCCAGAACTGGATCGATACATCGAAACTGAAGGAATACATGGATGAGGAGAGCAGTTATTCTGATCTTGGTGAGACTTACCAGGGACTCGTGAACTTCATTGGGAAGAAACTGTCGACGGATTCCGGATTTGAGAAACTGATTTATAAATATATGATCAAGACAGGCCGGATTACAGGTACGCAGATCTGTCTGCTCTTGTATGAACAGGAAGTCCTGGATTATGATGAAACCCAATACAATAACCTTGTAAGTGGTGCGACCGGTCCTTATGATTTTATTCGCGGTAAGATTCAAACGCTTGAAATCACTCCGGGGCAGCTTGGACTGGAACCATGTACAGGATCTGTTGTAGTGACGGATGTCAATACAGGAGAAGTGCTGGCATGCGTCTCTTATCCGGGATATGATAATAACCGTCTGGCGAACAGTATGGATTCTGATTATTATAGCCAGCTGCGGCAGAATCAGGCGGCACCGCTTTATAACAATGCCACACAGGAGCGGACGGCACCGGGTTCTACTTACAAACCGTTGGTTGCGACTGCAGGATTGACAGAGGGTGTGATTAGTTCTGATACATATCTGAACTGCAGCGGTGTTTATAAAAAAGTATCACCGAATCCGAAGTGCTGGGTTTATCCGAGCTCCCATGGATCACTGAATGTATCCGGTGCGATTCAGAAATCATGTAACCTGTTTTTCTATGAGGTGGGATATCGTCTGGGACTTACGAACGATGCGCTTAATGAGAATGATCTTTCGGATACAAGTGGCGAAGCTACAGCTACAAGATATTCGTCCGATAAAGGCCTTGCGGTTTTGAAGCAGTATGCGACTTTATTTGGTCTCGGGCAGAAAACAGGTATAGAGATACCAGAATCGGAGCCTCAGATTTCCGATCAGGATGCGGTCCGGTCTGCGATTGGACAAGGAACCAATAACTATACAACGACACAGCTTGCCAGATATATTACTGCTGTTGCGAACCGTGGAACCGTATATAATCTGACATTGATCGACAAAGTTACAACTGTGGAAGGCGATGTGATTGAACAGTCTGAGCCGAGTGCTCTGAATCAGATTGAAAATGTTTCCAACAACACCTGGGATGCGGTGCATCAGGGAATGCGTGCCGTTGTCACCAGCAGCAGTACCTATTCTTCTTTGAATGGATTTGCGATGTCCGGTAAAACGGGTACTGCCCAGCAAAGTAAATCGCATGCGAACCATGGTCTGTTTGTTGGATTCGCGCCGAGTGACGAACCAGAGATTGCATTTGCAATCCGAATTAAAAACGGATATGAATCGTTGTATGTTTCTGAAATTGGACGTGATCTGATGCGGTATTATTATGGATTGGCTGATCGTAATGAACTTATCACCGGTCATGCTGCAGAAATTACTGTGACAGGAGTTCACGGAGATTAGAAGGAGTGGGGGACTTGAATCAGAAAGTCGTAATTAAAAGTAATAAATACGGCTTGATCGTTCATATGGATCCTGAGGCAGAATATAAGCAGATCCTTGAGGAACTTAGGACAAGTTTCACTGAATCGGCAAAATTTTTTAAAGATGCAAGCATGGCGATTACCTTTGAGGGGCGAGTGCTTACCAAGCCGCAGGAAGAAGAAATCATAGATTTGATCACAGATATTGCGCACATCCATATTGTATGTATTTTCGACAAAAACGAGAATACAGAAAGATTGTACAAAAGCGTGGTGGAAGAATGTCTTGAAGATTTGCCCAGAAGAGAAGGACAGTTCTACCGGGGGACACTGAAGAAGAGGCAGGTACTGGAAACGGAAAAAAGCATCATTATATTAGGCGATGTAGAATTTGGAGCGACTGTCGTTTCACGCGGTAATATTGTGGTGCTCGGTACGATCCGTGGTACTGTACATGCAGGAGCGGCAGGAAATAAAAATGCGTTTGTCGTTGCGTTGGCTATGAAGCCTCAGATGCTGAAGATTGCAGGAGTCGGTGCAAATCGTGTGTATTTGCGTAAAGGGGAAAAGCCGGAAGCGCGGATTGCACGGCTGGACGAAGAACACATTTCTATTGGTCCGCTTAAGAATCAAATTTGGTAGGAGGACGTGTTATGGGCGAGATTATTGTTGTGACATCAGGAAAAGGCGGAGTCGGAAAAACGACCACTACAGCAAATATTGGAGCGGGACTTGCAAGTCTTGGCCAGAAGGTACTTGTAATTGATACAGATCTGGGGCTCAGGAACCTGGACGTAGTTATGGGACTGGAGAATCGGATTGTGTACAATCTCGTAGATGTAATTGAAGGAAGCTGCCGACTGAAACAGGCGGTTATCAGGGACAAGAGGCATGAGAATCTGCATCTGCTTCCTTCTGCTCAGACAAAAGACAAATCTGCTGTTTCCCCGGAACAGATGATCAAGCTGACTTCGGAACTCCGGGAAGAATATGATTACGTGCTTCTGGACTGTCCGGCTGGAATCGAACAGGGATTTCAGAATGCGATTGCCGGAGCTGACCGGGCAATTGTTGTAACTACTCCTGAAGTTTCATCGATTCGTGATGCTGACCGGATCATTGGACTTTTGGAAGCTCATCATATGGCAAAGATGAATCTGATCATAAACCGTATCAGGATCGATATGGTAAAACGGGGGGATATGATGTCCATTGACGATGTGACTGAAATACTTTCCATTGACCTTCTGGGGGCGATCCCAGATGATGAACAGGTCGTTGTCGGTACCAACCAGGGAGAGCCGGTTATTGATATGGATTCACTGGCAGGAAAAGCCTATATGAATATCTGCCGGAGAATTTTGGAAGAAGATGTTCCGTTTCTGGATTTTGATAAACAGAATAGTATGCTGCATAAGTTTATTCGCAGATTTCGGAAAAATTAGGAGGCAGGCTTATGCATGTATTTGAAACAAAATATCGGAAACCATCTGTTTCGATTGCAAGAGACAGGCTGAAAGCATTGATCGTAGCAGATCGTATGCAATGTCAGCCGGATACATATGAGTTTCTGTGCCGGGAATTATTCCGCACAGTTTCAAAGTACATGAAAGTAACTGAAGAACAATTTGACGTGGATATCACACGGTCAAGGATTACTATTGATTTAACGGGAGACGAATCGTGAGATTACCAAAAAAAACGAAACCTTATCATTTGAAGGATTACAAATTTAATCTGATCATTTCTGTTGTTGCGCTGACAATTCTGGGAATTCTGGTTATCGGAAGTGCCCAGAAATCAGTGCAGAATAAGCAGATCATTGGTCTTGTACTGGGACTGATCGTTATGGTCATCGTATCACTTATTGATTATGTATGGGTCTTGAACTTATACTGGATGATCTATGCGATTAATATTGTGATGCTGGTGATCACATTGATTTTTGGCACAGAAGTAAACGGTGCGAAGAGATGGATCAATCTGTATTTTACCAATTTCCAGCCTTCGGAACTCACTAAGATATTGATGGTTCTGTTTTTTGCAAAATTTCTTATGAATCATGAGGAAGATCTCAACAGTTTTCGCACGATTATAACTGCTGTATTACTGTTTGCTCCAACCGCACTTCTGATTGTAATGCAGCCGGATTTGTCTACTACGATATCGATTGTTCTGGTGTTCTGTGTCATGATGTATATCGCGGGACTGAGCTATAAATTTATTGGTACAATGCTGGCAATCCTCATACCAACGGCAGTGATTTTTATCAGTATTGCGGTACAGCCGAATCAGCCGTTCCTAAAAGACTACCAGCAGGAGCGAATTCTGGCATGGCTTGAGCCGGAAAAATATGCCAGTGATCAGGCATTTCAGCAGAACAATTCTATGATGGCGATTGGATCCGGACAGCTCACGGGGAAAGGGCTGAACAACAATACGACGACATCTGTGAAGAATGGAAATTATATACCGGAGCCCCAGACAGACTTTATTTTTGCAATTGTTGGTGAAGAATTAGGTTTTGTGGGTTGCTGTATTGTGATTGGTCTGTTATTATTAATAGTAATACAGTGTATTTTGATAGGGATTAAAGCACAGGATATGGCGGGGCGAATCATCTGCTGCGGAATAGCCGCGCAGATAGCGGTGCAGTCGTTCGTCAATATCAGCGTGGCTACAGGAATTTTCCCAAATACAGGTATTCCGTTACCTTTTGTCAGTTACGGGCTGACATCACTTGTCAGTATGTTTATGGGAATCGGTTTTGTGTTAAATGTTGGCCTTCAGCCGAAAAAATACCAATAAAGGAGTGGTGAAAATGAACATAGGACTTATTGCTCATGATTCAAAAAAAACTTTAATGCAGAATTTCTGCATCGCTTACAGAGGAATTTTAAGTAAGCACGAATTATTTGCTACCGGCACTACCGGACGTTTGATAGAAGAGGTCACGAATCTTTCTATCCATAAGTATCTCGCCGGGCCGCTTG
Source organism: Bariatricus sp. HCP28S3_D3 (assembly GCF_052065755.1). Classification (NCBI taxonomy): domain Bacteria; kingdom Bacillati; phylum Bacillota; class Clostridia; order Lachnospirales; family Lachnospiraceae; genus Bariatricus; species Bariatricus sp. HCP28S3_D3. Next base: position 77,604 of record NZ_JBQHTK010000005.1, on the reverse strand, counting down.
GCGGAAAACAGCAGCTGGGAGCACAGATAGGACAGAATGAGATCGATGCGTTGATTTTCCTTCGTGATCCATCGAATCCAAAGCCGCATGAACCGGATGTAAACGATGTTATCCGTTTGTGTGACATGCACAATATTCCGATGGCTACGAACCTTGCAACTGCGGAGATCCTGATTTTAGCAATTGACAGAGGAGATTTAGACTGGCGTGAGATGTACAAGTAAAGGCAGACTATGTTTGATCGGATGTATGGCTTTCGCATTTCTGTACTTGAGTGGTTGTTCGGGGGAACCAAAAGCGCTCGTAACAGAATTTGAGAAAGCTCATTATAATGCAGAATTATATGAGAGCACCCTTTATGCAGAAGAGTTGTGCGTAGCTGAAACGGATGTGGCGCTTGAAGGATATGAAGGGGATACAGCGTTACACGCTTCATCCTTGTTTGACCTGGAGAATAAAAATGTTCTATATTCCTGGCAGTCCCATGAAAGACTGTATCCGGCAAGTACGACAAAAATCATGACAGCCCTTCTTGCACTGGAAAATGGAAATCTGGAAGATACGGTTACGATCAGTAAAACAGCTGCTGCTGCAAGTTTTCCTTCCGATGCACAGGTGTGTGGTCTGAGAGAAGGAGAAGTCTGGACATTAGAAGATCTTCTTAATGCACTACTTCTGTATTCAGGGAATGATGCCGCTTCTGCCATCGCCGAACATATAGCAGGAACTGAAGAATCATTTGTAAATATGATGAATAGCCGTGCCAGAGAATTAATGGCGAATAATACGCATTTTACCAATCCGCATGGCCTGCATGATGATGAACATTATACTACTGCTTACGATTTATATTTGATTTTTAATGAATGTATTAAAAATGAACATTTTGTAGAGATTATCAGCAGCGATTCTTATACTGCAGTCTATACCGCGGCAGACGGTTCTCAGCAGGAGATGACGTTTACGCCTACCAATCTGTATGCAAAAGGGGTTGTTGAAGAACCGGATAATGTTACGATCGTTGGCGGTAAGACAGGGACAACAGATGAAGCCGGATGTTGTCTAATCCTCCTTGTAAGGGATTCACAGAATCGTCCTTATATATCCATCGTGATGGGAGCACCTGATAAATCAACACTTTATGAGGATATGACATCTTTAATTGAGAAAATCACATAAAAAGAGGGGCATCCATTTGGTGGGATACCCCTTTTTACTATGATTCAGATATGCTGTTTATACGACCGAACAGGCTGATTAAATAAAGACCGCACAGTCCGACCAGCGTATAGATAATTCGTGACAGCCATGACAGGTTGCCGAAGATGTAGGCTACCAGGTCAAAGCGAAATATACCGACGAGAAGCCAGTTAAGTGCACCAATAATTACGATTGTTAAAGCTGTGTTATCAAACCATTTCATGACAGTTTCCTCCTTATATGGTTTCTGTCTACTAGTATGTACAGTAAATAATGCAGTTATACCACTCTGATGCAAATAGTTTCTATAAACAGTAACTACAGGAAAGAATAATGGAAAAGGAAAGAAAGTTTGAAAATAAAGGATTGTATTATCCTTATTCTGATTATTTAAAAGAAAAATATCATGAAAAAGTCTATAAACTGCCCGTAAATCTGCCGGTCTCCTGTCCGAACCGTGTGGATGGGCCGGGATGTGCGTTTTGTGCAGGAGCCGGTACGGGATTTGAAGCAATGGACGCACAGATCTGCGTCTCTGAGCAGATTCTCCGTACCAAGGAACGAATTGAAGAAAAATATCATGCGCATAAATTTATAGCTTATTTTCAGAATTATACGAATACATTTCAGCCGTTGGAGCATTTCACTAAGTATCTTAGGGAGGCTGCGGCGGTGCCGGATATCGTGGAAATATCTGTTTCTACCAGACCGGATTGTTTGAACAGAGAATATTTGGATGTAATGGATGCCATTCAACGTGAGACCGGGATTCAGATGAACATTGAGCTGGGGCTGCAGACCGTTAATTACCATACACTGGATCGAATAGGAAGAGGACATGGGCTGGCGGAATTCCTTGATGCCGTTTTGATGATTAAGGAATACAAAGGGTTTACTATTTGTGCCCATGTGATTCTGAATCTTCCCGGAGATGACAGGAACGATGCCTGCGAAACGGCACGTGTTCTCACTGCGCTTGGGATAGATATCGTGAAACTGCATTCTTTATATATTGCAAAAAATACCTTATTGTGTGATTGGTATGAAAATGGTAGAATATGTTTGTGTTCCAAAGAAGAATACCTGGAAAGGGTTGCTTCTTTTCTAGAACTGATTCCTGAAAATATGGCTGTGGAACGGCTCTTTTCAAGGATTCCGGAGAAGGATTCTGTTTTTTGCAATTGGGGAAACAGCTGGTGGAAACTCAGGGACGAATTATTTGCAAAAATGAAACAAGAGGGACGATATCAGGGAAGACTATGTAATTACCTTAACGGAGCTGCCCTGAAAAAATTAGATCAATAATTTGACATTATGGTATTGAGGAGGCTGAAGTATTGGCTGGAAGGAATAAAGATGTTATCAGTTTGAAACGCTATAAAAGAAAAGGAACCTGGAATATTGGAACGATACTTTTTGGTGTCATTTTTATTTACCTTGTTGTCACGGTTCTTACCTATCTTACCAAAGACAGAATTGCTGTTTATGAGGTGCGTGAAGGCAGTATTTTAAAAAATACTTCTTTTACATGCATTGCACTGCGTGATGAAAATCTGGTATATGCCGATCAGGAAGGATATGTGAATTATTTTGTCGAAGCCGGACAGAAAGTAGCAGTCGGAAACAATGTCTATACGCTGAGCACGAATAAAATTGCAGATACTTCTTCGACGGAATCGAATGATGAAGTGGATTTGTCTACGGATGAGTGGAACAGTATACTGATGAAAGTTCAGTCGTTTCATGAAAATTTTCGATTGCAGAATTTTAAAGATGTACGAGTCCTTAAGGAAGAAACCACAGCTTTGCTTCAAAGTAATACAAACCAGAACAGGGTAACCCAGCTCAATACACTACTGGGAGAGGGAAGCATTGATGGACTTCAGGTATTCCAAACTCAGGATGACGGTATTATCGAGTATTCTTATGACGGTTATGAAGGATTGTCCATGGAGGATCTCACGGAAGATGAGTTTTCTAAAGAAGGATATGCACAGACTGAGATTCTGAATAACACGAAAATCAGTGCCGGTTCGCCTGTTTATCGTTTGGTTACCGGTGAGGCGTGGAGTATTGTATTTAAGCTCAATAAAGAGACAGAAGAGATGCTGTATAAAAAGATGGGCGATAAGGATAAGCTGTCTGTAAAAATCCGTTTTGATAAAGATAATAAGACGATGTGGGGAAGTCTGCGTATTTTTAATAGAGGAGAAGATGAGACTTACGGTTATATCCAGTTTGCTGATTCCATGATTCGATATGCACAGGACAGATATCTCGATATTGAACTGATTCTTGAGGATGAATCAGGCCTTAAGATTCCGAAATCCGCTGTGACGGAAAAGGAATTCTATCTGGTTCCTGAGGATTATCTGACTACAGGCGGGGCTTCTAACAATAAAGGAGTTCTTCGGCAGACAAAAAATAAAAAAGGAGATTCTATTGTAGAATTCCTTGATGTAAACGTGTGTTATCGTGATGTGGAAAATAGTATGGTTTATCTTGATCCGGGAGATTTCCAAGCCGGAGATGTTCTGGTACGTCCGGAGTCAACCGAGACTTTTACATTAAGTAAAACGGGAACGCTAAAAGGGGTTTACAATGTTAATAAGGGATACGCCGTATTTAAACAGGTTGAGATCCTCTGTGAAAGCGAAGAGTATTATATTATAGAAGAAGGAAACAGCTATGGGCTGTCCAATTATGATCACATTGCTTTGGATGGAGCTTCCGTCCGGGAAAATGATATAGTAAGTCAGTAAGGAGTGACAAAACATGGTAGCAGAGAACTTAATGGATGTAGAACGACGCGTTTGTGAAGCCTGCAGACGTGCCGGGAGAAGCCGTGACGAGGTGACTTTGATCGCAGTGAGTAAGACAAAACCGGTGGAAATGCTGGAAGAGGTGTATGGTGCAGGTACCAGATATTTCGGTGAAAATAAAGTTCAGGAGCTGGTGGATAAATATGAAGTGATGCCGAAGGATATCCATTGGCAGATGATCGGTCATCTTCAGCGCAATAAGGTGAAGTATATTATTGATAAGGCGGAGCTGATTCATTCCGTTGATTCCATTCGTCTTGCGGAAACTATTGACAGAGAAGCCGAGAAAAAAGGTATCGTTGCAAATGTGCTTCTCGAGGTAAATATGGCAAGAGAAGAAACAAAATTCGGATTGATGCCGGAAGAGGTTCCGGACTTTGTTAGGCAAATTGCCGGATTTCAGCACATAAAAGTACAAGGTTTAATGACAATTGCTCCTTTTGTAAGTGATCCAGAGGAAAATCGCAAATATTTTGCAAACTTACGAAAATTATCTGTTGACATTGGAAAGGAAAAAGTTGATAATGTGAATATGAGCATTCTTTCCATGGGTATGACAAATGATTTTGAAATTGCAATCGAAGAGGGAGCAACTATGATACGAGTTGGTACTGCAATTTTTGGTGAAAGAAATTATGTTCAATAAGAAACTGATACAACAGATAGGAGTGTAAAAATGGGAGTTTTAGATAAGTTCTTGGAAGTAATGAAATTAGACGGTGATGACGATTACGATGAGGATGACTTCTTCGATGAAGATGACTTTGAAGACGAGTACGAAGAAGAAAAACCGAAGCGTGGAATTTTTAAGAAAGAAAAAGCCAATACTTCTTATGAAGAGGAAGAAGAATTTGAACCTAGAAGATCTTCTCGTCCGACCAATAATAAAGTAACTCCAATGCGTCAGCCATCAAGAAAAAGTGCACCTGCTATGGAAGTATGCGTAATCAAACCGAACAACATGGAAGACACCAGAGAGATTACTGAGACGCTTCTTGGTGGACGTACAGTTATTTTGAATCTTGAAGGCATGGATCTTGAGGTCGCTCAGAGAATCATAGATTTCACATCAGGATCAACTTTTGCAATTGATGGAAATCTTCAGAAGATCTCAAACTTCATATTCCTTGTCACACCGGCGAATGTAGATATTTCCGGAGATCTTCAGGATATTCTGAACACCTCATCTTTTGATGTTCCGATTCAGAATCGCTATTAATACATAGGAATTATGGAAATGGACAAGGAAGAAGAATTACTTCGCAAACGTTTTTTGGAACTTTCCAATCAGGCATTTCAAAGGGGAATCGTAATGTATACCGATTTCCTGAATTTGAATGAATTAAATATTTTGCATACAACGCCAAAGAATTTGTTGGCTGTTCCCTTCAGAACCTTTGGCGGTTATGCATTTGCTGAGCGTCAGATGGCTGCATTTCTACCTGATGCTTTTTATTTGTATACTGATGAAGACGAAATATTGGAAAAATATCCCATGAGCGTAATACAGATCTCTCCATTAAACGGGAAATTTGCCGAAGATCTGGGGCATCGCGATTATCTTGGAGCATTGTTGAATCTGGGTATTGAACGTTCTAAGCTGGGAGATATTCTGATTCAAGAGAAAATGGCGTATCTTTTTGCTTGTGACGGTATGGTAGATTTTATTTGTAATGAACTGACTCGTGTCAGGCATACAACGGTCCAGGCTGTCCGGATCGAGAGAGAGGAATTTGATTATGAACCAAGGTACGAGGAAATCAGAGGTACGGTTGCATCCGTGCGTCTGGATTCACTGTTGAGCCTGGCGTGGAATTCTTCCAGAAGTAAAATGGCCCCTCTGATAGAAGAGGCTCGTGTATATGTCAACGGGAAGCTGATAACAAGCAATGGATATCATGTCAGAGAAAACGACATCATTTCCGTAAGAGGGATGGGAAGATTCCGGTATATGGGGATGATTTCAGAGACGAAAAAGGGCAGATGCTATGTCCTGGTATATAAATATATATAGCTATATTTTGTAAATGGAAAAGGAGCATCATCATGAATCAGAAACTCAAAAAATATATCAGTGCTGCGGTCGGTGTTCTGGCACTTCTGCTTTTGGATCAATATACGAAGATTCTGGCACTTCGATTTTTGAAAGATCAGCCGGCAGTTGTTATCTTGAAAGGTGTTTTTGAACTGCAGTATCTGGAAAACAGAGGTGCGGCGTTTGGAATGATGCAGAACCAGAGATTTTTTTTCCTGATTATTACGGTCGTTGTGCTTGGAATCATGGTGTATCTGTACAGCCTTACACCTGTCACACGTCGGTATCTTCCGCTCAGGCTCTGTATGGTTTTCCTTGCAGCCGGTGCGGCGGGGAATTTTATCGACCGGTTACTGCGCGGATATGTTGTGGATTTCTTTTATTTTTCACTGATCGATTTTCCGATTTTTAATGTTGCCGATATTTATGTAACCGTCACATTTTTTGTACTGGTATTGTTGATCTTTTTCTATTATAAGGAAGAAGATTTGATGATTTATTCAAGGCAATATCGGAAAGAACATCAGATATAGAAAAGAATCTCATTCAGAGAAAGCAGGATTTTTAAATGCGGTTAGAAGAATTTCAAATTGAAACAGAAAACGGGGAAAGAATCGATAAATATCTCTCAAATGAGATGAGCGGCTTTTCCCGTTCTTATATTCAGAAACTAATGAAAGATGGACATGTATACGTAAATGGAAAAGCAGTGAAAGCAAATTATAAGCTGGCTTATGACGATATGATCACTGTGGAAGTCCCGGATCTAGTTGAGCCTGATATTGTTCCTGAGAATATTCCTCTTGATATTCTCTACGAGGACGATGACATATTGATCGTAAATAAGCCTAAAGGGATGGTAGTCCATCCGGCTGCAGGACATTATAGCGGAACACTGGTTAATGCGTTGATGTATCACTGCGGCGAGAGCCTTTCAGGGATAAACGGAGTTATGCGTCCCGGAATCGTACACCGGATCGATATGGACACAACCGGATCCCTTCTTGTCTGTAAAAATGATCAGGCTCATCAGAAACTTGCAGAGCAATTAAAAGTGCATTCGATCAAGCGGGTCTATCATGCTATTGTCTGCGGGAATCTGAAGGAAGACAGCGGTACGATTGACGCGCCTATCGGGAGACATCCGGTCGATCGGAAAAAGATGAGTATTAATTACCAGAACGGACGAGAGGCTGTCACGCATTATCAGGTTCTCGAGCGCTTTGGAGACTATACCTATATTTCCTGCCGACTTGAGACTGGCAGAACACATCAGATCCGTGTTCATATGGCCAGTATCCGGCATCCATTGCTCGGAGATACCGTATACGGTCCACAGAAGTGTCCCTTTAAGCTGCAGGGACAGACGCTGCATGCAAAGATTCTGGGCATTACACATCCTACAACCGGTGAATATATGGAATTTGACGCGCCGCTTCCGGAATATTTTGAAGATTTACTCGGACGAATGCGTCAAAATAGATAAAATGTCTATACAATATTCGCACTTTGTTATATAATATGCATAAGAAAAGGAGTGTGACTGATATGAAAAACCTGAATACAATTATTACAATCGGAAGACAGTTTGGAAGTGGCGGTAAAGAGATTGGTACACGTCTGGCAGAAGATCTTGGAGTAAAGCTTTATGATAAAGAGATGCTGGATATTGCTGCAAAGGAAAGCGGAATCTGTCAGGAACTCTTTGAGACTCATGATGAAAAACCGACGAACAGTTTTTTGTATTCGCTGGTAATGGATACTTATTCTGGAGGCTATGCAACAGGAGCTTTTGCAGATATGCCGCTGAATCATAAAGTGTTCTTAGCACAATTTGAAGCAATCAAGAAGATTGCAGATGAAGGGCCATGTGTCCTTGTTGGAAGATGTGCAGATTATGCTTTGGAATCTTATGATAATGTCATGAGTGTTTTCATTCATGCGGACTTAACAAGCAGAGTCCGGAGAATTGCCAAAATGTATGACATCACGGATGCAAAAGCCAAGGATATAATCCTGAAAGCAGATAAAAAGCGTGCAAGTTACTATAATTATTTTACGAATAAAAAATGGGGAGATGCAGAAAGCTATGACATCAGTATCTGCAGCTCTGAATTAGGAATTGAAGGAACTGTGAAAGCACTTGAAGCATTGATCGAGCTTCGAGAATCCGTAACAGATCCAAGAATCTGATTGAGATCAAATATACATATAGGAGTGAGAATGGAAACAGAGAATTTGTTTAAAAATCTTTTACAAGAAAAATATCCGACCAGGCAGGCGGTCTGTCGTGAAATTATTAACCTGAATGCAATCATTAATCTGCCAAAGGGTACGGAGCATTTCATGAGTGATCTGCACGGCGAATACGAAGCGTTTCTCCATATTTTAAATAATTGTTCCGGGGTCATACGCGAAAAGGTTGATGCACTCTGGGCAGATTCGCTCAGCTTGAAAGAGCGCGATGAGATCTGCACATTAATCTATTATCCCCGTGAGAAGATGAACCGTATGAAGCGGGAGGGAAGAATTACGGAAGACTGGTACCGCCTGATGCTGAACTACCTGATTGAGCTGGCAAAAGTGGTTTCTTCCAAATATACGCGCTCGAAAGTACGTAAAGCACTTCCGGAGGAATTTGGATATATTATTGATGAACTTCTGCATTTTATGCCGGATGAAGACAACAACCAGATCCTGTATCACAAAAAAATACTGGATACCATTATCGGAATTGAGAGCTCGGAAGAATTTATTATTGCTCTTGCAGAACTGATCAAACGTCTTGCGGTAGATCATCTGCACATCGTAGGCGACATCTTTGACAGAGGAGAGAATGCAGATAAGATTCTGGATCTGCTCATGAAGTATCATTCGCTTGATCTGGAATGGGGCAATCATGATATTCTTTGGATGGGTGCAGCCTGTGGAAGCGATGCCTGCATTGCATCTGTTGTACGGAATAATATCAAATACAGTTGTATTGAAACGTTGGAGAACGGATATGGGATTAGTCTGAGATCGCTGACTTTATTCGCGGAGAAGACTTATCCTGATCTGCCGCCGATGGAAGCTGCACTGAAGGCGATTTCGGTGATTCTGTTTAAGCTGGAGGGCCAGATCATCATGCGCCGTCCGGAATATGAGATGGAGGGACGCCTGCTTCTTGATAAAATAAATTATGAGAATGGGACGATTGAAAGTGAGGGAACGGTCTATCAAATGAAGGATACCTTCTTTCCGACTGTCGACCCGACAAACGCATATGTGCTTTCAGAGGCAGAACAGGAAGTCATGGATAATCTAAGGTTTGCTTTCGTAAACAGCCACCGCCTGCATGAGCATGTGAAATTTTTATATGACAAAGGATGCATGTACAAATGTTACAACGGAAACCTGCTCTACCACGGATGCATTCCTCTGGATGAAGAGGGAAACTTTGATGGAGTCAAATTCGGAGGCTGCATTTATACCGGCAAATCCTATCTGGATTACGCAGAAAAGATTGCCAGAAAGGCCTGGTCAGCACAGGCATCCCAGTGGGACCTTGATTTCATGTGGTACCTGTGGTGCGGAAGAAAATCTCCTCTATCAGGCAGAAATGTAAAAACCTTTGAGCGTACGTTTATTGCCGATAAGGAAGCATGGCATGAGGAGACGAATCCATACTATAAGCATTATTATAGCGAAAAGACCTGCAATATGATCCTGCGTGAATTTCACTTGTATTCCGACATTTCGCATATCATTAACGGACATACACCGGTTAAGACAGAAAAAGGAGAGAAGCCTGTACGCGCGAACGGCAAGCTGATCGTGATTGACGGAGGATTCAGCAAAGCTTATCATAAAACGACCGGTATTGCAGGATATACTTTGATCTATAATTCTCATGGAATGCGAATCAAGGCACATCAACCGTTTGAAAGTGTGGAGAAGGTTCTGGAGGAGAACAAAGATATCGAGTCTACATCCAAGATGTTTGAGACTGAACCGCACCGGCTCCTCGTGGGAGACACGGATGACGGAAAGAAGATCAAGGAAGATATTCAGGTTTTGACACATCTTCTGGAATCGTACAAAAAAGGGAAAAAAGAATTATTCTAAAAATCTACAAAGAGGAACATTTCACACACTGTGAGAGGTTCCTCTTTAAAGATTAACGGGTATGCGGCGTTCGCGGCGGCCATCCTTCAATATTTCCGTTTAGAATCGCCGTAAACATGCGATTCTTCGCACCCGGATGAGCCTGATTCAGTTCTCGAACCAGATCTTTTGCATATTGACGCTTGGTAAATCCGTCGACCGGGCATCGGCTTTTTACAACAGGCAGATTGTATTTATGCTGAAAACCGATCACATCCATCTCATCCACAAACATCATCGGGCGGATGACGCTTAAATCCATTCGGTCCAGATAAGTCTTCGGAGAGAAGGAATGGAACCTTCCTTCAAAAATGAGGGAGAGCAGCATCGTCTCAATGATATCATCCTTGTGATGCGCGTAGGCAACTTTATTGCATCCCATCTTTTTTACCGCTTCGTTTAAAGCACCCTTCCGCATTTTTGCACAGAGCGAACAGGGGTTGGACTCCTTACGCTCATCGAACAAAATGCGGGCAATGTCTGTCTTCACGATCTGATATGGAACATCAAGTTCCTTGCACAGTTCCGTTACCTGCGAGAAATCGCATTTCTCATATCCGAGATCCACAGTAATTGCGCTCAGTTCAAAATGCTTCGGATAGAATCTTCTAAGTCCCTGCATTGCGTAAAGGAGTGTGAGACTGTCCTTCCCGCCAGAGATCCCTACTGCAATGTGGTCGCCTTCCTGGATCATATCATATTCGTCAACAGCTTTCCTTGTATAACTCAGTAATTGTTGTAATTTCATTGTCAATCACCACCTTATTTTCATAAACATATCGCCCTAATGTTACCGCATTTATAAAAGAATTACAAGTATAAATGCGTGCTAAATTCTTTGGGAAATTCTTTTGAAAGAAGGATTGCCTGAACAAGTCGGGCGTGTTAAGATAGCTATAGACTGAAGTTCTAAAAGTCAGCCAAGTACAAATAATGAGAGGATAGCAAGATGAAATTCGTAATTCAAAGAGTGACGGAAGCGAATGTAAAAGTGGATGGTGAGATCATCGGCGAGATCGGCAAAGGCTTCATGGTTCTGATCGGAGTCGGTGAAGATGATACCAGAGAAATAGCGGATAAGATGGTTAAGAAGATGACCGGACTTCGTATTTTCGAGGACGAGAACGGGAAGACGAATCTGTCTCTGGCAGATGTGGGCGGACAGATGCTTCTTATTTCGCAGTTTACATTGTACGCAAACTGCCGGAAGGGAAATCGTCCAAGCTTTATCGAGGCGGGCGCTCCGGATAAAGCGAATGAGATGTATGAATATATCATAGAAGAATGTAAAAAAGTAGTTCCCGTCGTTGAAAGAGGACAGTTTGGAGCGGATATGAAAGTAAGCCTCGTAAATGATGGACCGTTTACAATAATTCTGGATTCAGCCCAGCTTGCGTAAAATAAGAAATGTGGTAAAATAAGAAAGAATGAAAGAGAGGGATATTGCAATGAGTTATGAAACATTGAATGCGAAAGTACTGGAATTAAAGGACGATATGATTGCGTCTATCCAGCAGAATATGAGAATTGAGAGTGTGAGAGGAGAATCAGCTCCCGGTGCTCCTTATGGAGAAGGACCGAAGGCTGCCCTTGATGATGTGCTGGCGCTCGGTGAAAAATTGGGATTTCGTACAGGACAGGCTGATAACAGAGTCGGATGGATTGAGTATGGGGAAGGCGAAGAGATGGTTGGTATCCTCGGACATGTGGATGTCGTACCTGCCGGAGACGGATGGACTCATCCGGCATTTGGTGCAGAGATCCATGACGGCGTTCTCTGGGGCAGAGGATGTCTGGATGATAAAGGACCGGTCATCATGGCTGTCTATGCGCTAAAAGCAATTCGTGATTTGAATCTTCCAATTGACCGCAGAATCCGTGTGTTATTTGGCTCTGACGAAGAATGTGGTTCTTCCTGCGTGAAATACTATGTAGAAAATGGTTATGAAATGCCAACGATCGGTTTCACGCCGGATGCGCAGTTCCCAGCAATTTTCTGTGAAAAAGGCACGTCCAATTTCCTTGCAGGAACGAAGATTTACAACAAAGGCGAGATTGATGTTGAATATTTTGGCGGCGGAGTTGCCGCAAACGTTGTTCCGCCGGTATGCAAGCTGATTGTAAATGGCCCGCTGAAAGTTACTCCTGAGGAAGGAATTACTGTCACAGAAGAAAACGGAAAGACGATCGTGGAAGCTACCGGTTTCAGTGCACATGGAAGTACACCTGAACTTGGTGTTAATGCTGTAGTAAAATTATTGAATGCAGTCAAAGAAAATGACTTTGGAGGTGATTTCCAGCAGCTTGTTAATTTTATTTTAGAAGAAATCGGAAATGAAACAAATGGAAAATCACTCGATATTCTGTATCAGGATGAGGAAACCGGTGAAACGACAGTCAATCTTGGTGTTGTAAAATATGATGGGGAAGAAATGTCCTTTACTTTGGATATCCGTTATCCGAAAAACGGAGATGCCGAAGTGATCGACGATAAAGTAATCAATCGGATCAACAGTTACAACTTTGATGTTCTGAAAAAAACAAACAATAAATTATTATATGTTCCGAAGGACTCAGAGCTTGTTTCAAAACTGGTGAAAGTTTACGAGGCACAAACAGGAGATAAAAGAGAACCGATCGCCATCGGAGGCGGTACCTACGCGAAAGAATTTCCGAATATGGTTGCCTTTGGACCAGTATTCCCGGGAGAACCGGATGTGATCCATCAGCCGAACGAAAGAGTTGCCGTTGAGCAGCTGATCCGTGCAGCACAGGTTACAGCAGCTGCAATGTATGAACTGGCTAAGAAATAATCATTGATTTTGGGACTTTCGTGAAAAAAAACAGCATCATTCCTGGAAACAGGAGTGGTGCTGTTTTTTTTCACGTAATTTGGGAAGAATTTTTTGTGTAATACAACATTACGGCTCCCTGAGCTTCACGATGTCAGCAGCACTTCGGCGCCGGTCTTCGTCAATGGCCGCATAATGCTTTTTCGTCGTATTTACATCCTTATGGCCAAGTACATCAGCAACCAGATAAATATCGCCTGTTTCTTTGTATAAAGCGGTTCCATAGGTGCTTCTGAGCTTGTGAGGGGTAATCTTCTTATTCGGTGTTACCTGACGGGCATACTTTTTGACCATATTCTCCACAGACTGTACACCCATCCTTTTCCGCTGAGTGGAGAGGAAGAGGGCATTTTCGTGTCCTGGCAGAGGATTAACGGCTTTCCTGCTGGATTCCATATAAGTACGCAGGGCTTTTTCCACTTCCTCGCCAAAATAAATCACCATCTGGTTTCCGCCTTTTCTGGTTACTGTGATTCCATTATTCTTAAAATCCACATCGCCCAGATCAAGACCAACACATTCCGAAACACGTATTCCGGTACCTAACAATAAGGTAAGAATGGCAAGATCACGCTCCTTTGTCTTTTCATAATAAACACGGGCCTGGCCGGTCAGCTTCACGCCGCAGGATTCCACATAATCCAGAAGGGAAGCAACTTCATCTGTATCCAGACGAATGATTGCCTTCTCATGGAGTTTAGGCATATCGACTAATAAAGTCGGATTATTACTGATCATTTGCCGTTTAAAATAATATCCGTAGAAGCTTCTGAGCGCCGACATTTTGCGTGAAAGGCCTTTCTCAGCGTTCGTGATGCGTCGCCCGTCTTTGGGACGATAAACCTTCAGATATTCCTGGTATTCCTCGATATCCATCGGTGTAAGTCGATCCAGATCACTAAGTGTAAAATCCTTCATACTATAATTCTTAAAAGCCGGATTCTCGTCCAGAAGAAACTGAAAGAAAACACGGATATCATAAGCATAGGAAATCCTTGTTTTAGGTGATGTTGTTGGCTCTACAGCACGGAAATAATCCTTTGCAAATTCTGGCATTGTCTGCAATATTTCACGCAGACGCAAAGTATTATCTATATAGAGCTGATCCTGGTATGTTTTTGGCTCTGATGCCATAAATAGGTTCCTCCTTATCTTAATCTTTTGGAAAAATCAGTATTTGTCGTATAGATTGATCCCGCAAAACCACACCCTACTCGTGTGGTCTGTTATTAATATCATAATCAAAATTATCATATTCACTTGTATTTACAAGTGGTTGTTGACTTGATATGTTGTAACCGGGGTCAGGCATAATCGGTGGCTGATATTCAGGATAGATTTTTACTTTTTTAGTATAGATCACACGTGTATCACAGAGAATATCATGTAAAGCTCGTTTTTCCTGATCTAATCCGGCAAGTAGATAACCAATATATAGAATGATTCCGGAAAGATATCTGCCGATTGTTTCACGGTAAACCACATTGATCAGTGTAAGCTGTTCATTTGTATTATTATCATCAACATTATTTTCGTCTTTTAAAGAACGACAAGGAATTACTTTTAAATTGAAAGCTTTTTTTCCAAGAGTTGCTCCGGTATAATAGGTCAAAAGTACAAAGTATATGGCATGGCATCCATAAACTATGATGTCCTTTAATGTATACGAAAACAATATTTCCGTATCAAATATAGATGTGCCGGTAAGCAATGAAATCAAAGAAAATAATAATTTGATAATCAAAGTTCCGGCAAAAAGAATCAGGCTGTCCAGCGTAAATGCTGCAAAGCGTACCCAGAAACCAGCGTAGACATATTCCTGATCTGTTCCAGAGAAATCGGTATTTTTATTCTGCATAATACATCAATACCCCACTTTCTTTCTCCGCTGCTATCTCATTGAGTGTCTGTGCTTCTGATTTCGGTATTAGAGATTCGATTCTTGCAAAAAGTCCTGCTAACATATCAGATTCTTCTGGAAGCTCGTAAATCATCTCACAATCCATTTCTTCCATCATCCGGTCTAGTGTATTGTCATAGGTATCTATTGCGTCAATCAGGCCGTTATCGAGAGCTTGAGCAGCTGAATAGATTCTTCCGTCAGCAAGAGTGAGAACATCCTCACGGGCCATGTTACGTCCCTCAGCAACTTTATCGACAAAACTGTTATAGGATTCGTCAACGATGGACTGATACATCTGAATCTGCTCATCGGTCATCTTTGTGCTGTCTTTCATTGGACCACTCGTGATACTGATATAACGGATCCCGAGTTTCTCATAAAGTCCGGTCATGTCATATGTTGATATGATTACTCCGATAGAGCCTGTCATCGTCTCCTGGTTGGCTGCAATATAATCAGCGGCCACTGATGCCATATAACCGCCAGAAGCCGCCATATGAGCCATATAAGCCCATATAGGACGTCCTGTTGTATCGGAATACTCCTTTAATTTGTCGTGTAGTTCGGAGGACTCATATGCAGTTCCTCCCGGGGAATCTACGTAAAGCATGATGCCGGCATTATCCGGATCATACATCAGTTCATCAATGTAATCCAGTGTGGTAAGATGCTGGTAGGATTGAGACGCTTCAAATGCACTTGTCTCTGTCTGTTCTTCAATTGTCCCCTCAACACGAACAACAGCAATAAATGATTCGGCAGGGAAATCATACCCCAGGTCTTCTGTGTTAAAAATCATATCTGTTATAGAATTGTCGAATAACTGACCTGCCGCCGCATGAGTAAGAACGCTTGCAGCACCTGTCACGATGAACAAAGCGGCTGCCACTGCCAGTGCTATGATTTGTTTTTTCTTCATGATGAATTTCTCCTTTGCTTCGATAAATCTGAATCAATGCATGATATAAAATAATACATGTATTTTTCTATATTAAACCAACGAAATTTGTATACATAACAGTATAGGATTGATTATGGCAGCTTGTCAATCTTTTGTCTATAAATTAAAGCGGATTTGCTTCATAGTATACGATTGTAAGATAATCTCCTTCCCGCAGATAATCCATGGAAGCAGAATCAATTCCATTGATCTGTGCCAATTCATTCATATAATCATAGATGGAATCCTCTTCCCTTGTGCAGTAGGTCTGAGCGATGGTCCAGAGGGTATCTCCTTTTTCAATCCGGACACTTTTGAAATACTTCAGATCCGAACCCGTCTCCGCCTGCACATCATGCGCACTGGAAAAGAAGCTTCCGAACGAAAAACTGCATGCCAGTATCAGCAAAACGGCAATGACTCCAACCATGAACCGTCCGGCACTGTTCCTTGATCTTCTGCCTCTTGAGACTGCAACTTTCTTATGGCTGTTGGTGACTTTTTTTCTTTCTGCTCCGCTATTCTGCTTTTCCTGATATCTGCTCATCTGAAATTCCCCCTGATCTAATCTTATACTCCATTATTTGTCTATTGATACGAAAATACGTTCCGAACAGAAGTTCTGTAAATAATATATCGCATGAACAAATGTTTGTCAATAATTAATCGAACATATTTTCTCAAAACATTTGTTTGCTTTTTGGCGGAGAATATGTTATTATTTATTTATCATGTAAGAAGACAAAGCCTCCGGCGGATTGCTGAGGCGTACTTGAACTTACAAATGAGTGACGGATTTAAGGAGGTTTACATATGGGTAATGGTAGAATAACGAAGAAACAGGAGGAGATTTTGGAATATATCAAATCGCAGATACTTGTACGCGGTTTTCCGCCTTCAGTCCGTGAAATTTGTGATGCAGTGGGACTAAAGTCCACTTCTTCCGTTCATTCTCATCTCGAAACCCTTGAGAAGAACGGTTATATTCGGCGAGATCCTACAAAACCGAGAGCAATTGAGATACTGGATGAGAATTTCAATCTTACCAGACGTGAGATGGTACAGGTGCCGATTCTGGGACGTGTGGCTGCAGGGGAGCCGCTTCTTGCACAGGAGAATATTGAGGACTACTTCCCGCTTCCGGTCGAACGTATGCCGAATAATGAGGTGTTCATGCTGGAGGTTCGCGGGGAAAGTATGATCAATGCAGGAATCCTGAGCGGTGATTATGTTGTTGTCGAGAAAAAGAACACTGCTTCTAACGGAGATATGGTTGTAGCCTTAGTAGATGACGGTGCTACGGTCAAGACATTTTACAGAGAAGAAGGTGTGATTCGTCTCCAGCCGGAGAATGATAATATGGAGCCATTTATCTTAAAGGATGTTGAGATCCTTGGAAAAGTAATTGCCGTTATGCGGTTTATGAAATAATAAGAAATGTTTGAAAAAGAGCTGGATCCGGGCTTTATTCCGCCGGGAGCCAGCTCTTTTCTATATATATGATATATGTTTATTGTCTATAGATCATCTACACTGATCTGCTTTCCGTCACGCCAGATTCGTTCCAGATCATAGAACAGACGGTTTTCTTTATCAAAGACATGGACGATAATATCGCCGAAGTCAAGAAGAACCCATCCTCCGCTCCCATATCCTTCTCTCTGCCTGATCTGATACCCTGCTTTATACATCTGTTCTTCTACGTTATCAACGATTGCACGGACCTGGCTTTCATTGGAACCATTTGAAATAATGAAGTAATCAGCGAGCACGGATATCTGTGAGATGTCGATTACACGGATATCCTCTCCTTTTTTATCTGAAATCGCATTACAGGCAATTTTCGCCATATTTCTGGATATATCTTTCTGTTGCATCAGTTTTCCATCCTTTCCGGCGAATCATCAGAAGATTCACCTTTATTTAAATCTCTGTAATATAAAAAAGTCTTTTCAGTCATAGGGTCTACGGTTACACCTTTATTCTCCAGATATGAGAGAGAATCTTCCAATATTCTGTAAAGGCATGCGTCTATATCACAAAAAGCCAGTTTTCTTACTGCCGGCAGATTCGGTGCTTCTGTACGTCCGGGCTCAATGAAATCTGCAATGTATATGATTTTATCCAACAGGCTCATAGCGGGACGACCTGTTGTGTGCGAAGCAATTGCGCGCAGAATTTCCTCATCTTCAATCTGAAATTTTTTCCATGCGACATATGCACCGAGTTTTGCATGAAGAAGTCCGGGATTCGCAAGTTCGGCAGCGGAAATCTGCAAGTGATATTTTTTGCACATTTCAATCTTTTTTTCATTTGGAATGCATTTGGCACAGTCATGTAATAAACCTGCCGTGAGTGCCTGGTCTAAATCACATCCATAACGCATTGCAAGACATCCAGCTGTATGCATCACGCCGATCGTGTGTTCATAACGCTCTTTATCCAAATCTCCTTTAAGTTTTTTACGCATTTTCATTAATGTTTCTGTCATATTCATCACCCTGGTATAAATGTTGATCCTCTATATAATTCAGTACTGCTTTCGGAACAGGAATATTTTTCATATTACCATTTCTTATTGCTTCTCTGATTTCATGGGAGGAAACATGCAGTAATGGAGTTCGGAGAAGACGAATATCGGCTCCGTATTTTCGATTCAGATATTCAATCTTTCCATTCAATTTCCGGCTGTTATCCGCATCATCACGGTAAGCAGCAAGTATGGTTGCAAGCTTCAGAAACTGATCTGGATTCCTCCATTTTTCAATGTCGAACAGAGAATCCGCGCCTAAAATAAAATAGAATTCATGTTGTGGGTAAACACTACGGAAATGCTCCATTGTCTGATAGGAATAGGAAGGTTCCGTCCGGTCAGTTTCATAGGTGCTGATGCGGAAATACGGCACATTTGCAATTGCAAGTTCTGTCATTTTTACACGATCATCTGTGCTTTTTAAAATTGCCGGATTATTTTTGTGAGGCGGGTTCCCGTTCGGAAGAAACCATACTTCATCCAGCTCATAATCACGATATGCGTACTCTCCCAGCATTAGATGACCATTATGAATCGGATCAAAAGTCCCACCCATTATCCCTATCTTCATACTTTATTTCTCCATTGCATTCATCATGTTATAAACATACAATTAAGGAAGAACGATCTTCTTTTTTTCGTCCTTGCCTTCTTTATACAATACGATTTTTTTGCCAATTACCTGAACTACCTGAGAATGGGTACGTTCTGCAAGAATCTCGGCGAGCTGACGAACATCATCTGCACAGTTCTGCAGTACATGAATTTTGATCAGTTCACGAGCTTCCAGTGCTTCTGCCACAGATGCAGTCACTTCCGGCGTTACACTGGATTTCCCGATCTGAAGAATCGGATCCATTGTCATGGCAAGACTTTTTAAATATGCTCTTTGCTTAGATGTCATAGTAATCCCCTTTCTTAATAAAGTCAACGAAATTTAACGATAATATTCAAACTGAAGCCCGTACATTTTAACCGTGTCACCTTCCTGGATACCGGCTTCTTCCAGCTTTTCAAGGATGCCGGCTTCTTTCAGGAATTTCTGGAAGAATGCAAATCCCTTTTCAGAATCCAGATTTGTATAACCCAGCATCTTCTCTATTTTTGGACCTTCAACAACGTACATATCATCAATTATTTCGACAGTATATGGAAGATCGATATGAATCAGCTCTTCCTCCGGGAAGTATTCCTGTTCAAATACGATGGGTTTCTCGTCCATATTCTGGAGTTCGCTGCTCACATAATACAAAAGGTCGCTTAAGCCCTCGCCGGTTACACCGGAGATAGGGAATACTTTGATTCCCTGTGGCTCGAATTCGCTGCGAAGACGTTCTATAGGATCTTCATCTTCCGAATAGATCAGATCGATCTTGTTCGCTGCAATTACCTGTGGGCGGGAGGCAATTTCTTCATTATATGCTTTCAATTCCGCATTGATCTTATAAATATCATCCACCGGGTCACGTCCTTCGGTTCCCGCGGCATCCACGACATGGATCATCAGCTTGGTACGCTCTACATGGCGGAGAAACTCATGTCCAAGTCCAACACCCTCGGATGCACCTTCGATCAGACCTGGAATATCGGCGATTACGAATCCCTTTGCGCCTTCCAGATCCACAACACCAAGATTCGGAGTCAGCGTTGTAAAATGATAATTGGCGATCTTAGGCTGTGCATTTGTCACGCGGGAAAGAAAGGTTGATTTTCCGACATTCGGAAATCCGACCAGTCCTACATCTGCGATGACTTTCAGTTCCAGATTCACCCAAAGCTCCTGTGCCGGTTTTCCCGGCTGCGCATATTTGGGAACCTGCATGGTGGCGGTGGCAAAATGCATATTTCCAAGACCGCCCTTGCCGCCCTTCAGTACGATCTGGCGTGTGTTATCGCCAGACATATCCGCAATGATCTTATTGGTCTCAGCTTCGCGAATGATCGTCCCTTCAGGTACTTTTAAAACGATGTCTTTCGCATCTTTTCCATGGCAGCGTCTCTTGCCGCCCGGTTCTCCGTCCTGAGCTGTAAATTTTCTTTTGTGACGGAAGTCTGCAAGGGTGTTTAATCCTTTGTCTACTTCAAAGATTACGTCCCCGCCGCGTCCGCCATCGCCGCCGTCGGGACCGCCGTTCGGAACATATAATTCCCGTCGAAAGCTGGCATGTCCGTCTCCGCCTTTTCCCGACCGGATATATATTTTAGCTCTGTCTGCAAACATAAATACTCCTTTCCAATTCAAAACAAGGCCTCAAACCCAAAAGTTTGAAGCCTCATGTAAAATCTGCTTATTCAGCTACCGGATAGATAGAAACCTGCTTCTTATCTCTTCCTTTTCTTTCGAAACGAACCACACCATCAACTAATGCAAATAATGTATCGTCTCCACCGCGTCCAACGTTCACACCCGGGTGAATTTTTGTCCCGCGCTGTCTGTAAAGAATATTTCCGGCTTTTACAAATTGTCCGTCTGCTCTTTTGGCACCAAGTCTCTTGGACTCAGAGTCACGTCCGTTCTTTGTAGAACCAACTCCCTTTTTATGAGCAAAAAACTGAAGGTTTAATTTCATCATGGTTTACACCTCCTCAAATATTAAATCAATATACGTGGTATAATCAGAGTCATCTTCCAGGCTTTGAAGACCAAGAATCATGGAATTCAGAAGTAATTCTGTCTCTTCCGTCGGACGGCTCAGCAGTCTGTATTCGATGATGCCCTTCGTATCATCCGAAACCTGGGATGTCTGGGCATCCGTAAACCTTTCGATGGAATTCATGGTATTGATTACGAGCATGGAAACGGCTGCACAGACGATATCCTGTCCGCTGTCTCCGGCCCCTGCATGGTCGAATGTCTTAAAACCAACGCATTCATTTCTCTTGTTTTTATAAATTGTTGTTTTGATCATGACAGATAAGAATTAAGCATTGATCTTTTCGATCTTAACTGCTGTGTACTGCTGTCTGTGACCATTTTTCTTGTGGTAACCTGATTTTCTCTTATACTTGTAAACGATTACCTTTTTAGCCTTTCCATCGCCGATTACGGATGCTTCTACTGTTGCTCCTTCTACGACTGGTGTTCCGACTTTCATCTCATCACCGCTTACTGCAAGAACCTGGTCAAATGTATAAGTCTGTCCGGCTTCCACACCAAGCTTTTCTACTTTAATGATATCGCCTTCGGCTACTTTGTACTGTTTACCACCTGTTGCTATAATTGCGTACATATGGCACCTCCTATTATCATTACTCGCCAACTACGGTGCCTGAAAAATCAGGGCTTTAACCTCGTTGTGCGGCATACTGGTAAATTATATACCAGTATGCCGCACAAAGTCAAGTGTTTTTTAGAAAAAATATTAAATTTACTGTTCTGCTTTTTCAGAAAGAGCAATCCTGCATGCCTTTAATTTATCATAACAGAAACCGATGATATCCTTCCGGGTTATGATACCGATGAAATTATCTTGATCATCAACAACAGGAACAAAGTTCTGTTCCATGGCACGCTCGATCAGATCTTCCATATCCGAGTCTGCCCGAACAGGTCGGTAGTCAAGTCTGCGATGAATCTTTGTAATAGCGATGGTCTCCGCTTCCTTGATATTCATAAGTTTCAAGGACTTCGTTCCCCAGAGAAGATCTCCTTCTGTAATGGTGCCTATGTATTTTCCGTCCCGATTGATCATCGGTATGGACGAATATTTGTGGTATTCCATGATCTCCATTACCTGTCTGAGTGTATGATAATCATAGACGAATGCAAGCTCTGCTTTTGGTTTCAAAAAAAATAATATATTCATTTGTAAATCCTTTCTTATCCAGAAATATTATCTGAGATAAGAATAGCATATTTTACAAGAAAATTGTAGATTTAGATTTGAGTGTTAACAAAAATATCATAAATTGCCTGAATAGCTGCTTCAAAGTCATGCTCTCTCACGCCAATAATGATATTCAGCTCACTGGAACCCTGGTCGATCATTTTCACATTTACGTGTGCGTGAGCCAGTGCAGAGAAAATACGCCCGGCTGTTCCTCTGGTCTGTTTCATTCCTCTTCCAACAACTGCGATCAGCGCAAGATCGGATTCCAGTTCAACATCATCCGGCTCTACTGCACGATGGATTCCGGAAATGACACGCTGCTCATGTTCTTCGAATTCTTCCTGCTGAACAAAAATCGTCATGGTATCAATTCCGGAAGGCATGTGTTCAAATGAGATTCCCTCGTTTTCAAATACCTCCAGGACTTTTCTTCCGAATCCCACTTCCGAGTTCATCATTGCTTTTTCAATCGTTATGGAAGCAAAACCACGTTTTCCGGCTATACCGGTAATCGTGTATTTCGGTTTGCGGCAGGTGCCCTCTACAATCAGCGTCCCCTTTTCTTCCGGTGCATTGGTATTACGGATATTGATCGGAATACCCTCCTTTCGTACCGGGAAGATCGCATCCTCGTGAAGTA
Organism: Bariatricus sp. HCP28S3_D3; assembly: GCF_052065755.1. NCBI lineage: Bacteria > Bacillati > Bacillota > Clostridia > Lachnospirales > Lachnospiraceae > Bariatricus > Bariatricus sp. HCP28S3_D3. The sequence continues at coordinate 54,703 of NZ_JBQHTK010000005.1, read as the reverse complement.
CGGTCGCACCCATATAGGAAAGCTCTCGTAATTCTTTATAGGTGATTGTCTCAATCCCTTTTGGGTTCTTGATGATACGGGGATCTGCGATCAGGAATCCGGAAACGTCAGTCCAGTTCTCATACATATCCGCATGGATCGCTTTTGCAACAAGGGAGCCGGTTACATCTGAGCCTCCGCGGCTGAAGGTTTTTACATTACCGTTCGGATCTGCACCATAAAATCCCGGAATAACAGCTTTTTCAGTATGCGAAAGACGTTCGGACAAAAGGTCATTCGTTTGATCCACAAGAAGACTGCCGTTTTCGTCAAAGGCGATTACTTCCGCCGCATCGATAAATTCAAATCCAAGATAGTGTGCCATAATAATACCGTTCAGGTATTCACCGCGGGAAGCGGCGTACTCTCTTCCTGCTTTCTGACCGAAGTTCTGTCGGATAATTTCAAACTCTTTATCCAGAGAAAGGTCCAACCCGAGGCCATCGATGATTCCCTGATAACGCTGTTGAATTTCTTCCAGCTGTTTGGTAAAGTTTTTCTCACGCACCGCAGCACCGTAACATTTATAAAGCATATCAGTGACCTTCACATCTTCCGGGAAACGTTTACCCGGTGCAGAAGGGATCACGTATCGTCTGGATTCATCCTCATGAATAATCTGACCGACTTTCTTGAATTGTGCGGCATCAGCCAATGAGCTTCCACCGAATTTTACAACCTTTTTCATTGAAGGTTTCCTCCTTTTCCTCTTATGTATGAATGACATCTGCAAATTTTGCATTTGCCGCTTTTCTTAATCCTTCCGGCGCAAGGGTGAGCTGTGCACCGATCCGGCCTGCACTTACATAAATTTCCTCAAAAGCACATGCCGTTTCATCTATAACAACTGGAAACTGTTTCTTCATACCGATTGCGGTGCATCCGCCTCTGACATAGCCGGTCAGGGGTGTCAGCTCTTTTAAATGTAACATTTCCAGAGATTTTTCGCCAACGGTTTTGGCCGCTTTTTTAAAGTCAATTTCCTTCTCGATTGGAAGTACGAAGACATAATGCTGTCCGCTTTTGCCAGTCGTGACGATGGTTTTATATACCTGTTCATGGGGAAGATTCAGTTTGTCCGCCGTCTCGATCCCGTCTGTAAATTCATCACACTCATACGCCTGGAACTTATATGGAATCTTCATTCGGTCCAGAATACGCATCGCATTCGTTTTAATTTCTTTCTTAGCCATATAAACTCTCCTTCAGTGTTTTCCTGATTTTTTTTCGTGTAATCTCAACGAGCTGCAGTTTAGTCATTTCCACTACATGACCGGGATTCGGATCCATGGAAAGAAGCATCTGCAGTTCGTGTAATAATTCATTTTTTTCCGCTTCCGTGTCCATGTTGATGAAATCAATGAGAATGATACCGGACAGATTGCGAAGCCGGATCTGTCTTGCGGCTTCTTTTGCAGCCTCCCGGTTGATGTCTGCAAATAGTTTTTTCTTTTTCAGGCATTTCCCGGAATTCACATCGATCACAGTAAGTGCCTCGGTTGGCTGGATCACCAGATAGGCTCCGGAGGGCATCCATACTTTTTCCGAAAGCGCGTCATCAGTCGCTTTCTCGAGACTGTAACACTTGCATAGTGGATAGGACGCATCCGTATACGCGCGAAGAAGCTTCAGGTCTTCCGGCTGTTCCTGCGTAAGAAATGCTTCTGTCTTATTGTAAAGCAGTCCATTTTGGGCAACGGCATCGACAAGGATTTCCGTAAGCCCCTGTCGATAAAGATTCTTAAGCGATAAAAGCCAATCATCCGGCACATGGGAAACACAACTGAAACAGGTACGGTTTTTACCATATGTAAGAACGCGGTGAAACTCTTCTTCCAGCATCTGTATTTCCGAAAGAATCCTGTCATCCGGTGCCTCGCCGGCATTGGTTCGAAAAATCATTCCATAATCCTTGTCGGCAAATGATTGACCAAGTGCAAGCAGCCGTTCTCTCTGATCCCGGGAAAGCTTTGCGGAAACGCCGATCTGACGGTTCCCGGAACTGAGGATTACATATTTCCCGACAAAATTCAGATCGCCGCTCACCGTAGGCTGCTTTGTCTTGACTGCCTCTTTGCGCACCTGAACCAGAAGCTCATCTCCCACATTCAGGTTCTTTTTGCCATGTTTGTCCGTAAAATACGGCTCTGCTTTTTCTTCGAGTGAATAGTAGCACTCTACACCATTTTTTATTTCGATAAATGCACCGTTGATATTCGGAAGAATCTTCCGGACTTTTCCGATATAGATCTCACCGATTCTGCATGCTTTTGTATCACGTAAGGGACTGTAATGCAATTCTGCAATTTTCCCGTCCTCCTGAAGTGCGGTCAGGATGTGTCCCCGACATTCGGTTATCAATAATTTTCGTTCCATTGGTCAGATAATCTCCGTTCCAAGAGCAGAAAGCGGCACAAAGTCCGGATATTCTTCACTTCCGGTATTGGCCAGCGTTTCCAGCCGATGATGGGCAAATTCAATCCCATCCGTTTCTTCACCGAGCATATTCATATATTCAAGGAAGGCTTCCAGAACAGGTTCCGGTTTCAGATTCTGCACACTTCCGGCCGCAACCCGCATGTAGATTCCTTCACCCTGAGGATGAAGATCATAAATGATGGGACGTAAGTTGACTTCCTTTTCGCTTTTCTTTGTTGTTTTAAGGATAAAGATTTCATCCTGCGCATAAAAGTGTTCGAGATGCTTCTGCCATCCTTCCGGAAGAACGCCTTTTTTTACTATTGAAAGGTAGTCTGCCCCGGCAACGATCGTCATCCCTTTGCTTTTCTTGTCATCCGGAATTTCCACAAAGCCGGTCACTTCCATACCTTCTACCATCTGCTCATTCAGACGGCGGATGGCTTCTTTGCTGGCGATCGGTTCAGTGAGCTCGATGTCAAAGTATTCTCCGTCACTTGTAAGACCGACGCCGAGCGGATTTGCAAAGGACATGATCATATGCGGACTGTAGCCTCCGGTAAATGCGATCGGTATCTGTGCACGGCGGATCGCTTTCTGAAAATAGCGCATAATGTCCAGATGTCCGATGAATTTCATGACACCGTTTTTGCGGAATTTAATTCTTGCCTTCATAGCAGACACCTCCTCCATAGCTTGCAGCGCCGCAGCCGGAACACTGTCTGCGGCAGTTCGGGGTCACTTCCCCGTTCATGGCTCTCTCCCACTCTTTTCTGAGGAAGGACTTGGTCACGCCACAATCGATAAAATCCCATGGGAAGATCTCGTCCGCTTCCCGTTTACGCAGATTGTAGAAATCCGGATCGATTCCTGTATTTTCAAACGCCTGCATCCACAGATCATAGCGGAAATGTTCATTCCAGGAATCGTAAATACATCCAAGACGGTAGGCCTCTTCCAGAACCGTGCCCATCTTCCGGTCCCCGCGGGCAAATACGCCTTCCAGCACCGTGAGCTCAGCCGTGTGCCAGTTATAGCGCAGGCTTTTCCGGTTCAGCTGGTTGCGCATCGCTTCCTGAACGATTCCAGCTCGGCGAACATATTCGTCGGCAGGATACATCTGAGCCCACTGAAGCGGAGAAAACGGCTTTGGTACAAAGAACGAACTGCTGGCCGTGATCTGGCATTTCCCATTGCGCTGTTCCTTCGGAATCTCGTAATATCTGCGGGCAACTTTATCAGAAAGGACCGCGATTCCTTCCATATCTTCCTCTGTCTCGGTGGGCAGCCCCAGCATGAAATAAAGCTTCACCTTATTCCAGCCGCCTTCAAAGGCCTGTCCCGCTCCTTCCAGAATTTCTTCTTCCGTAAGACCTTTATTGATCACATTTCGCATCCGCTGCGTACCGGCTTCCGGGGCAAACGTAAGACTGCTCTTACGGATATCCTGGATCTTGCTCATGACATCCAGCGAAAAAGCATCAATTCGAAGCGAAGGAAGGGAAATATTTACACCCTGCCCGTGAAATTCATCGATCAGAAAATTCACGATCTCTTCTAATTCATTGTAATCACTGGAACTCAACGAACTTAAAGTAATTTCTTCATGTCCCGTATTCCGGAGCATCGCTCTTGCGGTCTCCTTCAGCATATTGATATCCCGCGGTCTCGTCGGCCGATACACCATTCCCGCCTGACAGAAACGGCATCCACGGATACAGCCTCTCTGAATTTCAAGAACCGCCCGATCCTGTGTCACCTTGATAAATGGTACGATCGGCTTCAGCGGGTAGGTCGTTGTACTCATATCCGCTAAGGCCTGGCGGCGTATCTTTTCTTTCGCATGCGCATTTACCGGTGTAAATGCTGCAATCGTTCCATCCGGATTGTAATCGGCACGATAGAAAGAAGGCACATAGATTCCCTCAATCTCCGCAGCCATCTCCAGAAATGCAGTCCGGTCTTTGCCGGAATCCTTCCATTTTTTATATGCATCAAAAAGTTCGTCATATACCACTTCTCCTTCTCCGATGTAGAACATGTCGAAGAAATCTGCAAGCGGCTCCGGATTATAGGCACAAGGGCCTCCTCCGATAACAAAAGGATCATCCAGAGTACGATCACTGCTGTGAAGCGGGATCCCGGAAAGATCCAGCACCTGTAAAATGTTCGTATAGCACATCTCAAACTGGAGTGTGAAGCCAAGGAAATCGAACTTTTTCACAGGATCCTGAGATTCCAATGCGAAAAGCGGAATATGTTCCTCACGCATGATCTTGTCCAGATCCACCCACGGCGAAAAGACACGCTCACACCAGACGTCATCACGGCGATTGAACATGTCATAAAGGATCTGGAGTCCGAGGTGGGACATTCCAATTTCGTAGACCTCAGGGAAACAGAAGGCAAAGCGGATGTCCACTTTTTCGGAATCTTTGATTGTAGAATTGACTTCGTTGCCGATGTATCTGGCAGGTTTATCTACTTTTAATAAAATATCATCGCTTAATGCTAGCTTTTTCATAAATTATATACCTCAAATTACGCAATTTAACAATCGTAAAGTCAACGTCAGAATAAATTGTACTATAAAGTTTCTTTTATGTCAAAACATCAATATATACAAAATAGTTAGCTTAAAAAAACAATATTCTATCACTAAATTATAAGTAAGTGGCCAGGGAGCATTCCCCCTGTCTCTTCTTTCTTTAAACCCAATAAATCCACGGACACACTGTCACCTGTAAATTAGCCTGGCTCTGCCTGCATCCGCAGCGGATACCTCTTATCCGACCATTGAAAGCGGTGTTAAGGAGATTCAAAAATATGGAAACATTGTTTGAAGCGGAATGGCGCTCCGTTCCTCCGGAACGGATGCGCAGTTCTTGCGGAATATGCATCCCATCCCTACTTATTGTAGTTTCCACACCAAACAATTACTACAGAAATTATAGCACGCTTGTTTTCCAATGAATTCTCAGAATAAATAAAGTAAAACCACAGAAAAAGAGAAAAGCCTGCAAACTAAATGTCCTATGCATTTAGCTTGCAAGCTTTAATCCTAACAATCAACTATGACAAATCATTGAATTAAGGAAATCATTGAAAATAACTTCTTCATATTCAAAAAGAGCATCATCAATTGCCTGAATTTCTCTCTTCCCCTTTTCCACAGTGATTGAGATGATTTTCTTATTTCCGTTTTCTTTCGTATGATATTTTATCAGATCTTCAAATTTTTTTTTCCAGAACGATAATGCAATTCATTTGCAGGACTAAGAAAATACTGGTCATAAAAATCAGAGAAAGAGCGATTATTTTTATTTGTAATGTAAAATTTCATGCACAATAGTACATTTGAATTCCTACATATGATATGCACTAAAGTTGTAAGATTATTTTCCCTCTTATAATATATAGATAAATTAGACATAGTATTTATTATTTCCGCATAATTTCCTATTTCTGCATTTATCTCCGAAACTAACATATTAATTCCTGTCACACTTAAATGTAATATTTCACTTAATTCTCTGCTAGTAACATCATTCAGTATAACATATCGAGTAAAAAAACTCCAGATGAAACAGAATGAATCATTTTTTTTAAGAATCACATCTTTAACAAAAAGACAATTGCAGACAGAACCAGTAAATGAAGTGGATAAAATATATAAAACCAATTTCTTGGAAGCCGGCCGTCACCCTTTTCACCGTTATATTTCCCGACAAGAATGAATGCGAGAGCGGCCGTTAATTCATAAAGTGAGAGAACAGCTCCGGCAATACACTGTTTTTTACGATCCTTCCGGAACAAATACAAGGCTGCGATCAGAAGGATCCCCATATAGGAATAATCAAACCGGCCCGCCGTGGCTGCCGCGCATCCCGCCAGGATGGCTGCTGCCATCATGAAACTGCGTATCAGAGGCGAATGCTCCAGTGTTTCCGCCTTCTCAAGCGCGTAAAGCAGCAGGATTCCGGTAAAAAGGGTAAAGAACACATTCTGCCTTTGCAGATCTAATTTGCCGAAAAAGGCTAAATCGAACGGGATTTCGGAAATCAGGGTAAAGCAGCCCATACGCATCAGATATTTTCTGCGGTCTTCGGTGTGGCAAAACCCTTCGATCAGCAGGAAACAGATGAGCGGAAAAGAGATCCGCCCGATCAGCCGGCAAGCTACGGCCAGCATACGAAAGCCGGTAATCTGATAAAGGGAAGTATTTTCAATCAGTACCGCACCGGCATGGTCTATCAGCATGGACCACATAGCCCAGAGCTTTAGATCCGCTCCATGATAAGTTCTTTTTTTCATCATCAGCATTTTATTCATATGACTCCTTTTTTATTTCTGGTGTATACTATAAATTCTTACAGCCAAAAAGTCAATTCATACGCTGGTTTTTAAATCCGGTTTTGATTCCATTTCAGGGAAGCAGATCCAGAAATTGATTGACATAGCTTCTGTAATCCGGCTGTGCCTGAATTTCTTCCATAATCTCCGTCTGGGAGAATTTCCATATGTGCTGGTTGCTGTAGTCCGCGGATAGGAAAACTGCAAAAAGGATCAGACTCAGCAGAATCCGGGCTCCCAGTGTTCCGGACGGCGTATGTACGGATTCTTCGCCATAAAGGCTGTGGTAAAGTGCACGGTAGCGGGGATGGACAGCCGGAGTACTCCCGCTCATTCCCATTTCCCTGGCCGCACGCAATAGTTCTTCTCTTTGCTTTTGGGTATTTGGCATGATGGATCGCTCCTTTCAATCAGGGTAGGCATGCTTTTTCGTGCAAAAAAATAAGCCGGCATATATCTTAAGAAAATATATGCCGGGCTGTCGGTTTCTATGAGTTCGGTTTTAGTGGGGACATTGAGACACGTTTTTCTCTTTATCTGTCCGCAAGTTCCCTTACGATATCGTCCCAGGTTACACCGCGTTCTACCATAAGAACCATTGCATGATAAAGGAAATCGGAGATCTCGTACTTGATCTCTTCCGGATTCGGATTCTTGGCCGCAATCACGATCTCGGTTGCTTCCTCTCCTACTTTTTTCAGGATCTTATCGATTCCCTTATCGAAAAGATAATTCGTGTAAGAACCTTCTTTTGGATGTATTTTCCGATCCTGAATCGTCTGGTAAACACTTTCAAATACCTGAAGCGGGTTGGTCTCGTCGTAATCGTTGCCCACCACCGGCTGGAAGAAACAGGTCGGATTGCCGGTATGGCAGGCTACGCCTACCTGATCCACCTTTGCGAGTAAGGTATCCTTGTCACAGTCAATAGTGAGGGATTTAACATACTGGAAATGACCGGAGGTCTCTCCTTTCGTCCAGAGGCATTGACGGCTGCGGCTGAAATAGGTCATCCTTCCGGATTTGACAGTCTGTTCAAACGCCTCCTGATTCATATATGCCAACATCAATACTTCAGATGTCTTATAGTGCTGTACGATAACCGGAAGCAGTCCATCCGAATTTAGTTTGAATTCGGAGAAATCCATCTTGCTTTCGAAGGATGTCATTCGAATTCCTTCCTTAGCGCAAGTTTCCTTATAGGCGGTGAAATCCATTCCTTTCTGGCTTACATAGCGTCCGGAGAGTCCCTTGACACCCGGACATTTCAGAATTTTAAGAAGCTCCGGTTCTTCCAGTGTATCGGTAACCACAACACATGGTATATCCGTGATATTCATGACCGAATCCAGATCCAGTCTGTGCATGAAAATGATCTCGCTGCTGTAGTTTTGAATGGTATGCTGCTGTTTAAAAAGTGCATCAAAATCATTTAAAGACACTGCGATTTTATCTTTTCCAAAACGTTTGGAAACCTCTTCCATCAGTTTTCCGGCATCCGGTTTGGAGAAATTCAGCATGGCGCGTTTGGCACCTGCATAGAGAATTTTCTTTACATCTTCCTGTCGTCTGATATTTCCCCCTGCAACCATCGGGATCTGGATAACACGGTTGATTTTTTTCATCAGATCGATGGACTCGTCGTGATCGTCATCGGAGTTGGAAAGGTCGAACACAAGAAGTTCATCCGCACCGTGATCGTTGTACTCCTTCGCCAGGGCTACTACATCATCGGATACAATTTCCATATTGTCAAACCATTTTACAGCTTTCCCTTTATTGATGAAAATACAGGGAATTAATCTTTTATAACTCATGTTGTACTCCTTTTTTCGTCGTTTCTTATAAGGTCCCCTTCGTTGACCATACATCTTTCATCCGGGGTTCTTCCATGACAGCCATATCCAGTGCTTTTCCAAATGCTTTGAATAAAGCTTCGGCCATGTGATGATTGTTGATGCCATCCAGTATTTTCAAATGGAGGTTCATGGCTGCACTGTAGGAAACGGCATAGAAGAATTCACGTATCATCTCTGTATCCATCTCTCCGATCCGCTCGGTAGTAAAGGACGCATCATAATTCAGATAAGGTCTGCCGGACAGGTCAATGGCGCACAGAGCCAGGGTCTCATCCATCGGAAGCAGAAAATGCCCATAGCGTTTGATACCTTTTTTCTCACCAAGGGCTTTCTGAATCGCCTGTCCGAGCACAATTCCGGTATCTTCAATGGTATGATGACAATCCACATCAAGGTCCCCGTTTACTTTGACTTTCAAGTCGAAAAGTCCGTGACGGGCAAAACCGGAAAGCATATGATCGAAGAAACCGATTCCGGTGGAAATATCAGTCATACCCTGTCCGTCCAGATTCAGCTCGACGGTAATCTGTGTTTCTTTTGTAATTCTTTCAACTATTGCACTTCGATCCGGCATATTCTATTCCTCCTCATTTTCAAAACGAACATGTACGGAATTGGCATGTGCGGTAAGCTGTTCTGCTTTTGCAAAGGCTTCGATATCTTTGTGAACCCTGGAAAGGGCATCTTTGGAGTAAGAAATAATACTGGACTTCTTCACAAAATCGTCTACGGAGAGCGGTGAGAAGAATTTGGCCGTTCCATTGGTCGGCAGGATATGGTTCGGCCCCGCAAAATAATCTCCAAGAGGTTCGCTTGCGTATTCTCCGATGAAAATCGCTCCCGCATTACGAATCTTAGTCATCACTTCAAATGGATTCTTAGTCTGGATCTCCAAATGTTCGGAAGCGATCTCATTTGCCACATCGATCACATCATCCATCGTATCTGCAATCAGAATATAACCATAGTTGTCGAGAGATTTTGCAATGATCTCAGACCGGGAAAGAACTTTCAGGAATCCGTCCACTTCGTTGGAAACAGCTTTTGCAAGTTCCTCGCTTGTAGTAACCAGGATCGCAGAAGCCAGTTCATCATGTTCCGCCTGAGACAACAGGTCTGCGGCTACATATCTTGGATTTGCAGTTTCATCGGCAATCACCAGAATCTCGCTTGGGCCGGCGATGGAATCGATGCTTACATGTCCATAGACCGCCTTCTTTGCAAGTGCCACATAAATATTTCCCGGGCCCACGATCTTATCTACTTTTGGAATGGATTCCGTTCCGTACGCAAGGGCTCCGATTGCCTGTGCCCCGCCTACTTTATAGATTTTATCGACTCCTGCTTCTTTTGCCGCAACCAGCGTATTGGGACTGATCTTTCCTTCTTTACCTGGTGGTGTAACCATAATGATCTCATCCACACCGGCAACCTTTGCAGGCATGACGTTCATAAGTACGGAAGACGGGTAGACTGCTTTTCCGCCCGGTACATAGACTCCGACTCTCTGAAGCGGTGTGACTTTCTGTCCAAGGATGGTTCCATCCGGTTTGCTGTCGAACCAGCTGTTCTGACGCTGTTTTGCATGGAAATTTTCAATGTTGTTACGGGCTTTGCGGATCACATCCAGCAGGGAAGCATCCACTTCCTGATAGGCCTCTTCGATCTCTGCTTCGGTCACCAGAATGTTGTCCGCTGAAATCTCAGCTCCGTCGAATTTTCTGGTAAAAGCAAACACAGCTTCGTCTTTTTTCTCTTTCACTTCGTTCAGAATGGACTGTACGCTTGCTTCATACTGTCCATAGCTGTTCGGACTTCTTTTCAGAAGATCCTCAAGAAGATTCTGTTTCGTATCTTTATTCAGCTTTTGTATTCTCATCGTCTATTCTTCTCCTTTCAAAATCGTACGCATATTCATCAGAAGTTCTTTGATTCGTTTGTTCTCCAGACGCATACTGACCGGATTGACGATCATACGCGCAGAAAGCGGACAAACCTCTTCCAACACCGTCAGACCGTTTTCACGCAGAGTAGATCCGGTTTCCACGATGTCAACGATTACTTCGGAAAGTCCGACGATTGGTGCCAGTTCAATAGAACCGTTGAGCTTGATGATCTCCACAGTCTGATGTCGGGTGTTGTAGAAATAGTCCTTTGCAATCGCCGGGTATTTCGTTGCAACCCGGATCAGTTCGTGGTTATCCAGGCAAGATCTGGCTTCGGCAGGACCGCACACACACATCCGGCATTTCCCGAATCCGAGATCCAGTACTTCATGCACTTTTCTGCCGGCTTCCAGAATGGTGTCCTTTCCGACAACACCGATATCTGCCGCACCATATTCTACATAGGTTGGCACATCCGGCCCTTTTGATAAAAAGAATTTCAGTTTCAGTTCTTCGTTTACAAAAATCAGTTTCCGGGAATCTTTATCCTTCATCTCGTCACAGGTAATTCCCATCTGCTCTAACAGTTCCAGCGTCTGTCTTGCAAGTCGTCCCTTACAGAGGGCAAATGTTAAATATCTCATGTCCTTCATCGTTAATCCCTACTTTTTATAATTTTCTGTTCACCGGTCTGAAGATTGAACATTCGTATCTGACTGGTATTTTGAAGATACAAAAGTCCTCCAGCAAGCGTTCGTTTACCGTAGTCGATATAGAACTCGACCGAACGGTCCTCTTCTTTCATCAGTAATTCTGTGTTTTTATCTTTGCTTCGGAATTCGCGCGCCAGCAGTACAGCATCTTTCTGCCGTCCTTCATCGTAAATGATGAGCGTATTCTTCTGACCATGAGGGATCCGGATCTTCTGGCGCTGCAGTGCGTTCATCAGATCATCGATCACGATTGCAAATCCGATGGAAGGCATGGTTCTTCCGAACTTTTCCACCAGCTGGTCGTAACGTCCGCCCTTTACAATGGCATCGCCCGTTCCGAAGGTATAGCCCCGGAAAATGATTCCGGTATAGTATCCGTATGTTCCGCACATACTCAGGTCAAAACTGATATAGTCGGATACATTGTAAGCTTTCAATACTTCATAAATGGCTTCCAGACGTTTGACTGCTTTGAGTGCTTTCGAATTCGGAGCGATCCGTTTCGCCTGTTCAAGGATCTCCACACCGCCCAGAAGTTCGGGAAGAGCTGAAAATGCTTCGCGTGAGCTTTTCTTTACTTCCGCCTCCTGGAGCAGTTCATCCATTCCGAAATAGTTCCGGTTAGCGATCAGCTCACGAAGGCGTTGTTCGGTCTCTTCGTCTACCTGTGCATCCTCCATCAGACTCTGATAGAAATCCACGTTGCCGACGTTGATCTGGAATTCCTCCAGCCCTGCCTTCTTCAGACAGTCAACAACCAGTGCCAGCATCTCTGCATCGGCATCCACATTATCAAGTCCGAGAAATTCGGCTCCGAGCTGGGTCGTCTCACGCAGTCTTCCCCGATAGCTGGAATGGTTGATAAAAGTATTTCCGACATAGCACAGACGAGCCGGGAATTCATGTTCCCCGAGAAGCGTCGCCGCAACACGGGCAATCTGTGGTGTCATATCCGGCCTCAGAACAAGTGTGTTCCCCTCCCGGTCAAAAAATTTATATAATTCCCTGGAAGGTATCGTTCCGATCTCTTTGCGGAATACGTCAAAAAATTCAAAAGTCGGTGTCTGAATATCGTGATATCCGTATAAATGGAGTACTTTATGGAGACGGTTTGTCAGTGCAAGCTTTCTGGCACACTCATCCTTATAAATATCTCTTACGCCTTCCGGGGTATGTAATAACTGCTTCATAAATTGATAACTCCTTTTTAGATTCTGATTTTATTCTCTCTTCAGAAATGCAACAGGCATTGTGTGAATATTCACTTTAGTATGCTACCATGCTAAATAAAGCCTTGTTGTATTATAAGTACTTTCCTGATAATTGTCAAGGTGTATCTTCCCGCAAATCCAGGTCTTTTTGTATCATGTCAAGATACGGTACATAGATCCCGCCTTTTAACTGCATGAAAAAAGATGGATCCAGTTCTTCCAGTCTCACGCTTTTTCGCCCGCCCTCCTGTCCGCGCATCCAGAATTGTCTCAGTTCCTGAAAGCGCATATAATAGAGTTCGTTCCGTGCACTGTAATAAATGATAATAAACGAAATGCCGTCCTGTTTCTCAAAATTTTCCATAAATGTGACCTGATGATCATGGATGTTGTGAAGCGGAAAGGTATCTGTATTACATTCTTTCGCATCGAAACAGACGGGAATTCCCTGGACGGCTCCGATATAATCCACGGTACTCCTCTGATCGAAATACGCCAGTGTAATATGGCGGTTTTCCTTGTCCATCCGGACAGGTGTGATCGGGGTCGGGATCTTCTGGATCAGGGCAAGGCCCTGATCCAGATAGCGTTCATTGGTACGGTTAATAAAATCTTCTAGCGTTGAACCGCGCAGTCCTCTTGAATTCCAGGTTGCCATGCCAGATGTTCTCCTTTTATAATCTGTTCCATCATTTCAGGAATCGGAGCAGTCACTGTTTTGCCGGATAATCCCGAAAGGGCTCCATCGCAGATCGGGAACTCCATCTTCCATGCATGAAGGAGTTGTGCTTCTAAGTGATAGCTCTTTTTGAAATAAGAATTGACTCCGAACGAACCGTATTTATAGTCTCCAATCACTGCATGCCCGATAGATGCAAGGTGTGCACGGATCTGATGGGTCCTTCCGGTGATCAAATGTACTTCAAGAAGTGTCTGTCTGCCGTTTGAGGCAAGGGGACGATAAGCCGTCTCAATTTCCTGCATCCGGGGCTCTTCTGTCTGACTGATTCTTACCTTATTGGTCTGTTCGTCTTTCACCAGCCATCCGTGGATATGTGTTTCTTTGGTAAGTTCACCGTTTACAATGGTAAGATAGTACTTTTTCATCGTTCTTAAGCGAAACATTTCCCCAAGCTGCTGCAAAGCGCGAAGTGTCTTTCCCGCAGCGACCAGGCCGCTTGTATTCCGATCTAGACGGTTACAGATACCGGGCTTAAAGCTTTTTAGTTCTTTTAAGGAGAGCGATCCGCTTTTGAGCATATACGCAATCACATATTCGTTGAGTGAAATATCCTGTGGTTTTGCTTTCTGAGAAAGCATCCCGGAAGGTTTGTCGACAAGAAGAACCTCTGAATCCTCGTACAGAACCTGAAATGGAGTTTTTTGCTCTTTCAGACGCAGAAATTCATTCTGAATCGTCTCTTTTTTGCCTGAAAATTTTTGTATGGTTTCTTCCGCAAGAAAGAGTGTGATCTCATCTCCGGCTTTCAGTTTTTCATTTCCCTGAGCTCTTGCTCCATTTAATTTAATATTTTTCTTCCGAAGCATTTTATAGAAAAAGCTTTTTGGAGCTTCGCTTAAGTGTTTGGCCAGTAATTTGTCAAGACGTTGTCCGGCCTCGTTTGGTGAAACGATGATTTTCTGCATGACGGTCTCCTTCTACAGAGAAATATCCATTATAATCTGCTTGATATCATCTTCCAGACGCTGCTGATCTGCGCGTTCAACTGCGGCAATGTTATTCATTCCTTCAGCTCTGCTAAGAAAAGCAACATAATCATGGAAAATCTTAACGGTTACTTTCTCAATTTTATTCTGTGCAAGTATGGACTTGATATGCCTTGCGCAGTAATTCGTATCGACCTTTTTGTTTCGGGCATATCCACAGATCGTTTTACCTGAAATGGCAATTGCATCAACCGGCATCGCTTTTCGTTCACTGGTGATGACCAGGTCATAGAGCATCGTCAGGTATTCCGTCACACCGGAAATCTCAAGCTCTGTCGCCTCATCCATGGAATGGTGCGGAAGGAGCATGATCAGATTGACCAGTGCTCTGCATGCCGGTAAGCATGCAAGGATGGCTACCAGTGTAAATATATTCAGTCTTGTATGGTTCAGAAGATATCCGGCAATAAGAAGCCCTCCGATCAGAGATGCCTCCAGAATCAGCTCGATCATAAGCTGAACTTTTCTTTTTTTCAGATATCCTGCTTCTCCCTTATGTATTTTCATTTGTTATCCCGCCTTACTTTTTATATCATTGATTCATTGTGAAGTTATCCGAGTTTTTCCATCGCTGCCAGAATCATGTGATCCGGAAGCAGCTTGGCCGCAGCCTGTGCCGCTTTCATCGGGATTCCGTAGACAGACATAGATTTGCGGTTTCTGGCATCGATAAGAGCCTTTCTCACTACGGAAGGTGCATCACTGAGAACCTTTTTTTTCATCAGACTGTTATTGGTCCCTGCTACATCAAAGAATTCGGTATCTACCGGTCCCGGACAGACAGCTGTGACAATAATTCCTTTCTTTCTGACTTCGGCACCAAGCCCTTTGGAAAAGCTGAGTACATAGGCTTTTGTGGCTGCATATACCGCGAATCCGCTCTGTGGGCAGAACGCAGCAGCACTGGCCACATTTATGATCCGGCTCCCTTTTGACATGTAAGGAAGGCAAGTCAGAGTCATCTCGGTAAGTCCTCGGCAATTCAGATCGATCATGCGGAGCTGCAGTTTTTTATCTTCGGCTGCAATCTCTTCGATCGTTCCCATTTTCCCGAATCCGGCTGCATTTACCAGCATTCGGACATCCGGATTCTGATTTTCCAGGCGGTTCAGCACCTGCTTGTAAATTAGATCCTCTTCCATATCTCCTGCAAAGACACGGATATACACTGGGAGCTTTTCTTTCAGTTCTTCCAGCCTTTCGGCTCTTCGCGCAACCACCCAGATCTCATCCAGATTCTTATAGAGACGTGTAATCTGTCTGACAAATTCACGGCCGAGCCCGGAAGATGCTCCGGTTACAATTGCTATCTTCATCGTATCACCTCTTCTTTCTTACGTTTGATTTCTTTGTGGGAACGGTTTTCTTTTTCATATCCGTATTTTTCTTTGAATCTTTCTTTTTCTTTGATTCTGTATTCTGTTTTTCAGAACGCAGTTTTCTGGGACGAATCAGACATTTTTCTCCGAATCCGACCAGATCCATACGTCCTGTCTTCTTCAGTGCTTCCATGACCAGATCGTAATTCTGAGGGTTACGATACTGGATCAATGCCCGCTGCATCGCTTTTTCATGCGGATTCTTTGGCACATAGACCGGCTTCATGGTACGCGGGTCTACACCAGTATAGTACATGCATGTAGAAATCGTGGACGGTGTCGGATAGAAATCCTGTACTTGTTCGGGCATATACCCAAGATCTCTCAGATATTCTGCAAGACATACTGCATCTTTAAGTGTAGATCCTGGGTGCGAAGACATCAGATAGGGAACCAGATACTGCTTCAATCCCATTTTCTGATTCAGCTTCTCATATTTTTTTGTGAATTTTTCATATACGGCATGTTCCGGCTTGCCCATCATCTTCAAAACATCATCCGATACGTGTTCCGGTGCGACTTTCAGCTGGCCGCTGACATGATATTGACAGAGTTCCCGGAAGAACGTGTCGTCCGAATCCGCCAGAAGATAATCAAACCGGATTCCAGAACGAATGAAAACTTTTTTCACCTTCGGCAGTTCTCTTAATTTCCTTAACAGAGCCGTATAGTCTGTATGATCGGCAATCAGGTTTTTACAAGGGGCCGGGAACAGACACTGTTTGTTCGGACAGGCGCCGTATTTTAATTGCTTCTTGCAGGCGGGTGCACGGAAATTTGCAGTTGGTCCACCTACATCGTGAATGTAGCCTTTGAAATCCGGGTCTTCTGTAAATCCCTTTGCTTCTTCAATTAAAGATTCATGGCTTCTTGTCTGAATGATACGACCCTGATGGAAAGTCAGTGCGCAGAAATTGCAGCCGCCGAAACAGCCTCTGTTGCTGATCAGGCTGAATTTCACTTCACTGATCGCCGGTACTCCTCCGAATTTTTCATAGGACGGATGATACGTTCTCATATAGGGAAGGCTGTACACATCATCCATTTCCTGCTGGGTAAGTGGTTTCGCCGGTGGATTCTGAACCACATAAAGATGGTCAGAATAAGGTTCCACCAGACGTTTGCCGGAATAGGGATCCGTATTCTGATACTGGGTGTAGAAACTCTTGGCATAGAGAAGCTTGTCTTCTTTCATTGCTTCGTAGGATTCCAGCATGACTGCATCATAAATGCTGTCCAGACTCTTCACTTTGCAGACAGTTCCGTCAAGATAGGTCAGATCTTTGACATCGAGTCCGGCATCCAGTGCCTCTGCAATCTCAATGATCGAGCGTTCCCCCATTCCATAGGAAATCAGATCTGCTCCGGAATCCAGAAGGATGGAGCGTTTCAGACGGTCTGACCAGTAATCGTAGTGGGCAAGTCTTCGAAGGCTTGCTTCGATTCCCCCTAAAATAATCGGAGTCTTTTTATAACGCTGGCGGATCAGATTCCCATAAACCACAGCGGCATAATCGGGACGTTTTCCCATCACGCCTCCGGGAGTGTAGGAATCCTGATGGCGCCTTTTCTTTGAAACGGTATAATGATTGACCATGGAATCCATATTTCCCGCAGAAACCAGAAAGGCCAGACGCGGTTCCCCGAATTCGCAAATGCTGTCCGACGTTTTCCAGTCCGGCTGTGACAGGATTGCAACCCGGTATCCGTGTGATTCCAGAAGCCTTGTAATGATGGCATGACCAAATGAGGGATGATCCACGTAAGCGTCTCCGCACACATAGACAAAATCAACCTGATCCCATCCTCTGTCCTGCATTTCCTTTCTGTTAATTGGTAAAAATCCCTGACTCATTTATAATACCTCGAATGTTTGATTTTTTATATCATGATAGCTGTGAATATAATAATCGGCAAGCTGCCGTTTCTTTTCTTCCTGCCAGCTGGAAAATGCATCTTCTACAGCACACACCTTCATACCGGCATTTTTCCCGGCAAGGATGCCCATCGGTACATCTTCAAACACCAGGCATTTCTCCGGCGCAATGCCAAGATTATTTGCTGCAGCCAGATACACGTCCGGGGCCGGTTTGCCCTTCTTCACTTCACAGGATGTGCAGATTACATCAATATCATTCTGGATTCCCAGAGCATTCAGTGTGGCCAGAACCAGTTTCCGGTCATTGCTGGTCGCTATGGCGGTACGGATCCGGTTTTTGTGGATTCCATGCAGGAACTCCTTTGCACCGTCTTTCAGCCTGACCTCATGCGTATATTTATGCAGTGCCATCTCATACCATTCCTGTTTTATTTCCTCGATCGTGCGCGGAAGTTCGGGAAAGACATCCAGATAATACTGTGCTGTCTCTGTAAAACTTTTCCCTTCCATCTGTTCGTAAAAATCCTCCGGCGCACGAAGATGGTATTTCTCAATATATTCTTTGTCGATTTCGACCCAGACCCACATGGAATCAACCAATGTTCCGTCCAGGTCAAAGATCACGGCTTCCATTTCTTCTAACATAACTTCTTCAGTTCCTCCTCGGTCAATGGACGATACTCTCCTTCTCTGAGCTGTGGATCCAGTACAAGTGTTCCCATGGACTCTCGCCGCAGATAGATCACCTTCTTGCCCCGAGCTTCGAACATTCTTTTGACCTGATGAAAACGTCCTTCCTGAATAGTAAGACGGATCTCGGATTCTTTCCCGGAAGTCAGGATCTCAAGTCTGGCCGGAAGGGTCAGCTTCTCGTCTCCTATATCTATTCCCTGTGCAAATGCATCTGCATCTTCAGAATTAACTTCTCCGTCTATTTTTGCATAATAAATCTTATCGACATGTTTTCCGGGCGCCAGGAGGCGATGCGACAGTTCCCCGTCGTTGGTGACAAGAAGCAGTCCTACCGTATCCTTGTCCAGTCTTCCTACGGGAAAGAGATCCTTTCTCCGCTGTCCTTTGAACAGATCAAGCACGGTTTTCTCTTTTGGATCTTTTGTCGCAGAGACCACTCCGGCCGGTTTGTTCATCATGTAATATTCCATCCGGCGATACACAACTTCTTTTCCGTTCACCGCGATTTTCTGCGTATCGGCATCAACCTTCAGTTCCGGTTTTTTCACCGTCACGTCATCGACTTTTACCATTCCCTGACGAATTGCTTTCTTAATCTCACTTCGTGTACCCATATCCATGTCGGCAAGGTATTTGTCTAACCGGATCATGCAGACTGATTCCTCCATCCTGGCAGATATTTATTCTTCAGTGTTCCTCCTGCAAGCTTGCCCCATCCAAGCGGATATCCGTCCACACAGACAAGATGCCATCCCTTTGCCCGGGAAGAAACAAGATCATCTACGTCGATGGTCTCACCTTTCAGATAACGCTGTACACGTGTATCTTCCGCTTTTAGATCCAAGGTATGGGCATATGATTCCATCGAAAGATTCATGGCAAGCGCCTGGCTTGGCTCAAAACGCTTTTTCTTTAGTTCTCCAAGCAGAAGGCCGCTTCTCAGAAAACGGATTCCCTTTAGATCAGGCAGATCCTCCGGCATGTAATAAACCCGTTCATTGCGGATATCAAGGCGTTCCGGCTTCAGATCCCATGCGACATCCGCAAAAAATTCAGAAAGCTCTTCCGGAATTTTCCTGCCCCCCTTTGCGGAAGGATAATGATCGGCATCATGTTCTGTATCCGCCTGTCCTTTTTGCAGAAGTGCCAGGAAATGCCCCTCGCCTCTCATGCGGTGCGGGAAAATGCGTACGGTTTTCGTCAGTTTGGGAATTCCTCCGTCTATTGCCGATGGGATTCCTTCTGCAAAGCCCTCATATCCTTTCATCTCAAGAATTTCAAATTCCGGATATTCCTTCAAAAGATGCATGATCGTACCTTCATTCTCTTCCGGATCGAAGGTACATGTTGAATACAGCATCATGCCTCCCGGCTTCAGCATGCGTGCAGCCTGGGTGATGATGCTTCGCTGGAGTTTCGCAAAAAAGGATGGGCCATGTTCTTCCCAGGCTTTTACCATCTTCCTGTCCTTGCGGAACATCCCTTCTCCCGAGCAGGGAGCATCGATAAGAATCTTGTCAAAATATCCGGTAAAATAGTTCTCCAGCTTACCCGGTTCTTCGCTGAGGACCAGCATGTTCCCGATGCCGAATACTTCCAGATTCTTAAGAAGCCCCTTTGCACGGGAACTGCTGATATCATTGGCAACCAGTACCCCTTCTCCCATAAGCTTTGCTCCAAGTTCCGTTGCTTTTCCGCCGGGGGCTGCACATACATCCAGCACACGTTCTCCCGGTGATACAGGAAGCCGATTGGCCGGTGTCATCGCGCTGGGCTCCTGCAGATAATACAGCCCTGCAAAATAGTAGGGGTGTTTCGCCGGCGCGACCTGCTCCCCGTCATAATAAAATCCATTTTCAATCCACGGGATCGGTGTCAGCGGAAATGGTGCAATTTTCAGGAAGTCCTCCACAGAGATCTTTCGTGTATTAACCCGAAGCCCATAATAACGCGGCTCCTCGTAACAGCGGATATATTCCTCAAATTCAGAGCCCAGAAGGCACTGCATCTTTTCTTCAAATCTTTCTGGCAATTGTATCATGAATCTTTCCTCCATATCGTTTAAGTATAACATAGTTAGAATGAACAGGAAAGTTTTTTCTCTTCCAATGTTCGTAAAATCCAGTACGGATTCACACTGATCTCATTTTCGCCAGGATATAAATAGATACCGATATGGAGATGCGTCGGAAACATTCCTTTTGTCCCTTCTTCCCCATAACCAGTATTTCCCATAAATCCGATGAGATCTCCCGCACAAACAGTGTCTCCTTCCTCCAGATCCGCATAGGAATCCAGATGTGCATAATAATAATAGCCGCCTTGAGCAGACAGAATTCCGATACGGTATCCGCCCCTTTCCAGCCAGCCTTTATTCATAACAGTGCCGTCCGAAATACTGACAACCGGATACAGACCGGGTACATCTTTCGAGGCCATAAGATCAGTACCCTCATGTCCTCGTTTCCCACCATAAGTGCGTTCGTTCATCCAGGAATCCGTAAAATGGACCTGATATTCCTCATGTACAGTTGAGTTCGGCACCGGAAAATAAATTGCTTCATTCCAGATTGCACAGCAGGCGTCCCTGTACGCTCTCCAGGCAGGCCTGGAGGTCCACAGCTTTTCTTCCCCGTTTTCAAATCCCCCCAGTATCATCAGCGCTGCGGATGTTCCCCGGTCCTCCGGCTGCATCTCTTTCAGTATCTTGAGATTCTCCTCACCGATTTCATGAGAGCGGAATTCATCCGAAAATATCGTCGTATCATTCAGTTTTGTCAGACGTGCCCTCATCTTCAGATTTGTGTTAAGAATCATAACAAGAAAGGCAGCACCCAGTAGATACAGAAGGAAAAGGCTGGATTTGTTTTTACGCATCCAGACGCATCTCCGTTTTTTTATGAATCTATGCGTAATAGCGAAATCTTATGTTATTTTCACTGGATCCGGAAATGGAATATACTGTGATATTGTCCCGTATATTGTGAAGAAAAGATTTTGTATTTTGAGGTTTTATGAAGCATAATCTCAACACATTATTCCTGATCACACTTTTTGTCCTGATGCTTACTTTCCCGGGAGTAGTATTTGCAGGTGCCAGAGAGGGGCTTCTTCTATGGTTTCGAACGGTTCTTCCCACCCTGTTTCCGTTCATGGTTATCACCGGTCTGCTTACAGGAAGCAGTGCTCTGGAAGCAATATCTTCTCTTTTGCATCCGGTAACCGGTGCATTATTTCAGATATCGCCGGCTTCTTCTCTTGCCGTTCTGACCGGCTTTTTCTGCGGATATCCAATGGGTGCAAGAACCTCCGTAAGTCTTGTGAAATCCGGATATATTTCCGAAAAAGAAGGTGAATATCTGTTGTCTTTTTGTAACAACACCAGTCCGATGTTCGTCATTAGCTATGTATGCATGCAAACGCTGAAGCGAAAAGATCTGGCTTTGATAAGTCTTATGATTCTGGTCTCATCCTCGGTAATCTGCAGTTTCATTTTTCGCAACTTTTACGGTAGAACCAGTACCCCGAGAGCATCCAAAATTATGGCGGATCTCTCATCGAAGCCGGAAACGATGTTGGAACTTCTTGATGACTGTATTACAGAGAGCTGTGAAGGAATTGTGAAAATAGGCGGATATATCATCGTCTGCTCCATTGCGCTTGCATTGCTCAAGGAGATTCCTTGCAGAAATCTGATCTGGTGCAATTTGATTCTTCCCTCTATAGAAATCACAGCCGGTATCAGCATGCTGGCAAATAGCCGGTTTTTCTTTCCAATCCGGTATGCTCTTATGATGGCACTTATTTCTTTTGGTGGAATCTGTGCTGTATTTCAGACCAGATGTATGACTGCGAAAACCGATTTCTCCATGGCACGCTACATAACAGAAAAGCTGATTACCGCTTTGGTAACCAGCCTTTTATCTTTTGCCTTTGTGACATTGTATCGTTGATGAATTGCCGTGCTCCCCTTATTATTCTTCCGGTAATTCTTCTGTACCGAATTCTGCTTCAAGTCCTCGAGCAGATTTATCCGGTATTTCAAGTTCTGCGCGGTTGTTACGTACAACATCGTAGCATTCCTGCAGAGAATTCACAAGTCCGTCATACTTCGTCGTATAACTGTCCAGCGTATGACCAATGATGCTTTCGGCATTTGCAAGAAGATCATCCGCATACTGCATCGCACCGATGCGGATATCGTTTGCATCGTTCGTTGCATTATCCAGGATCTGCTGAGCCTGCTCTGTGGCCGCCATTACGATCTCATTTGCCTGAGAATATGCCTGCTGCATGATCTCATGTTCACTTACAAGCTCGTTGGTGTGGATCTGCGCTTCCTCGATCATGCTTTCTGCTTTAGACTGGGCATCGGCAAGGATCGCATCTTTGTTTGCGATAATCTTCTGATAGCGCTTGATCTCATCCGGAGTTTTCATACGGAGTTCGCGAAGAAGTTCATCCATCTGATCCTTATTTACAATAATTTTAGTTGTAGATAAGGGCTGAAATTTACAACTGTCGATGTACTCTTCAATTTCTTCAATAATCTGTTCAATACGGCTGCTCATAATTTACACTCTCCTTCTTGCCGTTTGGATTTACGGCATTTTATCTTTCATTCTGTCAGCTACAGCTTCCGGCACAAATTGAGAAATATCTCCGCCAAAGGCTGCCACTTCTTTTACAGTTGTTGAGCTCAGATATGAATAATCCAGGCTGGTGGTGAGAAATAATGTCTCTATATCTGACTGCAGCTTCTGGTTCGTCTGAGCCATCTGCAGTTCGTATTCAAAGTCTGTGATCGCACGAAGTCCTCGAATGACAACTTTCGCATCCATCTTCTTTGCGAAATCGACAAGCAGTCCTTCAAAAGGAATAATTCTGACGTTCGGCAGATTACAAGTTACTTCTTCTAACATTTTAACACGTTCTTCTACAGAAAACAACGGCATTTTTGCTTTATTCCGCAGCACACCGATAATCAGTTCGTCCACAATATTACAGGCTCTTGTCATGATATCGAGGTGCCCGAAGGTAACCGGATCAAAACTACCGGGATAGATTGCTCTTAACATTGGTCTTCTCCTTTGCGCTGCACAAAAACATGTGCATTTGTTTTGTATTCTTTTCGTTTAATCAAAGAGAAACCAAGCCCCTCGAGATAGGAAAAATCCGTTTCAAGAGATGCTTCTACGATAATCAGTGCGTCGTAAGCAAGCAGTGAAGAATCAGCCAGATATTCGAGCATCTGCTTTTCCAACAGATGATTGTACGGCGGATCCATAAATACATAGTCAAATCTTTTCTTCCCTTCCAATTTTCGAAGTGCTCCTAGCGCATCACTTATAATCACTTCAGCCTGACCGGAAAGCTTCGTCCGTTCCAGGTTTTCCCTGATACACGCTGCCGCACGGGGGTTCTTCTCTACAAATACCGCTTTTTCTGCACCACGGCTCAGAGCTTCGATACCGATTGCACCGCTGCCTGCAAAAAGATCAAGAAAGGTGCAGTCGTAAAGCCCATGTGAAATCATATTGAAAAGAGTCTCCTTGATCCGGTCCGTAGTCGGACGGGTATCCATCCCTTCAATCGTCTTCAGTTGTATACGCCGTGCTTTCCCTGCTATCACTCTCATCGTATCTTCTCCCTGTTAAATTTCCCGTTTATTATAATCTCTCACACAAAAGCTGTCAAACTATTTATCCATATGTACTTTTAATTGTGCAAACGGAATTTCAATACCGTTCTCATCCAGGGTCAGTTTGATCGTTTCCAGCAGTCGCCATCGCGTCGGCCAGTATTTTTCCGTCTTCACGAATGCACGCACTCCTAATACGACAGAACTCTCTCCCAGATCATGTACGAATACAATGTGTTCCCTTTCTTTATCAACATCTTCGTCCTTATCCAGAATGTCGTAAAGGAGCGCTTTCGCTTTACGCAAGTCAGAATCATAGGAAATGTCTACCCGTAGATCCAGTTTGAGATATTCTTTGTCGGAAAAATTGGTCAGACTGGTATTTGCAAGTGTACCGTTCGGAATGACGATCGTTTTATTGTCCACCGTTGAAAGCTTTGTATAAAAAATCTGTATTTCCTTCACCGTTCCTTCGTTGCCGTGACTGTCCTCCATAATATAATCCCCGACTACGAACGGTTTCAAAAGGAGAATCAGCATTCCGCCTGCAAGATTGGAGAGACTTCCCTGCAGTGCAAGGCTGACTGCCATACCACCGGAGGCAATAATAGCTGCTGTGGATGTGGATTCGATGCCCAGTTCATTAGCCAGATACAGAACCAGAAGAATATGGAGCCCGAATTTCAACAGGGAATCCACGAACTGGCATGCACCGGTATCAATATTACCGCGTTTCATGGAGCCACGGACGATCTTCCTTACCCAGCCAATCAGGCGATGCCCGATATAAAAGAAGACAAGGACCAGAAGCACACGGATCGCGAATGAAAGGACTTCCGGTCCTTTTGTCTCAAGTATTTTGTTAAATGTACTGATTTTTTCAACCGCTTCTTCTGCGTTTACTGTAAGATCCGTCGATTCGGCAAGAAATAAAACAGGATTACGTAACTGCATGCTATTGCTCCTCCTTTAATGCAAGAAATGCTGCCAGATTTCCTCGTTTTCCATTCGATGCACGGTGTGAAAACAGAAGATCCGGATTACAGCAGGTACAGAGATTCGTCACGGCCAGATGCTCCGGTAAAATGCCGGCCTGAAGAAGCACAATCTCATTTGCTTTCCATAGATTCAGCTGATATTTTCCGTTCTCCTTTCGATCATATAGATCATTCCAGTCTGCTTCATCAAATGCGTTCTGAAATTTCTGAATGACATCTTCACTTACTTCATAGCAATCCTGACAGATGGAAGGCCCGACTGCCGCAAGAATATCTTCCGGCCTGCAACCGAATTTGCTTCGCATGATATCTACGGTTACCTGACCCATCCTCGCGGCAGTTCCCCTCCACCCAGAATGACTGGATGCGATGACACGTTTGACCGGATCAACAAAAAGAAGCGGAACACAGTCTGCATAGAACGTTACAAGGCAGATGCCGGGGATATTGGTCACAAGGCCATCCACATTATCATAATCCCGCTCTCTCGTCACTCCTTTTCCGGCATCTGCTTCCGTCACAATCCGGACATTGGTAGTATGTGTCTGGCGTGAACAAACCATACGGGCAGGATCAACGCCAATTGCCTTTCCGATTCTGCGATAGTTTTCACGCACATTCTCCTCCGCGTCACCACGGGTATAGCTGAGATTCATTGTCGCGTAGATTCCTTTGCTCACACCACCAAGACGTGTAGAAATCCCGTGATTCACGATGTTCGTATTTTCAAAAAGCGGATACTGAAGGAAAGGAACCTGTTCGATTTCTTTTTCTTCAAATACCTTTCTGTTATCTTTATAATGTAATCCTATTTTCATTCTTACACTCCTGTAAAATCAAATGCATTTTTTACCCAAGTTATTTCCTGATCCGTAATTCCGATCACGTCAAATCTGCAGAATCGTTCTGTCTGATTCGTCTTTGCAAGATAATACAGTGCCGTTTTGGAAATCCGGCGCTGCTTTTCTGGATGCACCGCTTCAAGCGGAATAGCAGATTGGGAACCACTTCGGTATTTCACTTCACAGAATATCAAATCACATCCGTTTTCTGCGATGATATCGATCTCGCCGTTTCTGCAGCGAAAATTATACTGAAGGATCCGATAACCCTGCTTTTTCAGAAAATCTCCTGCAAGGAGTTCATAATCAGCTCCTGTTCTTCGTCTGTTTGAATGATGATTTCTGTGTCCCTTTTGTATGTTCATATCGCATCAGATCTGGTTTCCCGTAAGTACAACCTGTGTGTTCAGATAGCTGATCACGCCGCTCTCTTTCTAGCGGATCAGTCAAAAAAATTTTTAATGAATGTCTGTCGGTGGATCGGTGTCGGACCGAGACGTTTCAACACTTCGATATGTGCGGCGGATCCGTATCCTTTGTGATCCTTAAAACCATATTCCGGAAACACTTCATCGTATTGAATCATGAGCCGGTCCCTTGTGACCTTCGCAATGACGCTTGCTGCGGCTATGGAAAGGCTTTTTGCGTCCCCCTTGATGATCGGCACCTGTCTGATAGAAACTTCAGGTATGGTAACGGCGTCATTGAGCAGGACATCCGGTACGCAGTTCAGATTGCCGATTGCCTTATGCATTGCTTCATAAGTTGCCTGAAGAATATTGATCTCATCGATTCTTGCCGGGCTTGCCATACCGACACCGACCGAAATCGCTTTCTCCATGATCTCATCGTAAAGACATTCTCTTCTCTTAGCAGAAAGCTGTTTGGAATCGTTCAGATATAGGATGCGGCAATCTTTCGGAAGAATCACCGCACCGGCAACGACCGGACCTGCCAGTGGTCCTCTTCCGGCTTCGTCGATACCGCATACTATGCCGTAGCTGCTGTATTCCTTCTCATAACAGCACATCGCCTCCAGGCGATCCTGTTCTTTTTTACATTTCTCATCCTGTTTCCTGTATTTCGCAATCAGGCGAATGACTCCGGCGCGGTCATCATCAGCATAACGCAAATAAAGCGTATTTCGGTCCCCCGTAGTCTGTTTGAATTCTTCTTCAATTTCTCTGATGCTTTTCTTATCCATGATTTACCACTCCGATTTTGTTGAACGGATAGATCCGAACCCATGCACGCCCTATGAGCTGGTCTCGCTTTAAGACACCGACGCTTGGTTCCCGGCTGTCGCTGCTGTGATTTCTGTTATCTCCCAATACAAAATACTCATCTTCACCCAACGTAATCGGCTCCGCCGCAATTCCGGCATTTACCATCGGCTCGGCTCCGAAATGTTCGTCCAGCTGTTCACCGTTGATATATACGGCTCCGTCCTTCACCTGGACAGTTTCGCCCGGGAGCCCGATGATGCGTTTGATATAATATGTATTTTCCGCGTGCTGGTATGGGAATACGATTACTTCATACCGCTGCGGATCACGGAATCGGAAGGACAGCTTGTCTACGATCAGATTATCTCCATTGCTTAACGCCGGTTCCATGGAATGTCCGTCAACTTTGGTGCGCTGACCGACAAATGTAATAATCAGATATGTGATTACGATGACAAATAAAAAATAAAGGATCCAGCTGCCCAGTTCTTTCCAGAAACCGGAAGTTTTTTTAACAGTATCCGCTGCGTTAACGAGTTCCTGCTCTGTATTATGATTCATGTTCATACTCCTTTACAAATTCAAGCGTAAGCGGTCCGATCTTACCATTCCTGAAATCATCCAGAAGCATGGAAGCTGCTTTTTTCGTGTCAAGTTCATTCCCGCGAACCAGACAATGACGGCTTTCTGCAATTTGTTCCAGCATCTGATAATTATCTTCCACTTCATCTACCGCATATTTTTCAGCTAATCTTCCGGGATATTCTTTCTTCATGAATCCGCAAAGTTCAGCTGCCAGTTCTTCAATATTTATGATTTCATCTTTAATGGAGCCAATTAAAGCCAGTCGGAGACCTACTGTCTGGTCTTCAAATTTCGGCCAGAGGATTCCCGGTGTGTCGAGAAGCTCGACATTTTTGTTCAGGCGTATCCACTGTTTTCCCTTTGTGACTCCCGGTTTGTTTCCGGTTTTGGCGCAGGCCTTTCCGGCAAGAGAATTAATAAATGTAGATTTTCCGACGTTCGGAATTCCGACAACCATAGCTCTAACCGGACGGTTTAAAATTCCTCGTTTCCGGTCCCGCTCGATCTTTTCACGGCACGCTTCCTGAATCACATTCTGAATGCTTTTCATTCCGCCGCCTTTTCTCGAATTTACTTTTACAACTGAATATCCTTTTCCTTTAAAATATGCTACCCATTCATCTGTGCATCTGTCATCTGCAAGATCACTTTTATTTAGAAGGATCAGTCTGGCACGGCCTCGTCCCAGTTCGTCAATATCCGGATTCCGGCTGCTCATGGGGATTCTTGCATCCACAAGTTCGATTACCAGATCGATCAATTTGATATTCTCCTGCATCATCCTTCTTGCCTTTGTCATATGTCCAGGATACCATTGAAAATTCATACTTCATCCTCACTTCTTTCTATTCTATCCATCCAAAACGCTTCCCGGGGGTTATGATAAACCATGCCTTTCCCTCGATTTCAGAACGTTTCACATTACCGATTTCAGGCATTCTGCTGTCTGTACTGCTCTCGCGGTTGTCTCCCAGTACGAAGAATTCATCTCCTGCAAGCGTGATTTCTTCAGACGCAAGCCCGGCATCGACAATTGCACTGGTTTCATATTCCTCTTCCAGCTCTTTCCCATTAACGAATATCTTTCCTTCTTCGATTTTCACCGTCTCACCGGGAAGTGCAATGATTCGCTTAATGTATGAATGAAGCATTTCATTTCCGTTCGGTTTGAATACGATCACATCTCCTCTTTTGGGTGTACTTGCGTCGTAGAGAATGCGATTTACCAGAACGATATCCCCGTTCTTAATGATCGGACTCATGGAATCCCCGATGTTGCTGACTCGCTGTCCGAAATACCACACAAATACAAACGCCATAAAACATACGATGATGATCTGCAGAAGCCATTTCAAAGCTCCCGGAACCCATTCAAAACTGGCCCGCCTTTTCGTCTCTTTCCCGAA
The DNA here is from genome assembly GCF_052065755.1 of Bariatricus sp. HCP28S3_D3. NCBI lineage: Bacteria > Bacillati > Bacillota > Clostridia > Lachnospirales > Lachnospiraceae > Bariatricus > Bariatricus sp. HCP28S3_D3. The sequence goes on along the minus strand of NZ_JBQHTK010000005.1, from coordinate 25,847 downwards.
TTGCAAATCTCTGTGCATAGTTCTCCCCTTTTGTAAATATCAGAAATCCTATTCTATAGTGTGAAAAAGGGACAAGTACCCATTTGTATTTGTCCCTCTAAAGCATTTACTATTTTACTAACTCTTTTACTTTTGCTCTCTTACCTACACGATCTCTTAAGTAGTTCAGTTTTGCACGTCTTACTTTACCTTTACGAACAACTTCTACTTTTTCTACGTTTGGTGAGTGCAGCGGCCATGTCTTCTCAACACCGATTCCGTTAGAATTTTTTCTTACTGTAAATGTTTCTCTTGCTCCGCCGCCCTGTCTTTTTAAAACAGTTCCTTCAAAAACCTGAATTCTTTCACGGTTTCCTTCTTTGATTTTACCGTATACTTTTACAGTATCACCAACTCTGAATTCCGGAGCATCTGCTTTTAACTGTGCTGCTTCAATGTTTTTAATAATTTCGTTCATGTGTGTGACCTCCTTCATATTTTGACGTTCATAAATACGTAATTCGTACCAGAGGACCATCTCTTTCTTCTCACAACATGCTACATTTTACCACAACACAGCAAAGGATGCAAGGGTTTTTTGTGAAATCATAGTGCATTCAACACATTTTTCGGGTCATCACAAATAACCAGGTCTGCGTATCTGTCTTTCAGATGTGGTTCCTTATGAACGACGATAAGTCGGCTTCCGTCAAAGTATTTTACATAATTATGAAATACTTCAGAATCCAGTGTAGTTCCAAGAATCAGAAGAACATCTGCCTTTTCAAGCTCTGTAGCTGTTCTGGCAATCAATTGTCCGTCCAGCATATCTCCGAAAAGCGATACCATGGGCCGGATCACAGATCCACAGCTCTCACATCGAGGAACTTTGACGGTATTTTTTATATAATCGACCGAATAACTTCTTCCGCAGTGCGGGCATTTGTTATCGTAAATATTTCCGTGCAGATTGACGACATTTCTGCATCCTGCACGCCCTGACAGGTTGTAAATATTGCTCGTTACAATACAGTCGATCATTCCGGCTCTTTCAAGTTCTGCCAGTTTTCTCGGAGAATCTCCCGGCTCAATATCCAGGAGCACTTCATTCCTGTAAAATTCAAAAAATTTATCAGGTCTTGTGCTGTAATACCCATCAGAAAAAATGTATTCCGGTGACACACCATATCGGGTTTCGATATCATAAGCTCTCTCCGGTTTTTTGAGCATCATGTACCCTTCCTCTTCCAGAATACCGGAACCACAGAGTGCTACCGTGTATTTACTTTCTTTTAATGCACGTTTCAGACTCTCTATTTTCTGTTCCATCATATAGAGTCCCCCTTTCCAGACACAAAGAATTATACCTGAAAATATTATACCATATGACACTGTTTACAGCCAAGTAGATTATTTATTCGTTTATTTTCTTTTTATCACGTATTTCTCTGGCAATTTTCCACTCATCTTCTGTTAAGAGTGCATGTTTCAGAAGATCCGGTCTCCATTTGGCAGTCCGGATTACGGATTGTTCTCTGCGCCATTTTTCTACGTTTGCATGATGACCGGAAAGGAGGATCGGAGGTACCTGCTTGTCGTGCCATACTTCCGGTCTGGAATACTGCGGATATTCCAGGAGATGATCCTGAAAGCTTTCAAATTCTGCTGACACATCATTGTGAAGGACTCCCGGAATCAGTCTGGATATGGCATCCACCATCATCATAGCGGGGAGCTCGCCTCCGGTCAGAACATAATCGCCTGCCGATACATAATCTGTTACGATCTCTTCCAGAACTCGTTCATCAATTCCTTCATAATGGCCACAGAGAAGGATCAGTTCTTCCTCTTTGGAAAATTCTTCTGCCATGGACTGGTTGAACGGTCTGCCCTGGGGTGATAGATAGACAACGCGCGGTTTCTTGTCATCGGAAGCCCCGATTTCACCGCAGATTGCCTTATAAGTCTGAAAAACCGGTTCTGCCTGCATCAACATTCCCGCACCGCCACCGTAAGGATAATCATCGACACTGTTGTGTTTGTTAAACGCATAATCCCGGATATTCCAGGCTTCAATCTGGAGAATTCCTTTCTCGGTTGCACGTCCGATGATGCTCGTATTTAGACCATTTAATACCATATCCGGAAATAAAGTCATAATGTGAAATCTCATACGTTTTTCTCCTGTCCTATGAAATCAATCCGTCCATCAGATGAATCGTCATTTTATTTTCTTCGGTATTCACATCCAGAATGCAGTCTTTAATCGCAGGGATCAGCACTTCTCCGTGTTCTTTGGTGTCGATCACATACACATCATTGGCGCCCGTCTCCAGGATATCTGTGAGCGTTCCGAATAATTCTCCCCCATCTGTATATACATCCATTTCCAGAATATCAGCCATAAAGTATTCGTCATCTTCCAGTTCTACAGCGTCTTCTCTTGACACCAGAAGGGGCATCTTTCGATATTTTTCTATATCATTTATATTATCGATTCCTTTAAATTTAAGGATTACGAATTGTTTGAAATATTTTACACCTTCGATTGCGAGTTTCCGGTATTCTTTACCGGTATCCAGAACGACTTCTTTCAAGTCTTCAAAGCGTGACGGATCGTCGGTTGTCGGAAACACCTTTACTTCTCCGCGTATACCATGGGTCGAGGTGATGACGCCTACTTGTAAATATTCATTTTGCTGCATCGTTTTCTCCCTTGCTTTCATGTTGATTACGAAAAGAAAACGCAGATAAAACCTTACCTGCGTTCATTTTCTTACGGTTATTATTGCATAATTTCAACTACAACTTTTTTGTCTTCTTTTGCCGCAGCTGCTTTAACAACGGAACGGATTGCTTTTGCAATACGGCCTTGCTTACCGATTACCTTGCCCATATCATTGTCGGATACATGCACTTCGATAACGGTTGTCTTGCCTTCCTGTTTCTCGGTAACTACAACGCCTTCCGGATTGTCCACAAGTGCTTTCGTAATTACTTCTACTAAATTTTTCATCACTCGCACCTCCGCGAAGCAGCCTATTTCTCAATACCTGCTGCTTTAAAAATCTTTCCAACTACTTCTGTAGGCTGAGCACCGTTGTTTAACCATTTCTTAGCTGCTTCTTCATCTACCTTGAATACGCTCGGATCCTGATTCGGATCATAAGTTCCGATTTCTTCGATGAACTTTCCGTCTCTTGGAGATCTTGCATCAGCTACAACGATTCTATAGAAAGGAGCCTTCTTCTGTCCCATTCTTTTTAATCTGATTTTTACTGCCATTTTATGTCACCTCCTGAATTATTTTCTAATATTGTGTATATAAACGCACAAGGCGTATATATCTTCTGATAACGGCTAGAACGGCATTCTGAATTTGCCTCGTTTTCCGCCTTTTCCTCCCATCATTCCCGGGAACTGTTTCATCATTTTGCGCATCTGGTCAAACTGCTTGACTGTGCGATTTACTTCGGCAATGTCCACACCTGCTCCGGCTGCAATTCTTCGCTTTCTGGAAGGATTCAAAAGATCCGGGTTGCTTCTCTCCGCAGGAGTCATAGAGTAAATGATTGCCTCCACACGGGCCATTTTACGCTCCGCTTCGTCGGAATCGATATCCGGCATCTTTCCTTTGCCGCCCATCGCTCCCAGTCCCGGAAGCATGCTCATTACATTTCCGAAACCGCCCATCTTACGCATCTGTTTCATACTTTCCAGATAATCATCAAAATCGAACTGTGCCTTCTTGAGCTTCTCGGTCATCTTCTTGGCCTGGTCTTCATCGATTTCCTGACCTGCCTTTTCAATCAGGCTTAGCACATCGCCCATACCGAGTATACGTGATGCCATTCGATCCGGGTAAAACTGTTCCAGATCTGAAAGTTTCTCACCCATGCCGACATAGAGAATCGGACATCCGGTCACGGCTTTAATAGAAAGCGCCGCACCGCCACGGGTATCACCGTCGAGCTTCGTAACGATCACACCGTCGATCCCGATCTGTTTATTGAACTGATCCGCTACATTGACGGCATCCTGACCGGTCATCGCATCCACAACCAGAATACTCTGATGCACTTCCACGGTTTTCTTGATCTCCTGAAGCTCCGCCATCATATCTTCGTCTACATGAAGACGTCCGGCTGTATCCAGAATGATCAGATTGTTGCCGTTCTTCGCTGCATGTTCCAACGCAGCCTTGGCAATGTTCGCAGGTTTCTGATTCTCGCCCATGGAAAAAACTTCCACGCCTTGCTTTTCCCCGTTGATCTGTAGCTGCTTGATCGCAGCAGGACGATAAACATCGCATGCGACCAGAAGTGGTTTCTTGCCCTTGAGTTTGAACTTACCGGCGAGCTTTGCCGCCGTTGTCGTCTTACCAGCACCCTGAAGACCTGCCATCATAATGACTGTCTTCGCGCTGCCCGGCTGGAGCTTGATCTCGGTTGTCTCGGATCCCATCAGATTTACCAGTTCTTCATTTACGATCTTGATCACCATCTGCCCCGGGTTCAGGCCATTCATCACGTCCTGTCCTACTGCACGTTCCTGAACATCTTTCACGAATTTCTTTACCACTTTGAAATTCACATCCGCCTCAAGGAGCGCCATCTTCACTTCTCTGAGTGCGGTCTTGACATCGTCTTCCGTAAGACGACCTTTGCTTCTCAGGTTCTTGAATACATTTTGAAGTTTTTCAGTTAAGCTGTCAAATGCCATATCATAACTCCTCTATAATCTCGCCTGAGAGCTTTCTGACTTTCTGTATCAGTTCAGCCTCATTCTGATCCTCGTAATCTTCCAGTAATAAATTGATCTCATGAACTTTCTGTTTGATAAACATGAACTTCTCCACAAGATGCAGCTTTTCTTCATAACCTTCCAGTGTCTTGTTACAACGCTTGATCATATCATGCACACCCTGGCGGCTGATCCCTGCATCCTTCGCAATCTCACTCAGCGAATAATCTTCCAGAACAACCTGTTCATAGATCTCCTTTTGGTGATCCGTCAGAAGTTCACCGTAAAAATCATATAATAATGTTTGCTTCAGAATTTCATCCATCACTTATCACCTCGGATATCATATAATATTTCCGTTTTGGTGTCAAGTGTTTTTTCTTGACAATCTAAAATTTTTTTACGTAAGTAATTTGGTTATATTGATCTGCCCGTGTCCTTGTCTGTTTTCCGGAAGTCCCAGATCATCACAGCTGTCCCAAAGACGCAATTTCACTTCAGTGTTCTTCATGTCCGGATATTTTTCCAGAAGAAGCGCAACACTTCCGGAAACAACCGGAGTTGCCATGGAAGTACCGCTTTTTTTGAGATAAGGCATTCGACTGTACACCGGATAGCGGTAATTGCAGGAATAGATCCCGTTTCCGGGTGCTGTGATATCCGGTTTTTTGACACATTCTTCGGTTGGTCCACAGCCGGAATAAAGGAGAGCCTGCTGAGGAACTTCATTAGAAAATGACTGTCCCAGGCAAGAACCAACCGTAATTACTTTGCGGCTGATTCCGGGAAGGGTGATGCTGCAGGTGTCCGGCCCCAGATTTCCGGCTGCGGTGACAACAACCAATCCTGCGTCCCATAACCGATCTACCCAGGACACTAGTTCTGCTTCATCTGCATTTCCCGGATGCGGTGCTGTTCCGATGGAAATGTTGACGATCCTTATTCGATACCGGTTTCGTTCTCTTAAGATATATTGGATACCTCCAATCACATGAGCGATTCTTCCGTCTCCTTTACTGTTCAACACTTTCACTGCCATGATTCCGGATTCCGGCGCGATTCCCGATATGGTCTTCCGGCTGCTCCGCCCATCTCCGGACAGGATTCCGGATACATGTGTGCCGTGTCCATTATCATCGTACGGCTTTTCTCTATTATGAACCATATCTTTCCAGGCAATCATATGATCCTTCAGGTCAGGATGAGGTGCAATACCGGTATCCAGGATTGCGATATTGATCCCTTTCCCGGTCAGGTTTCCTGAAATTGTATCCTGACACCAGTAATGTACATTTCTTTTCAGGTTATACATACATCGATTTCCTCGAGTCATTCTTTCTTTAATATAGAATATTCAAACACGTCAAAAAATGTTTGTTTTCTTCGAAACACTGGCAAGCCTTGATACATATGATAAAGTGTAAATAAACCTGTTGGAGGGTATAAACATGAGTGACTTAAGTGCAACAAACTGCGGCTGTGGCTGCGAAAATTCAGCTTCTACGTTCGGATGTAACAGAGGTGGAATCTCTTCCTGCCTTCTGATCATCATTCTTCTCTTCTGCTGCGGCGGATGCGGATTCGGAAGCGGACGTTCAGATGACTGCGGAAACAACAGTTGTCTTTGGATCATCTTGATTCTTCTTTTCTGCTGTAACGGAAACAACAACTGGGACTGTGGCTGCGGATGCTAGACTAAGATAAAACTATAAGGGATGCCTTAATATGGCATCCCTTATATTACGTGTACTCATTTTGTTAAGTTTCTTACATTCTTTTGCTTTTTTGGATTTTCTTCTCTTTTTTGTCGTTCTTTTTCTCGTCTCTTTCTTTCCTTTTGCCTCAAACACTCTTCATCTATTTCATAAATGGAATTGCCATCAATCATGATTTTGGAATACATATTATTCTGTCCTTTCTTTCTTTAGTATCAGTATATGCTGAATTACTATGATGCTCTTTTCACAAGAAATACTTCTATTTTATTGTAACTATACATAATCTCTCTCCATATATTCGTAAAATCGCCGACGAATCGGCTTATCTTTTTTTAAGAGGTTCTGAAAAGCTACTTTTTATCATATATATTGATAACGTTGTATCCGGGGAGTGAATATGGAAAAAAAGCCGCCTCTTAAAATGACACCATTTGACTTGATGGTCACAACAGAGTTGCTGCAGACCATGAAGCTTATGATTCCCTATCTTCCGCCGGATTTACAGCGTATGGCTGGTATTTATGCCAAACTCAGTGAACTACAGAATGCCATTTACTATTTCCAACCTCCTTATTATGATAGCCGCAGAAGGCGGCTGCGGCAAAAAAAGCTGGATATCCATACTCTTATGGATGATCTAAGACCTTATCTGACCAAGGAGGCCTGTGAAATGTTTGATAATATGGAACAGGCAGTGGAAATGATGCAGATGATGCAGTCTGTAAATATGGAAGAAATGATGCAGTCTTCCGGAATGTCAGACATGGCAGATATGATGGGAATGATGAATGCGTTCCAGGCAGAAAGGAAGGATTCAAATGGACGAATGGATGAACGATCCTGCAATGAAGAAACTCGATCCGGTGAAACTGGAACTGATCAAAGCTGCAGTGATGCAGACTCAGGGAAAAAGCGGGAAAGCGCTGGTTCCGGTGATGATGACACTCATAACAGGAGCGAATAAAAAGGGCATCCGGTTCACGCAGGAGGAAATCGCATTGATACTTGATCTCCTAAAAGAAGGAAAGTCACAAGAGGAGAGAATGCAGATCGACCGGATGGTTCAGATGATTCAGATGATGCAGAAAAACGGGGGCCCTCCGGAAAGGCACTAAAAAAAGGTCCAGTGGACCTTTTTTTATGCATGACAATTAAAACCCTTCCTGACGCCGAAAGATCCGCATCTCTCTGCGTTTTTTCGCGCTCTCCCATTCCATTTGCTCAGACGGACTCTCAATGAGCAAACCCGGGACCTCGGTTGGCTGATCATTTTTATCCAGAGCAACGATCGTAAGGTATGCACGGTTGATCGGATGTCTTGTTCCGTCAATATCTTCTCTATAAGTATCTACACGTATTTCCATGGATGTCCGTCCTGCAAATGTTATTTTACCAATAAGAACCAGTACGTCGTTCGGATACGCACTCATGATAAAATTCAGATTATCCACAGAAGCTGTGGTTACCCCGGTATGAGAATGACGCTTTGCAACAAGGCAGGCAACCTCGTCAATCCACTGCATCAGGACACCACCGAACAGCCTCCCTACAGAATTCAGATGCTGTGGGCGCACAATATGGATCGTTTCTACGATAGAATCTGAGATTTTCTTATTCGTCATCTTTCCGATCCCCGTCTTCCATTACTTCTCCCAGGTATTCCAGCATATCAGGAAGCATTTCTCTCATCAACGTATAACCATGTTCATAGAAAGCAGCCAGTTTATCCTGATCCTTTTCAAGACGTGATACCGGCTTCATCTGAGGCCGAAGGACAAAAATATCTCCTTTTTCTTCCAGTTTATCAATATATTCCATCGTCTGGTTATAGCGTTTGGCTCTGAGGATGCAGGTCCGTACCACTTCCGGATATTTGCTGTACATCTTTTTGTAGACACGTGCGAGGCCCTTAGATACCGGCTTTTTACGATATCCTTTCGGCCGTGTCAAGATCAGAACATTCTTCTTTATCCCCTGTTTCTGCATATGGAGGATCGGTACAGAGTCCGCAAGACCTCCGTCTAAATATGGAACTCCGTCCAGTGTGACAATCGGACAAACAAGTGGCATACTGCTGCTGGCCCGGCATAATTTCATCAGTCTTTCACGATCACTTTCTTCGGTCCTGTATTCTGCTTTTCCTGTAACACAATTTGTTATTACGATCTCACATTTTATATCGGATTCGAAAAAAGTATCGAAATCAAACGGTATCAGTTCATTCGGAAATTTATTGAAGATCATATCCATATCCAGGACACTCCTCTCCTTTACGAATCCCTTCAGTCCATAGTAAAAATTGTAATCTTTTCCCTGGTGGATCATACAGTCCTTCGTTCGTCCGATCTGTTTTGACACATAATCGACCGCATTGCAGGAACCCGCAGAGACACCAACCACATTCGAAAAATATAGATCCTGTTCCATCAGGTAATCCAGTGCTCCGGATGTAAATACTCCTCTCGTCGCGCCGCCTTCTAATACTAATCCTGCCTGAATCAAGAAATCGCCCCTTTCAAATTATACTAAATTCATTTGATCAATGACTATGATACCATACTTTTTTTCTTTCGAAAAGCCACAATCGTCATTGCTGAAAGAAGAAGCATCGCGCCGAATACTCCCGCGTGATTCTCATCACCTGTTTTAGGGCTGGCAGCGGAAGCCTGGGTATCCGTCTTTTCCTTTTCGGACGGATTTGCAGAAGGATTCTTTGCCTTGCATACGGTACAGATACCGTCTTTATATGTATGAGACGTCTTCGAAATCGGTTCTCCGCTTTCGATTAACTCGCCACAATTCTTACAGTACACATCTCCGGTATATCCTTCTTCTGTGCAGCTTGCATCTTTTTGATCCCGTATTTCAGTATCGGTATGCTGACATTTCTCTGCCGGAATCATAGCCTGGTTAGAAAGAGTCTTGGCAATGGCTTCTTCATCCTGCTCAAAGAAGGATGCCAGTGCCTCGTCACATGCACGGAACTGACCGGTTTCTTTGGCAGTTGCCAATGAGTCATAATAATTGGATGCGGAGGCATAATTATTCGTTGCAACCGTATAAAGCTTTTCAAGATCCAGCGGTTCACCCTGAACTTTGGCACTTACGACTCTGCTGCCTGCCGGTTGTGACAGATCATACTCCACGGTTACACCGCCAAACTGAAGATAACTCCCGCTGGATGACGGCCATGCACTGTCATCTCCTCTTTCGTATGCCTCAATACACTGAACCTGGATGTCAAGTGAAGTCTCAAACACGTCAAGAAGCTGCGCACCTGTGAGCTTCTTTGTTACAATATAGTTTCCATAAGGGCTGACACCGATGATATCCCCATAAGTTACATCACCGGCTTTTATGGAAGCTCGGATACCGCCTGCATTTTCAAAAGCTACATCGGCTCCGGTCTCCAGCAGATAAGCATCTGCCACGACTCTTCCCAGATTCGTTTCTCCGATTCTCAGATTGTACCAGTCTCCGTCCAGATATTCCGGTGTCTGTCCCACTACCGTGTTGAGGATTTCTTCCTGTTCATCGTTGATCTCATTCAATAGGGCTGTCATTTCCGGATCCCTCGCATAGGCTTCAGCATCTTCCTCATTGAGGACGGTGTGTGTCAGCTCAAATACGCTGAATTCGTTATTTTCATCGGTAAAGCATTCCAGTTCGATAAGACTGACGTTTTGCAGGTAGTAACCACTCTCGATCACATATGCAGTTCCTCCGTCCGGTGTTGTCACGGTCTCGTCCAGATTGATATGTTCATGTCCGCAAAGCATTTCAATGTCAGCCATTTCCGCCAGCTCTTTCAACCTGTCTTTTCCGTAGCTCCAATCATGATTGCCCGCTGTCATCAGATCGTATCCCAGTGCTTTTGTAATTTTCGCTATGGATTCGCCTTTTGACAGCGTTGCGATCGGCTGTCCGTGAAAAAGATCTCCCGAATCGATCACGGTGCTCATTGCGGCATCTGAAGTCCAGCTGTCAATAATCGTCTTAAGGCGTTCTACACCGATTCCTTCACTTGAGTCGGTCACTCGTGCATGAATGTCATTCGTGTGTACAATCTTGATGATGATGTTATCATCCGGATCCGGAGTGATCGTTCCGGGATGATCGGTACCCGGATCTTCTTTCCCCGGATCCACAGGATCTTCCTCTATGAGTTCATTTACACTTACCCGGTTCCACAGAACATCATAGTCATTATTAAATAATATCAGGCCATATACATAGAAATAATCGCTGTAAACGACACCGTCCGCATAATAGACTTTGGTATCCGATAACTTTTTGGATGCTGTCAAAGACCAGGTGTCCGATGTCTTTTCCCAACCAAAATCGTCACACATAGTAGTGCCAGTAGTCTCTTTTTCATCGTTTCCTCCTTATTCTCAGGCCGAATATAACTGTTTATGACCATTCTGAAGCATTTTTATTGACTGTTTCCTGCCGGTCCCCGATAATACAGGCCAAGCATTGTGATATCGTCAAACTGAGGTGCATCTCCGACAAACGAATCAATATCTGCTTTCACAGCAGGAAGCTGCTCTTCTGGTATTGCATGAGGATTTATGTTCAGTGCGGCCAGCATCCGTTCTGTTCCGTAAAGCTCCTGATTCGCATTGGTCGCTTCGACCACACCATCCGTATATACATACAGGCCGTCGCCCTGTTTAAGCTGAAGCTCATACTCACGGTATCTGGCACCTTCCATTCCGGCCAGAACAAAACCATGTTTATCTTTCACGAGTTCATAACATCCTCCGGCATGGCGGATTGCCGGATATTCATGGCCTGCATTTGCACAGACAATCTTTCCTGTGGAAATCTGCAGAATTCCAATCCATACTGTAACGAACATTTCTGCATCATTATTTTCACAGAGCTGGTTGTTCACCTTTTCCAGAATTTCTTTTGGTGAAGCGCCGGTCTGTGCACTATTCTTCAGCAAAGTCTTGGCAATGACCATGAAAAGTGCTGCCGGAACTCCTTTGCCGGACACATCAGCAATGACAAGAGCAAGATGGTCCTCATCCACAAGGAAGAAATCATAAAAATCTCCCCCGACTTCTTTTGCCGGCTGCATCGTGGCATAGACATCAAATTCAGGGCGATCCGGGAACGCAGGGAAAATGCATGGAAGCATGCTCGCCTGAATCTGGGTAGCCACACTCAGTTCTGCACCGATCCGTTCCTTTTCAGCTGTAACTTTGGCAAGATTATCGATATAGATTTCCAGTTCTTCAAGCATATAATTGAATGAGTGACCGAGATCTTCGATTTCATCCCCGGTCTTCATTTCAATATGTTGCCTGTTAAACTCTCCGGATTCTATGATCTTTTTGGTAAATAGAGCTAGTTTACTTACCGGCTTTGTAATACTGTTGCGTACAAATACGACGTAAAGCATGATTACAACAACGATATTCAGAAAAGCGATCAGCAGCATCTTATAAAGGAAAGAATTCAGTTCCCCACGTACCTTCTGCATATCAAGGATATATTGGATCTCCGCAATCGCATTTCCATTCTCATCCAGAACCGGAGAAACGGAAGTATAGTTGTATCCATAAGAGTTATCTGTTATGACCGGTGTGTCTGTTCCCTTATTCTCTGAATAGAGATCCCAGATCAGTTCATATTTCTCCAGGTCCTTTTCATCCTGAGCTGCATCCGTATACAGAATATCGGAACCATATGGAATCTGATTTGCCGGATCATCTCCCATTTCTTTCACCATTGCATCTATGTAAAATGTCACGCTGTCCTCATCCGGAACCACCAGAGACAAATAAGTAATCTCACCGTCTTCCTTTAACTGATTGAAAAGCGCTTCCGTTTCTCGATATGCTTCTGTCTCATCGCCGTTTTCACCGATTATATCCCGGACATCATCCACTGAAAGCATCGTAGCAATACTTTCACTTCCTACCGTCACCTGTTTCGCATACATTTCTTCTAATGATTTTTTTGACGTTTCATAGCTGAAAAAAGAGATCGTTACAGTTAAGACGGCTCCCATTGCCCCAAGGGATAGTATAAATTTAGGCAACAACTTCATTTTCATAGTGCATCCTCCTTTGTGAGTGGTTTATAGTATACCGCCGCGTCGCATTTGCATCGTCCTGCGCAATACGGGCAGATTAAATCCGGAAGATCATACCAGACTTTATGCGCATCGCTGAGATAGCAGAAATCCAGTTTTTCAAGTGATGCGCGAAGCGGGACTCTTTTCCCGATCTTCCAGCATACAATAAATGCAGTATCTGCCATGAGCTCTGCAAGATTTTTGAGGCTGAACTCCAATAAAGAAACAGAGAGTCCTTTCCCGCGGAAAGCATCCGCGACACCAATTGACTGAATGTTTCCGATTACCCCTTCCTTATTTGAACAAACTGCTGCGATTTGATCCTCCGGCAGTCTGGCACGTGTCGATAATTCCTTTATGACAGTGGTAAAAAAATAAATATATCCCGCCGCTTTCCCGTCTGACGTAAGAAGAAGATAAAAAAAATGATTTTTACGTTGAATTGCAGAAGCAAGTTCTTTCCTTGGATATAGGTTTACACCCACGCACCGGTCACAGAGCGTGACAGCCATATCCAAATCTTCTTCCTGTAGCTCTTTTAAATAGAATCGTTCTTTTTCCGGTCCCTTTCCGACTAAAATATTTTCCATATACTACCTCCTGGTACAAGATACGATCAGAAGTCCCATGGAAATCTTTGCATTTTTCTGACAAACAGATTGTTTTAAAGTCTCATAATGAAGATCCATCCATGTTTTCCATTCTTTATATTGGGGATTCTCCGGGTTCTGCTCGCATAAAATATCCAGATCCTGCGGGAGATAGGAAAAAAAGGTTTCAAAAATATCCTGTTTTTTAGCAAGTTCTTCCGGTTTACAGGAGATTGCTTCTTGTTCTATAATTATATCTTGGTACCCGCTTGATGCAAGCAGCTTTGGAAGATCATATCCACAGGTTCTGTTTCCGGCCAGCGGATCACTGGATAGAATTTCCAGAAACGTTCCCAACAGTTCCTCTTCATCCGGAACAAGCCTGGATGTGCGGTCACTTGGTTCGACAATGACCACCCTCCCATCCTCGGCAAGAAATTGCTGAAGGATAACAAGTAGCTTTTGGGGATTGGCAAGATGCATCAGTACGAAAGAAAGATAGATCACATCAAATGCCTCAATCTTTCTGGTTTTCATTACATCAGTGAGGATCTGTGCAAAATCACGTTCTTCCACATCGCACCGGCAAAAAGTAAAATGATCATTCCCATGAAGGCAAACTGCCCTTGCAGCCAGATCTTCGAGATATTCAAGTCCGATTACCTGTACACCGGGAAAATCCGAAAACAGGTTTACTGTTTTGTGACCATCATTGCAGCCGATATCCAGAATCCGGACATCGGATTTACCGGAAAGAATCCGTCGCAAAACCGGAAGCTCATACTCTCTGAGCAGTCTGTTCTGTACGGTTAGTCTGTGCAGTTCCTGGTCATCCTGAAATACAAAATTACAATTCACAATTCCATTCTCCAAATCATATTATTAAGTATAAATAGTTAAAAATAAGTTTTCGCTGATAATAATAGTATTTTGCTTTTTTTGTGATCAGTTTTAATACACCATTATCAATCTCATCCCCGCTGGAATCAAAGGGGTTATATGTATGGACATTATCCCGTATACGAATGATATATTCGTCTTCGTTCTCCAGCAGCTTAATGGCAACATAACGTTTTTCACCTTTTTCCCTGAGTCCGAACTTAATGATGTTGAATAGAAGTTCTTCGGCAATAAAATGAATAAAAAACGATTGTTTCGGGCTGATTTCCCATTCCTCGCAAACGGAATCCAGATCTGAAGAAATGTGTTCCACACTCTCGGCATGGATTGGATAATTATTTTCAAAGACATGTCCCACTACATGATATTTTTCGGTTATATAAGGATAAGAGCTTTGATATTTATGTACGATTGCAACAAAAAGCGTGCCGATTCCTTCCACCAACACATAAGTAAGAGCAAGTCCTTTGATCTGCCATCTGGCAATCAACAGACTTCCAAAAATCAGCATCAGAAGAAAATTGCGCAATGTGGACATGGCACCTGCCAGCTTCGCCCGTCCGATTGCCTGCCAGAAGGCCGTTGCTACCATATTGATCCCTGTGAAAATAATGCTGAATGCAAATATCCGGATTGCCGATTCTGCATATGGCACCGCCGCCAGATCCAGGCCGAAAAAGCCGGCCAAATTTTTCGCAAACAGGATACAGATTATTCCGAAAATTCCTCCCGCGATCACAGCTGCTTTCATACCCTGACGCAGGATCGCAATCATGCTTTCGCTGTCCCGCTCGCCTGCAAAAATAGAGGTCACGACTGCCAGCGCATTACCGGCCCCGTCAAATACTGCGAACGGTGCCATGCTGATGGTATAGATCACTCCGAATACCGCTACCTGCAAAACGCCTTGTTCCTTGCCATATAATAATAGAAGCATATTAAAAACAAGCATGACAAGTCCCTGGAAAATATATGCCGACCCCACACCAAATCCGTTAACAACAAAATTGCGGAGTTCCTTCATTCTCGGAGTAACAAGTCCCAACCGGAGCAAGGACTGCTTTTTCAAGAAATGGGACATCAGTACGATAAGACCAAGTCCTTCTGCAATACATAAAGAAGAAGAAGCTCCTATAATTCCCCGGTTCAGCACCTTCATAAACAGAATATCCAAGGTCAGATTCGTCAAGATCACGACTGCGGAAGCTGATGCTGCAAGTTTCGGGTCACCGTCTGTCCGCACGGAAACAGAAAGAATATGATACATGATAAAAACCGGTGCAGAACAAAATACCACAATCAAATATTGTTCGGCGAGAGAATACAACTCTCCTCCTGCCCCCAAAAACCCCAACAGCTCCTTTCGAAGGAGAACTGCAGGAATCAGACAGCAGATACTGATGCCAAGCCCAATTGCAAGTACAGAATGAAAAGCCCGGTTTGCTTTTTCAACATTGGAGGAACCAAGCAGGCGCCCTATGTATACGTTGGCACCCACTCCAAGTGTCAGCCCAAACAATGCGTATGCCAGAAAGACCGGAGTAGAAAGATTTGTCACGGCGAGCCCCTGGCTTCCGACCAGATTTCCGACCAGAAGTGCATCAACGAAGGTCGATATCGTCATTCCAAGTGAAGAGCAGATCCCCCATAAAAGGAAATTCCAGTATGCACTTTTCGCAAATTTCAGATCTACCATTTCTTTGGAGTATGTCATAATATTCATTTCCTCCGAACGTTTACTTTTTCTATAATCTTATCATATGATGTAGGGGTCAAAAGGTATTTAGACCCCTATGATACACGGGTTTCTTCGCACTTTGTGCTCTCGAAATCCTAAAAACATTCGAAATCCGCCCTATTCGGGCTACTTTCTCATGTTTTTGCGGGTCCCAAAGTCATGTTTTTTCATGCAAGCATGAAAAACATGACCTTTTGACCCTTGTATCATCATATTGGTTTAGAAATGGAAACGTTTTTTTGCAACAAAAGAAAGTCATTTTCCTCTTTCACGGTATATGAACAATCTGCATGAATTAACTTGCGTTATTCATCAAGGCATGTTACGATTATGCGTGGACTACCTAAAATCAGATATTTTTATATGAAGGAGATTAAACTTTATGATAAGCACAAGTAATGTAACGCTCCGTGTCGGGAAAAAGGCATTGTTTGAAGATGTAAATATTAAATTTACGGAAGGAAACTGCTATGGCCTGATTGGAGCGAACGGAGCCGGAAAGTCAACCTTTTTGAAAATTCTTTCCGGACAGCTTGAACCGACTTCCGGGGAAGTAATCATTTCACCGGGGGATCGTCTGTCATTCCTGCAGCAGGACCACTTTAAATATGACCAGTATCCGGTTCTGGACACAGTCATTATGGGAAATGCGCGCCTTTATGAGATCATGAAGGAAAAGGAAGTCATCTATGCAAAAGAAGATTTTACCGATGAAGACGGAATCAAAGCAAGCGAGCTGGAGGCCGAATTTGCCACGCTGAACGGGTGGGAGGCAGAATCCGATGCAGCTACACTTCTGAATGGACTTGGTATTGAGACAGAGCTTCATTATACTTTGATGAAGGATTTGACCGGTGCACAGAAGGTCAAAGTACTTCTTGCGCAAGCCCTGTTCGGATCACCGGATATTCTGCTTCTGGACGAGCCGACCAACCATTTGGACCTGGATGCGATCGCATGGCTGGAAGAATTCCTGATCAACTTTGATAATACTGTGATTGTTGTATCCCACGACCGTTATTTCCTGAATAAAGTCTGTACACAGATTGCAGACATTGATTATGGAAAGATTCAGCTTTATGCCGGAAACTATGATTTCTGGTATGAATCCAGTCAGCTTTTGATTCGTCAGATGAAAGAAGCGAACAAGAAAAAGGAAGAAAAAATCAAAGAATTACAGGAATTCATTTCCCGATTCAGCGCCAACGCTTCCAAATCCCGTCAGGCGACTTCCAGAAAGCGCGCGTTGGAGAAGATTCAGCTTGAAGAGATCCGCCCTTCCAGCCGCAAATATCCTTATATCGATTTCAAGCCAAATCGTGAGATCGGAAATGAAGTGCTTACAGTCGACGGAATTTCCAAGACAATTGACGGTGTGAAAATTCTGGACAATATTTCTTTCACACTCAATCATGACGATAAAGTCGCATTTGTCGGTGGAAATGAATTTGCTAAAACGGTACTCTTCCAGATCCTGATCGGAGAAATGGAACCGGATGAGGGAACCTATAAATGGGGTGTTACCACTTCGCAGGCGTATTTCCCGAAAGACAGCGGGAAAGAATTCGACAACGATGACACTATCGTGGAATGGCTGACACAGTATTCCGAAGTCAAGGATGTGACCTATGTACGCGGCTTCCTCGGAAGAATGCTTTTTGCCGGTGAAGACGGTGTCAAGAAAGTTAAAGTGCTCTCCGGAGGCGAGAAAGTGCGCTGTCTGCTTTCGAAAATGATGATTTCCGGTGCGAATGTCCTGATTCTGGACGAGCCGACTGACCACCTGGATATGGAAGCAATTACCGCACTCAACAACGGAATGAAAAAATTCCCGGGAGTACTGCTCTTCGCTTCCCGTGACCACCAGATCGTCGAGACTACCGCAAACCGTATTATGGAAATTATGCCGGGAGGTAAGATGATCGATAAGATCACGACTTATGATGAATACCTTGCAAGCGATGAGATGGCGAGAAAACGTCAGACTTATACGGCTTCGGGGGATGATGAAGATTAGAAGGATTGGTTGACTAAGGGACGCCCCGCCCACCTGTCCCGTCTATACCTGGACACGCTTTCGCTCGGGAAAAAACGCAGCGGTACTATGATGCCAGGACGCCGCATTTTGTGCGGCTTCTGCCATCAAGTGCCGGCGTTTTTTACGGTCCTGGCATAGATGGGACAGATGGGCGGGGCTGACTAGTTCAAAGACGGGAGTATGATAGCTGAAATACCATTCAATATAACGGAGTAATACGGATTTTTATTTTGTGTGATTGTATTCTCTCCTTTTTCGGCTGGTAAGTTTGATTCCTTCATTGATGACAGCAATCAGGCAAACGGCAAATAATTCGTGTATCGGTATTTTCTGGCTGGCAGATGCCGATTCAAATACTCGGTGCAGCACAACAGTATGATCAATGGTCTCACGCCGTTTATCTGGGTGTTTGAATGGAATTTCTTTGTCCATACTATTCTATCTCAGTTTCCCCAAAATACAGAGATCATAAATACTCCCATCCTTCACAACGGCCTGTTTCATCGTGCCTTCCATTGCAAATCCATTTTTCTCAAGGACTTTTTTGGATGCATTGTTTGGATTATATACCAGCCCGGTGATCCGCAAAATATCAAGTTCATCAAAAGCAATTTGACATATTTGCCGGACTGCCTCTGTCATAATTCCTTTTGACCAGTATTCCGTCAGTAGAAAATATCCAATTTCCGCATCTTTGCAGAAAACGTCATCTTTCCTTTCAACCGAAATGTTTCCAACGATTTTATCATCCACAGAAATGGAACGAAAAATACCATTTGAACCTTCGTTTTCTTCCACCATACCCAGCCACCATTTTGCATGATCTTCCGTATATGGGAAAGGCAACCGGTTTGAAAGATACGTTCTGCTTACTGCATTACAAATAGATACCAGATCATCTGAATCCTCGATAGACCATTTTTTCAATTCCAGCTTCATCATACGCTCTTCCTCCAAATTGAGTAAATATTTTCCTACCATTATGCTCTTTTCGATCTGCTTTTTCAATATTCATTTTACATATCAATCACTTTTGCCGCAATTTTATCCCGAAACCGAGCATCATGTTCCACAATAAGCATAGTCGGACGAAAAGTATCAAACGTCGATTATCTTCTCATCTTTTCACCTTTCTCTTTCAAATTCTCTCAAATTAATTGTAATTATACACTCCGTCTCTACAGATTACAATACTAATATAGCATCTCGAAAATAACTGGACGTTATACTAGAAGTAATAAAGCCCCCGTCATAATCCCTATACCGATCACAACGATAAAACCTCCGCCTATCTGCTCCAACAATCGCCCGGGCTCAGACAACTCCGGATTATTATATTTCCACCGGCTCAGGAAAAAATGAACTCCATCCGGATTCAAAATAGTCACAATCCCTAATACATACACAAGAACACCCAAAAACGCAATATACGGTCTTGATATCGTATCCTCATTTCCAAAACGGACATCACAAATCGCCTGACAAATTGCCGCTTCCCCCGGCACATAAGACTGATCATCCGTCACAATCCGCACATCACTCCATCCAATCAGTAACCCATCCGAGTCCACAAGATCCTCACCATTCCAGTTTCCCCGCACCGATCTACCGTCCGAAAATGCAAAGGCAAACGAATCATCCCCATTCTCCTCAATCGAAACGCTCATCTCCCCCTCATCCAAACCAATCCGAACCTCATCCCCCGAAACAAACTCCAAATAATTCGACCGATTCCTCTGATACCGCGTCTCACTCACCTTATAATAAAAATAATCCCCAACATACACCCCACTTCTCAAAGTAAAATACCAACCAATCCCCAAACAAACAATCGCAACCAAAACCACTCCGCCCCAGAACAACTTCCTCTTCCGATTACCTTCCATCCCCAAATCCCCCTTCGCATAAATTGATATAAATAATTAACAACATCATATCATATAGCAAAACATAAAAATACCCAATTAACTAATATTTAACAATTAACTCAAATTATTAACTATTACATGTTGAACATGCTTTTTCTATCATCAACCAAACATCCCTGCTTATACCGTACTTAATTCATATTTTCTTCTAAAAGTACATAATAATTATCATTCACAACTTATCATCTTAATATTTTCCCAGGATAAGCCGTAAGGCGCAATCCGTCCCTCAAACAACTTTACTCCTAAAGTTTTGCAAAGCACAGCCCCGCCCAATCCCATGTTGTATTCCGGACCGTAAAAAACGCCGGCACTTGATGGCAGGAGTCGCCGGGCAGGCGACAACCTGGCATCATAGTACCGCTGCGTTTTTTCCCGAGCGCAAGCGTGTCCGGAATACAATATGGAATTGGGCGGGGCGTCCCTTTACAAACTAATTCCCCTTTTACAAACTACTTACAAACCGATCAAATGCCTTCTGTCCATCCTCTGTCTGCTTATAAACTCCGGCGTCTTCCAGCACCTGACTGAATACCTTACCAATCTCTTCATGAAGAATATCCATAATATTTCCTTCATTCACCTCGCTGTAATTCGGAAGGAATTCCTCAACCCAGTCAGCATGCTTCTCCAGCATTTCATCTGCACGGATATCGCTTCCTGCAAGGATCGCTTTGGCAAGCTCTTCCATTTCCTGTTTCAGTCTCGCCGGGAGTACGGCAAGTCCCATCACTTCGATCAAGCCGATATTCTCTTTCTTGATATGATGAAGTTTTGCATGTGGATGGTATACACCCAGCGGGTGCTCTTCTGTCGTGATGTTGTTCCTTAGAACCAGATCCAGCTCGAACTGTCCGTTTCTCATACGTGCGATCGGAGTGATCGTATTGTGCGGTTCTCCGTCAGTCTCAGCGAAGATAAATGCTTCTTCGTCTGTATATCCTCTCCAGACTTCCAGGATGTGGGCTGCCGCTTTGATGAGGCGCTCTTTTTCACGGCTCTGAAGACGGATAACGGACATCGGCCATTTTACAATTCCTGCATGGACGTCTTCGAATCCCGGAATCGTACATTCTCTTACAACCGGAGCTTTTGCCATGGCAAATTCATGATTGCCGCCCTGGAAATGATCGTGGCTTAAGATGGATCCTCCTACGATCGGGAGGTCAGCATTGGAACCAACGAAATAATGTGGGAACTGTGTTACGAAATCAAGGAGTTTTGCAAATGTAGCTTCCTCAATCTTCATCGGTACATGCTCGCCGTTAAATACGATACAGTGTTCATTGTAATACACATATGGTGAATACTGGAATCCCCAGTTTTTGTCGTCGATTACAACCGGAATAATTCTGTGGTTCTGGCGGGCCGGATGGTTTACACGGCCTGCATAACCTTCATTTTCTTTACAGAGAAGGCATTTCGGATATCCGCTCTGTTTCGCCGTCTTTGCCGCAGCGATTGCTTTCGGATCCTTTTCCGGTTTTGATAGATTGATGGTGATCTCAAGTTCACCATATTCTGTGGAAGTAAGCCATTTCTGATCCTTTTTGATACGGTATCTTCTGATGTAATCACTGTCCTGACTTAATTTATAGAAATAATCAGTCGCGCATTTTGGTCCTTCCTGATAGAGTTCATTGAAATTTGCAATTACAGTACTTGGAGCCGGAACCAGTTTTCCCATAATCTTTGTATCGAACAGATCACGGTAAACAACAGAATCTTCGATCATACCCCGGCTTACTGCGTAATCGGTGATCTCTTTCAGAATGTCCTCAAGTTCCACTTCTTCCGGGATCTGTTCCGGTTTCTCATACTCGGACAGATTGAGTGCTTCCAACACCTGGTTTGTAACGTAAATCTCATCTTCTGCCGCTACCAGTCCTGTTGTTCTACCATACTGCATCAGTTTCGCAACCGCTTCATAAATCATTTCTTTTTCTTCCTTTCCAACTTCTTTATGCTGAATTATTACATTACTTTCATTCCACCGTATTTACGCACTTTCAGTACATGACATGCGCCCTCTCCGAATACGGCATCCAGTGCTGCGCGGTAAGTTTCCACGAAATCATTCTGTACAAAAGCCTGAATCGTTCCGGCGAATCCGCCTCCGTGTACACGACATACTCCGTGATCTTTCAGAGTCATTTCGCTGACTGCAAGTGCAATGGACATGCTCTGATTCTGTACGTCCTTGTTGGTATAAATGTTCTGCAGATACTTAAAAGATGAATCGCCGGACTGTTTGATCATTTTCAGGAAGCCTTCGAAATCTCCGTTATTTAGTGCGTTTACCTGATCTGCCACTCTGTCATTATCTTCGAAAAAATGCAGCGCACGAAGCACCGGGCGGTCTCCTGTCTTCTCGCGAAGTGCAGCAATATTTGCATAGAAATCTGCTTTTGGAACTTCACGAAGGAATTCTTTTCCGAAGAATTCTGCAACGAGCTTCATTTCTTCCGGAATCTTTGCATAGTCATCGGTAAGATCGTGATGAGATCCCTTTGTGTCAACGATGCAAAGGCTGTATTTGTGTTCTTCAAAGTCAACATTTACTTTCTCTACGATCGGTTTTGCCGGATCTGCGAAATCAATGTGGATCAGTCCGCCGACTGCACATGCTGTCTGATCCATCAGTCCGCAAGGTTTTCCAAAGTATACGTTCTCTGCATACTGTCCCACCTGCGCGATTTCAACCATGCTGATCACCATATCGTTATATAATCCGGAAATGATGGTGCCGATGATCGTCTCAAATGCTGCGGAGGAAGACATTCCGGCACCGTTCAGCACATCGCTTGTCACATACGCGTTAAATCCGCCGACTTTATATCCTCTTTCACTCAGTCCGGCAAGCACACCGCGGATCAGACCGGCTGAAGTGCTTTCTTCCTCCGGACGTTTTTCCAGCTCGTCAGCACAAAGTTCGATCATTCCGTAACCGTCTGAGTAAATGTTCACGCTGGAATCCTCGTTCTTATTTACGATCGCGATGGCATCCAGATTAATTGAAGTTGCCAGAACCATGCCGTGCTGATGATCGGTATGATTGCCGCCTACTTCGCTTCGTCCCGGAGCACTGTAGATTTCTACTTCCTGTTCTCCGAAGATCTTCACATATTCGCCAAGCGCTCTCACATAGCGTTCTTCCTGATATCCAATCACTCCCTCGTCTACGTAAATATCTCTTAACAGTTCTCTGCAAGCTCCGGCTTTCATTTCTTCCACAATCTGATTGATTTGTCTCATGACGTTCCCTCCGTTTATTTCGTACATTTTTGATTAACTAAATCATACAACATATTTAGTAAATATTCAATATAAATTTACTAAAATTTATGCACAAA
The DNA here is from genome assembly GCF_052065755.1 of Bariatricus sp. HCP28S3_D3. Taxonomy (NCBI): domain Bacteria; kingdom Bacillati; phylum Bacillota; class Clostridia; order Lachnospirales; family Lachnospiraceae; genus Bariatricus; species Bariatricus sp. HCP28S3_D3. The sequence continues at coordinate 2,769 of NZ_JBQHTK010000005.1, read as the reverse complement.
TTTACTGCTTGATTTTTGTGTAAAGTGAAGGATAAGTACGGAAATATCCTTTTGTACGCAATCTTTATCTTTCATTTTCCATTTGAGTTTGCTATAATAGTAAAATATAGTAAACTTGCAAATATCAAGGGGGACTTTTATGGCAACCATTAAAGATATCGCTGCAGCGGCAAATGTTTCGGCAGCGGCTGTTTCCAGGATTTTAAATAATGACGAGACACTCAACGTCTCACCGGAGACACGTCAGAAGGTTCTGGATACTGCCAATAAGATGCATTATGTTAAAAGAAATCGCGTTTCCGTGAAGACGGCGTTCACCATGGGGATCGTCCAGTGGTTTTCTTCCCAGCAGGAACTTGAGGACAGCTACTATCTCCTGATCCGCCAGGGAATCGAGGACTACTGCATTTCACATAATATACAGGTGGTAAGAACATATAAGAGTGATGTCAATTATTTTGACGTGTTAAAAGACGTGGATTGCATTATTTGTATTGGCAAATTCAGTAAAACAGAAGTTGAATCTCTGGTAAACTTAAATCCAAAGATTCTGTTTCTTGATATGCCGGTTAAAAATCCGGATATCTCCACAATCATGATCGATTTTGAACATGCGGTAAAGCTTGTGATGGATTATTTGACCGGACTTGGTCACAAGGAAATCGGTTTCCTGACCGGCAAGGAATATGTCAGCCCTGAACAGCTTTATCCGGATTACCGCAAAAAGGTGTTCGTGAGCTATTGTGAGGAGCATCAGATTCATTATAAACCATATCTCAGGGAGGGATTATTCCGAATTGATTCCGGCTATGAGATGACCTGTGATTTGATCCGAAGCAAAACGCCTCCGACGGCGATTTTTGCAGCCAGCGATCCTATCGCCATGGGTGCGATCAAGGCACTTACGGAATACGGATACCGAATACCGGACGACATCTCGGTGATTGGGTTTGATGATATCAGCATCGCCGAATTTACGACGCCGCCGCTCACAACGATCCATGCGCCTGCTTATAATATGGGACATTACGGTGCGTCGATTCTGCATCATATCATCCGGCAGCAGTCCGGTACTGCGATGAAGATCCAGCTCCCCTGCTCTCTCGCGGTAAGGGAATCCTGCGCCGCCCCTGAATAAATAGAAAAAACCGGAAGAGAATGTAAAATAATACATGCTCTCCCGGTTTTATTTATTCCTAAGTTTTTCTTTTACCAGTCTGCAACCTCTTCCCGGTAATATGTAACAGCCTCTTCCAGTATATGAGCCTTGCCGTCTTTTACTTCCACAACGGTAACTGCACAGTTTTTATGGACTCCGCTGCCCCAGAATTGTTCGATTGGCGCTTTCTTGATCAGACGTAGCATACCACATAAAGCCGCACCATGCGTGGAGACGAGAATCGTTTTATCTGCAAGCTCTTTCTTATGAAAGATCTCTTCCAGAAATGCATGTAGCCGTTCAGAAAGCTGTTCGAAGGACTCTCCTCCCTGCGGAGGGTCATATTTCTCCGGTGCCAGAAAGAAATTCCGAAATGCCGGATCCGGAATATTATAATCATGTCCTTTACAGATCAATCCTTCATATTCACCAAATCCCATCTCCATAATCCTTGTGTCTTCGATCATCGGGATCTTCCGGTCCCCGATCACAAGTTCTGCCGTTTCCTTTGCCCGAAGAAGCGGACTCGTATAGACCACCTCAAAGGGAACAGTCTGAAGTGCCGGCGCTGTTTCGCGGGCAAGCTTTCGTCCGAAGTCATTGAGGGGAATATCCACCTGTCCCTGAAGTCTTCGTGTCTTGTTCCAGTCGGTCTCACCATGCCGTATTAAATAGAGTTTCATTTTTATGCCTCCTGACTCTCTTTGGTAGTGTCAAAAACTACCTGTTTTTTTGTTCCAAAATTCAATAAAAACCTTGATTTTATGGGAGAATGCAAATAAAAAGAGCATTGACCTCCCTTTTTCTGGTATAATGTCCTCGACCAAAATTCCAAAACACCAAAGGAGACAATGCTCATGGACATTATACAATACTTACTTTCTGTTATTCAATATCTTTATCAGCAGAATTGCTGGCTGATTACTTTTATCTGCAAATATATTCCACTGAAACAGTGGGCTTTTGACGATTCTCATTCCCCAAAGTACCAGAAACTCAAAACAGACGAACTTCCCAAAATCGAAATCCATCACAACGACTGGGACTGGCAGCTCCTGATCCCCTACTATGAATTCAAGTATCACAAGAAGATCAAACCCGTCTCACGCCGCAAAGAATGTGATATCTCCGAGGACTGCAAGTGTCCCTGCTGTAATGCCCCTCAACCTTATCTCTACCGCAACAACGGCAGGAAAGGTCAGATCAAATGCAAGGTCTGCGACACAAACTTTTCACCGGATGATAACCGTTTCTCTAAAGAGTACACCTTACGCTGCCCCCACTGTGGAAATGCTCTGGTACATAAAAAAGATAGGAAACACTTTATCCTCCACAAATGCGTGAATCCCAAATGCCCTTACTATCTCCACAATCTTAAAAAAGTAGATAAGGAACATCTTGAAAAAGCTTATGGCAAGAACGAATACAAGCTACACTACATCTACCGTGAATTCACCGTGGATTTCTTTAAAATGGATCTGGATTCCCTCCCGAAAAATGCTTCTTCCCTGAAGTTCAACAAGTTCGATTCCCACGTGATGTCACTGTGCCTGACTCTTCACGTTAACCTCGGGCTCTCCCTGCGGAAAACCTCCCAGGCTTTGAAGGAT